>NZ_CP077092.1:2810892-3123214 GCF_014268585.2 Pseudomonas iranensis
CCTGTTGCTCGCCGGTTGCGCTTCGGCGCCGAACGATCCGACCCTGACCTTGCAGACCAGCAAGACGCCGGCGCAGTACGCCGATTGCGTAGTGCCGAAGTTGCAGGGCAGTGCGTTGAATCCGACGGTTTCGCAGAGTCAGCGCAGTTATCGGATTGTGGTGCCGAGCAAGGTCTCGGCGGATAACGTGCTGGAGGCGTACAAGGCGGGGAAGGGCGGCAAGGTGTTCATTTATGAGCGGCATTTGCTGGCGTCGAATTTGTTGCCTTCGAGTTTTGAGCGGGCGGCTCAGGATTGCATTTGATCTGAGCGCTTGACGGGTTTTGACAGAGCTCCTTTGGTTGGCCGCAACCAACCAATTTTTTGGCCCCACACTGGTTTTCGGTTGTGGGGTTTTTTTTGGGTCTTGGCGGCCTTTGGGCCGACCATGCTTTGGGGGTTTTGGGTGAATATCCGTTTTTTTGGGTGTTGCGGCTGGCGGTTTCGCCCTTACGGCGAGTCCCTTTTGGCAAACGCCCCAAAAGGAACCAAAAGGTCTTCGCCCTGACGTTCGGCCCGCTCGCTGGGGCTCGGGGTTCCTTCGCTCCGGGATCGATCCGGGCGCAGCGGCTACGGTTTGCTCCGCTGCACCTCCTTCCGCTGTGTCTGGCTGCGCCAGACGGTCGCTGCGCTCCCACCCCCGGATCAATCCCTCCACTCAGCCTGCCGACGGGCTCCAGGATCAAAAGCTTTCTCGAGCTAACGCTCATCGTGTTGGGTGGCGGGACGGCCTGCTTGGTTTGCTTTTGCTTTTCTGTGGGAGCGAGCCTGCTCGCGAAGGCGGCCTGACAGCCGACCGTTTCCTCACTGCATGCATCCGATCAAAACTGCAGGAGTGAGCCTGCTCGCGATGGCTGTGTATCAGGCAACACGATGATGATTGGGGAGTGTTCTTTTGTCTTGCGATCCGGTTTCTCCAGGGACGGCCCTCACCCTAACCCTCTCCCAGAGGGAGAGGGGACTTGGTCGAGGTGTTTGGTGAAGATGCGCCGACCTGAGACTCTGCGTCGAGCTCGTTCTTGGATTCAACGAAGATCGGCTCCCTTTCCCCCTCGCCCCCTGGGGGGAGAGGGCTGGGGTGAGGGGGCTGGATTTCACTGACTCAACGCAATCTGCAGCCTATCCCAAACAACCATTCACCCGGTCACACACCCAACCGGCACTTTCCCCGCAAACGTATCAACCAGACTCGCCACGACCATTTCCCCCATCCGCGTGCGAGTCTGCAATGTTGCGCTGGCCCGATGCGGTTGCAGCACCACTTGTTCATTAGCAAACAACGTTTCAGGCACATTCGGTTCATCGACAAACACATCCAGTCCAGCCCCGGCAATTTCACCAGCCGAAAGCGCGGCCACCAGATCGGCCTCATTCACCAGTTTGCCCCGGGCGACGTTGACCAGATAACCGTCCTTGCCCAGCGCTTGCAGCACTGGCGCGTCGATGATCGCTTCTCCCTTGTCCGCCGCGGCGGCGAGGATCAGGGCGTCGCTGTCGCGGGCCAGTTGTTTGAGATCGGCGACGAAGGTGTGAGGGACGTCGCTCATCGGTTGCAGGTCGGTGTAGCTGATCGGGCAGCCGAAGGCGGCGGCGCGGGTGGCGATGGCGCGGCCGACGCGGCCCATGCCGACGATGCCGATGCGCATGCCGGAGACTTGTCGGGCCAAGGGCAGCGGGGCGAGTGGGGTCGGGCTTTGTGGCCATTGGCCGGAGCGTACGTAGCGGTCGCTGGTGCACAGGCCGCGACAGACCGAGATGAGCAGGCCGATGGCGAGGTCGGCGACGTCTTCGGTGAGGGCGCCGATGGTGGCGGTGACGCGGATGCCGCGGTCGCGGGCGTAGGCCAGGTCGACGGCGTCGGTGCCGACGCCGTTGACCGCGACGACTTCCAGGTTCGGCAGTTGCGCCATCAGCGCCTGGCTGATGCCGGTGTGACCGCCGGTGATGACGCCGCGAATGCTGGCGCCGTGTTCCTTTACGTAGGCGGGTTTGTCCGCTTGCTGGAAGTAGCGGCGTACGGTGAACAGTTGGTCCAGACGCGCGTTGATTTCCGGGATCAGGATCGGGCTCAGTTGCAGGATTTCTGGCTTCATGGCTACCTCATTACGCAATAAAAAGGCCGGCTCAACCGCGGCCGGCAAACGGCATGGCGCTGGCCATGACGGTCATGTTCAGGACGTTGGCTGACAGCGGCAGGCCGGCGATGTAGCGCACCGCGTCGGCGACGTGTTTGACGTCGACCATCGGTTCGACGGCGATGCTGCCGTTGGCCTGGCGTACGCCTTTGGTCATGCGCACCGACATTTCCGTCAGGGCATTGCCGATGTCGATCTGGCTACAGACGATGTTGAATTCGCGGCCGTCCAGCGCCAGGGATTTGGTCAGGCCGAGCACGGCGTGTTTGCTCGCGGTGTAGGCGCTGCTGAACGGGCGCGGTGTGTGTGCGGAAATCGAGCCGTTGTTGATGATTCGTCCGCCCTGCGGCTGTTGTTTGCGCATCAGCCCAAACGCGCCGCGAGCGCAGAGAAAGACACCGTTGAGGTTGGTGTCGATCACGTTGCGCCACTGCTCGAAGGTCAGCTCGTCCAGCGGCACGGCGGGGGCGTTGACGCCGGCGTTGTTGAAGACCACATCGAGGCGCCCGTAGACCTCGGCAATGGTCGCGAACAGCACGTCGACACTGGCCGGATCACGCACGTCGGTGGGTACCGCCAGTGCTTGGTGACCCTGGCTCAGCGCCAGTTCGGCCAGCGCTTGCAAGGGCTCGGGCCGGCGACCGGCGAGCACGAGGGTGAAGCCGTCGGCCATCAGGCCCAGCGCCACAGCGCGGCCGATGCCACTGCCGGCGCCGGTGACCAGCGCAACTTTCAAAGAGGTCGTCATATTGTTGTTCTCCTTTTTTCTCAATCCGCTGGAATCAGGGCCGTGGGCCGACGCGCATTTCCAGGTGGCCAATGCCGTCTATGCCAGCGCTGATCACGTCGCCCGGTTGCAGGCTGTCGACGCCGGCGGGGCTGCCGGTCATGATCAGGTCGCCGGCGCGCAGGGCCACGGATTGCGAGATGCGCGCGATTACTTCACTGACCGACCAGATCTGGCTGTCGAGATTGTCGCGCTGGCGTTCTTCGCCGTTGACGTTCAGCCACAACTCGCCCTCGGGATGGCCGCTGCGGCTCACCGGGACGACGGCAGTCATCGGCGCGGCGCCGTCGAACACCTTGGCGCCTTCCCACGGCAAGCCGTTGCTCTTGGCTGCGCGTTGCACATCGCGGCGGGTCAGGTCGAGGCCGGCGGCGTAGCCCCACACGTAGGCCAGAGCCTGATCTTCAGGGATATTCGCGCCGCCTTCACCGATGGCTACGACCAGTTCGATTTCGTGAACGAAGTCCTCGCACACTGAGGGGAAGGCGACGTCGCCGACGGCATCGACCACGCAACTTGCCGGTTTCATGAAAAACACTGGCGGCTGGCGCGACTGGCCTTGAGTGTCCGGCCATGGGTAGTTGCGGCCGACACAGAACACCCGGCCAACGGGGAAGCGCTGCTCGGTGCCGAGTACCGGCAAGGTCACCGGCAGATCCGGGGTAAAGACGTATTCGGTCATGTTCATCCTGCGGGTCATCCTGTTTGAAAGGGCAGCGTACGGCGGCTGGCGTCGGCGAAGTTGGACGAAAGCCGCCTGCGTTTGGACAAATCCGGGTTCTTGCCTCAGCGCACCTTCAGCTCGATGCGATACAGGCGTCCGAGCAGTAACGAATAGGAGAGGGTGCCGATCAGCGCGACGCCGCCAATAAACCAGAAGGCATAGGCGAAGGTGCCGGTGGCGTGGACGATGGCGCCGATCACGATCGGCGTGACGATGCCGCCGATGTTCGCCGCCAGGCTGGTAATGCCGCCGGTGAGGCCGATCAGCTCTTTCGGCGCGACTTCCGATACCGCCGCCCACGACGAGGACGCGATGCCCTGGGCGAAGAACGCGATGGTCAGCACGGCGATGCAGATCAGGTTGGAGTCGGTGAAATTGACCAGCACGATCGACATGCCCAGCATCGAACCGACCACCAGCGGCAACTTGCGCGCAAACGACATCGAGTAGCCGCGACGGATCAGCAGGTCGGAAACGATGCCGGCCAGCAGAATCCCCACCGTGGCACCGACGAAGGGCAGCACGGCGAAGATCCCGGCCTTGATCATGGTCAGTTTGCGTTCTTCGATCAGGTAGGTCGGGAACCAGGTAAGGAAGAAGTACAGCGCCGAGGTGCTGGCGAATTTGCCGATGCAGATCGCCCAGATCTGCCGATAGCTGAACAGCTCGGCAATCTGCCGCCAGTTGAAGCGGGTGCGCTCCTGGCTGCTCTTGACCAGACCGCCGCCGGTTTCGATGTACTTCAATTCTTCCTGGCTGACTTTCTTGCAGTTCAGCGGATCGCGATACAGGTACAGCCACAGCACACCGAAGACGATGCCGAGTGCGCCGGTGCTGTAG
Organism: Pseudomonas iranensis; assembly: GCF_014268585.2. NCBI lineage: Bacteria > Pseudomonadati > Pseudomonadota > Gammaproteobacteria > Pseudomonadales > Pseudomonadaceae > Pseudomonas > Pseudomonas iranensis. Next base: position 2,815,418 of record NZ_CP077092.1, read on the forward strand.
AACACGTGGCGCCAGTCAAAAGTGGTCGCCAGCCATAACAGCGCGCCGGTGAACAGCGCCGTGCCGAGGTACTGGCCGCACACGTAAATGCTGCTGGCCATCCCGCGTTCCCGCGCCGGAAACCACACCGTCACTGCGCGGCTGTTGGCCGGAAAAGCCGGGGCTTCCATGGCGCCGACCGCCAGGCGCAGGCCGAACAGCGAAGCAAATCCTGTGGCGAAGCCCTGGCAGACGGTGACGGTCGACCAGCTGATCAGCGAAACGCCGTAGGTGAAGCGCGAGCCAAACCGATCGGCAATGAAGCCGGCCGGCACCAGCGCCAAGGCATAGGTCCAGGCGAACGCGGAAAAGATCAGGCCCATCTCGATCTTGTCCAGGCCCAGGTCCTTGGCCATGAATGGCGCGGCGATCGAGATGTTCACCCGGTCGATGTAATTGATGATCGTCGCGATCAGCAGCAGCGACAGCATGAACCAGCGCCGCCGCGTAGGCAGGCGCTGCGCCGTAACGGCATCGCGTGCACCGGCAATCACCGGCGGCACCGTGGCACTGGAAGAATGGGAGTTGGACATGCGGAGACCTCGTTATTGTTAGAAGAGTCGAGATTTTTCGAGCAGCCGATGCCGTTGCCCGCAACGTGTGGGGCAAGGCAATCGAACGGGTTGCAGCGCGGCTTTCAGACGTTCAGGAACGTCTTTGTGCGATTGATTTCAAGGGGAGGTCGGGCGGGGCGGCGAGGGGAAATAGCAGGATCATGACGTGCGCACCTTTGATTGTTTTTGAAAGAGGTTGGGCTGCGTTGGTCATTACACTGGTCGTACAACGGTTCTAAATCAACCGATGGGTTAGAACGTTTTTTCTTGAAAAAAGTGGCTTTGGCGAACCTGTCCAAAAAAATAAATACGATTTGTCTTGATAATAAAGATCAGTTTTAAATCTTAAGCATTTGAAAAATAACGACTATCCGTATTTTTATAGCAATGCGGTTTTTGGACAGGCTCATCGCGAGGCTTCTTTCAAAAAAGCCAACGTCATCGTATGACTCATTGCCGCCCACCGCCCAACCCTGCAAGATGACAGGCGCTACCTCACTGCCCGGAGGACCTTCTGCCCATGTCTTCACCCAGCCGTATCCCGACTTACGTCATGCAGCAACGCAGCGAATTGACCGATTTCTACATTCGCGACAAAAAGGGTCGTCGCGCCGAAACCGCGCCTCACCGGCACGAGTACTTCCAGATCCAGATCAACCTCGGTGGCGACACCGTGCAGCACATCGGCAGCGTCCAGCGGCCATTCCCGCGCAACACTCTGGCGTTCATCCTGCCGCACCGCGTGCACGTGATTCCGCATCCCGCAGACAGCAATTTCATCGTCATCAATTTTTCCCAGACGTTTCTCTTGCCGCATCTGCAATGCGACCCGATGGATCTGGAAGAGGTGTCGATCCTGCTCGCGCCTGAGCTGTCGCCGTTCCGCTTTCAGGAACATCTGGATTTCATTTTGGGCGATGAGGATTTCGCTCAGGTCTGCGGCCTGATCGAACAGATGCGCGCACTCGATGAGAACCGTCAGTTCGGCACGCGGGAAATGCTCAAGGGCTTGTTGCTGCAGATGATCGGCAGCGTGTGTTTTCTCTACGCCGAGCCGCTCAAGCGCCTGGCCGAAGAGAATGCTGCCGAGAACAGTCGTCGCGACGCCTTGAGCCGCATGTTCGAGTATTTGCGGAAGAACATCGCCGATCCTGATCTCAACCTGATCAAAGTCGCCGCTGCGACCTATCTGTCACCGACCTACCTGACGCACTGGTTGCGCAAAGAGATCGGCAAGACCTTCACCGAGCTGGTGCTGGAGCGGCGCATGCACGCGGCGCGCAACTTCCTCCTCAACAGTACGCGCTCGGTGGGCGAGGTGGCGCGGTTGTGCGGGTTCGCCGATGAGGCCTATTTTTCCCGGCGGTTTCGCCAGATTCATGGCCAGCCACCGGGGCAGTTCCGCCGCCGCCAGCTCAACCCCGACACGCCGCAGACGCCACTGAATACTTAGAACGGCGCTCAGACCCACTTGAAGCGGGCAGGGAAGCGCGCGACAAAACAGGTGCCCGTTTCACGGTCGGATGTCACGCTCAAGGTGCCGTTGTGCGCATTGGCAATCTGCCCGGCGATGTACAAGCCCAGTCCCAACCCTTCATGACGCTGGCCTGCTTCGGAACGGGAAAACGGTTCGAACAGCAGCGGCATCAGCGCAGGCGGGATTGGCGTGCCCTGATTGGTCAACGAAATAACGACTTCGTCGCCCTCGGCAAAGGCTTTGAGCACGATCGGTTCGGCGGTGGAGCCGTGGGTCACGGCGTTGCCCAGCAGATTCGATAACAACTGGCTGATCCGCAGCGGGTCGCAATAGACCCCGGCCGGCACCTCCAGCGAATCGATAAACTTCGCCTGCGGGTACGCCACCTGGATTTCTGCAAGGGTCTGGCGCAGCGTTTGCTGCAAGTCATCGACCAGTTTGCGCTGCACCGGGATGCCACTGCCGAGCCGACCCCGGGCGAAGTCGAGGATGTTTTCGATCAGCACGCCCATGCGCACCGAGCTGGTGCGAATCGCCGACAGCAGCGTGCGCGAGCGCTTGTCCTCGACTTTGCTGTCCAGCAGATCGGCACTCATGCGAATGGCGCTGAGTGGCGTGCGCAAATCGTGGCCCAGTACCGCAATGAACTGCTCGCGCAGACGGCCCATTTCGTTGGCATCGGCCAGCGCGGTTTTGGTCGCGTGCAAATGGCCTTGGGTATCCAGGCTCATCGCAATCAGCTGGGCAAAGAGGGTGAGGGTCTTTTCGATGGCCGGGTCATCGAGGTTCGCCGGAACCGAATCAATGGCGCACAGCGTGCCGAAAAACTCGCCATCGGCCTTGATGATCGGAATGGAGATATAGCTTTCCAGGCCGTAGGTTTTCGGCGTGTGATGCGTGGAGAACAGCGGGTGCTGGCTGGCATGGCCGAAGATCACTGGCTGATGGTGCTGGCGGATCTCATGACAAATCGTCGATTCGAGCACCAGTTCGCCGCCGGGTAACAGGCCGAAGTCAATCGAATCATCCACGGCGCAGGCGATCCACTTGCTCTCGGTGACCCGCGCTACGGCGGCGAAGCGCATACCGGTGATGTGCTTGACCATGCTCAGGATCACCGGCACAGCGTCAATGCTGCCGATGGCCTGGAGGTCGGAGGAGAAATCTGTCTGGGGCATGGCCGGTGCTTCGCGAAAGTGTCGCCAGAGACTATCGGTAATTGCCGGCCATGCCTAATGAACCTGCAAAAAGGGCACCGGAAAACTCCCGGCGCCCTGTGTGGTGCTTGCTGAGCGCTATCGCCTCAGAACTTGTACTTGGCGGTCATCATGTAGCTGCGCGGGGTGCCGTAGTTATCGGTCGAGCCCCAGGTCACGTCGGTGCCGATGGAGGAATAGTACTTGCGGTCGAAAATGTTGTTGGCGTTGACCTGCAAGTCGAGGTGCTTGTTGACCTCATAACCGGCCATCAGGTCGGTGACCGCGTAGCCACCCTGTTCGAGGCGATAGCTGCCGCCGTTGGCCAGAGCGATGTCGTTGTACATGCGGCTCTGCCAGTAGACGTTGCCGCCCACGCGCAGTTTTTCCAGCGGGCCTTTGAAGCGATACACGGTGGAGACCTTGAACAGGTGCTCGGGCATGTCGGTGTCGAATTTCTGGTTATTGTTGGCCGGGTTTTCGTCCTTGATGTAGTGGGCGCGGGTGAAGGTGTAGCCGGCGCCGACTTGCCATTGCTCGGTCAGCGCACCTTGCAGTTCCATGTCCACGCCTTGGGCGCGAACCTTGCCGGAGGTTTCGTAGCAGGTCAGTTCCGGGCAGCCTAGCTGGGTCGCTGCCTGAGTGGCGCGGTTGGTCTGGTCCATCTGGAACACTGCCACGCTGCCGTTCAGCGCACCGTCGAAATATTCGCCCTTGATACCGACTTCGTAGTTTTCACCGACGATCGGCTCCAGCACTTTGCCGCCCAGGTCCTTCTGGGTTTGCGGGGTGAAGATGTCGGTGTAGCTCGCGTAGACCGAGTGATGGTCATCGAGTTTGTAGATCAGGCCGGCGTAACGGGTCAGGTTGCGCGTGACCTTGAAGTCACCGTCGGCACTGCGATCGTCGTAGTCATACCAGTCCAGGCGGCTGCCGAGGATCAGCGTCAGCGGGTCGGCCAGGCTCAAGCGCGTGGTCAGGTAAACCGCATCCTGAGTGGTTACGTTGCGCGATTTGCCACTGCGCACGAAGTCAGGCTTGGGCGCGCCGATCGGCAGGCCGGTGTCGTAGGGCGAGTATTCCTTGGTGGTGGCGTCGTACACCCGATTGCTGGCGCCGACTACCAACTCGTGGGTACGGCCGAACGCTTCGAACGGGCCGCTGGCGAAACCGTCGAAGGCGCGTTGCTTGTCGGTGTGGTGCGATTGGTAGGCGGTGGTTTCCAGCGGGCCGTCGTAACGCGACAGGTACGTGCCGGAGAATTCACCCTCGAGTGTCGACGTCGAGCCACCGAGGTGCAGTTTCCAGTCGTTGTCGAAACGGTGTTCGACTTCACCGAATACGGTGTCGACTTGCAGCTTGCGGTTCTCCCAATCGGTACCGGGATAGGTGGAGCGGGGCAGATCAAGGTGGTGGCCGTCTTCGCCGATCGGCAGGCCGCCCCAGAAATAATTGGTCTGATCGTTCTGCCGGGAGAAACCGAGGGTCGCCGTGGTGCTGTCGCTAAGGTCGGCTTCACCGATGGCGTAGAACAGGCCGTGATCGTTTTCTTCCTTGTCGCGAAAACTGTCGGCGCCCTGATACGACGTCACCACCCGGCCACGCAGGGTGCCGCTGTCGTTCAGCGGGCTGGAGGCGTCGACTTCGCCACGGTAGTCATCCCAGCTGCCGGCGGCGCCGGTGAGGGTCACGCGCTGATCGGCGGTCGGACGCTTGCGCACCATGTTGATCGCCGCCGACGGGTTGCCGGCACCGGTGACCAGACCGGTCGCACCACGGACGATTTCCACCCGATCAAACATCGCCAGGTTCGGTTGCACCGCCAGGGTGTACGGCGAATACGAGCTGGGCAGGCCGTCGTACATGATGTTGTCGATGTCGAAACCGCGCGCCTTGTAAGTCTGCCGCCCCGGGCCGCTGGCCTCGCTGAGGAACAGCCCCGGCGTGCCGCGCACCACGTCGTTGACGCTGGTCATGTTCTGGTCGTCCATGCGCTGGCGAGTGATCACCGTCACCGCCTGCGGCGTTTCGCGCATGGTCAGCGACAGCTTGGTCGCGGTCTGCATCGGGCCGGTGGTGTAGGACTGCGTGTCTTCGGTGGTGCTGCTCATCTGCGTGGCGCCGATTTCGGTCGCTTGCAGTTCCAGCGGGCCATTGGCGGGCGCAGTGGCTGCGGTTTCTTCAGCCAACGCAGGAGCGATGCTGGCCATGCCGATGGCGATTGCGAGGAGGTTAGGTGAAAGGTTCGAGCGGCGGTGAATGGTGTGAAACGACATCTATCTGCTTCCCCAAGATTTACCCAAACGAAACTAATGCGAGTGCATGTAAGAATTATTCGCATTAGTATGTCGGAAGTTTCCGGGGGAATAAACCCGTACGAGTCAGTTAGTTAATGATTTTTTCACAATTGGATTTGATGGCTTTCGCAGGCAAATGTGGAAGCGAACCTGCTCGCGAAGGCGGTGGGTCATTCAACGGGTTCGTTGTCTGATACTCCGCTTTCGCGAGCAGGCTCGCTCCCACAGGGTTATGCGTTTTTTCTGAAATCAGTCCAGATCCTTCGCCTCATGCCGCTCCGGCACCTGACTGTCTTCATCACCCCAGGTGCGATTCACTCGCTGCCCACGGATTACCGCTGGCCGCTTGGCGATTTCTTCGGCCCAGCGCTGCACATGGGTGTATTCATGCGCCGCGAGAAATTCCGCCGCCGAGTAAACGTTGTTGCGCACCAGTTGCCCGTACCAGGGCCATACGGCGATATCGGCGATGGTGTAATCGTCGCCGGCCAGATAGGCGTTGTCGGCGAGACGGCGGTTGAGCACATCCAGCTGCCGTTTGGCTTCCATGGTGAAGCGGTTGATCGGGTATTCGAGCTTCTCCGGCGCATACGCGTAGAAATGCCCGAAACCGCCGCCCAGATACGGCGCCGAGCCCATTTGCCAGAACAGCCAGTTGAGGGTTTCGGTGCGACCGGCCGGATCCTTGGGCAGCAAGGCGCCGAACTTTTCCGCGAGATACAGCAGGATCGAACCGGACTCGAACACCCGGATCGGCGGCTCGACGCTGCGATCCAGCAGCGCCGGGATTTTCGAGTTCGGGTTGACTTCGACAAAGCCGCTGGAGAACTGATCGCCCTCGCCAATGCGGATCAGCCACGCGTCGTATTCGGCCTCGCTGTGCCCGAGTGCAAGCAGCTCTTCGAGCATGATGGTGACTTTCACACCGTTGGGCGTGGCCAGCGAATACAGTTGCAGCGGATGCTTGCCGACCGGCAGTTCCTTATCGTGGGTCGGCCCGGCGATCGGCCGGTTGATGCTGGCGAAGTGGCCGCCGGAAGGGGCTTCGTGTTTCCAGACCTTGGGCGGAACGTAAGACGCTTTGCTCATGAAACGGACCTCGTCGATGCTGGGAGAGAACAGGTAGACACCGTATCTCGAAAGGATTGAGAACACTACCTTGTGGGAGCTGGCTTGCCAGCGATGACGGCGGCACATCCAGCATCAATATTGGCTGACCCACCGCAATCGCTGGCAAGCCAGCTCCCACAGGTTCGGAGTCAGGCACAAGTCTCCCGTGGGAGCGAGCCTGCTCGCGAAAGCGTCGGCAGTGTCGCCGCGCCTAATGGCTCCAATACTGCCCAACCGCACCCCCGACTCCCTGCACCGGATCTGTCTCAGGAAACGCCAGCCCCGCAATCCGCGCCAACTGCGCATCACTCGGCGCGGCCCGGCAAATATCCGCCTGCTGCCCCGGCGGATAAGCACCCACCACCAGAAAATCCGCACTCGAGCCCAGATTGCAGTGCCCGGTCCCGGCGGGCAGCAACAGCACATCACCGGCACTGACGTCGACGACTTGCCCATCAGGCCCGCCCAACATCAGCCGCGCCTGCCCGGCCGCCACGCCAAGCACTTCATGGCCTTCGGTGTGGTAGTGGTGATAGTCGTAAACTCCGTAGCGCCACTGCGCCGGCCAGCCATTGGCGCCGAAGGTCTGCTCGAAGCGCGCCGCCGGGTCGTCGCCCTCAACGGCAATCGCGCGGCGGTAGATCAGCACTGGCAGACGCGGATTGTTCGGCACCCAGTCATTACGTTGAAGCAGCAGGGTTTGTACTTCAGTCATGGCCCATCCTCCTTCGATCATTTCTCAATCGACCACAGAGCAGGGCGCGCGCCTCAAAAAAATCATTGCCGCGCAAACACGGCGCCGAAGTTGATACCCGGAAAATCCAGCGAAACTTCATCGCGCAGCGGGCTGTCCAGACCCTTACATGTCCATGCAGCGGTAAATGGCGAGGGTCAAGATGACGATGACAGTTGGTGATTTTCTGGTTGAGCGGCTCAGCGAATGGGGCGTGACGCGGATTTTTGGTTATCCGGGGGATGGCATCAACGGCGTGTTCGGCGCCATGAGCCGGGCCAAAGGCAAGATCGAATTCGTTCAGGCACGGCACGAGGAAATGGCTGCGTTCATGGCCTCGGCCCACGCCAAGTTCACTGGCGAGCTGGGCGTTTGCATCGCCACCTCCGGCCCCGGCGCTTCGCACCTGATCACCGGCCTCTACGATGCGCGCATGGACCACATGCCGGTGCTGGCCATCGTCGGTCAGCAGGCGCGCACGGCGCTGGGCAGTCACTACCAGCAGGAGCTGGATCTGGTGTCGATGTTCAAGGATGTCGCCGGTGCGTTTGTGCAGCAGGCTTCGGCGCCGTCGCAAGTGCGCCATCTGCTTGATCGCGCGGTGCGCACTGCGGTCGGCGAGCGCCGCGTCACCGCGTTGATTCTGCCCAATGACTTGCAGGATCTGCCCTACGAACAACCGGCGCGCGCCCATGGCACCGCGCATTCCGGCGTCGGCTACAGCAAGCCGAAAGTCGTTCCTTATGCAGCCGATCTGCAACGCGCCGCCGAGGTACTGAACAGCGGCGAGAAAGTCGCGATTCTGGTCGGTGCCGGTGCGCTGGAGGCGACCGATCTGGTCATCGCCGTGGCGGAGAAACTCGGCGCCGGTGTCGCCAAAGCGCTGTTGGGCAAAGCAGTGTTACCTGACGATTTGCAGTGGGTCACCGGCAGCATCGGCCTGCTCGGCACCGAGCCCAGCTACAAGCTGATGAGCGAGTGCGACACCTTGCTGATGATCGGTTCGGGCTTCCCGTATTCCGAGTTTCTGCCCAAGGAAGGCCAGGCGCGCGGGGTGCAGATCGACTTGCAGCCGGACATGCTCAGCCTGCGTTATCCGATGGAGGTCAATCTGGTCGGTGATTCAGCGGAAACCCTCGCCGCGTTGCTGCCGCTGCTGGAACAAAAGACCTCGAACAAATGGCGCAAGAAGATCGAAGGCTGGCGCGGGAGTTGGGAGAAAACTCTGGAAAAACGCGCCATGGCCAAAGCCGATCCGGTCAACCCGCAACGAGTGGTCTACGAGTTGTCGCCGCGTTTGCCCGAGCAGGCGATTATCACCAGCGACTCTGGCTCTTGCGCCAACTGGTTCGCCCGCGACCTGAAAATCCGTCGCGGCATGAAATGCTCACTTTCCGGTGGCCTGGCCTCGATGGGCGCGGCGGTGCCCTATGCGATCGCGGCCAAGTTCGCCTTCCCGGAACGCCCGGTCATTGCCCTGGTCGGCGACGGCGCGATGCAGATGAACAACATGGCCGAGCTGATCACTGTCGCCAAATACTGGCGGCAATGGCAGAGCCCGAAATGGATCTGCGCGGTGTTCAACAACGAAGACCTCAACCAGGTCACCTGGGAGCAGCGGGTGATGGAGGGCGATCCCAAGTTCGAAGCGTCGCAAAGCATTCCGGACGTGCCGTATCACCTGTTCGCGATCTCCATTGGCCTCAAGGGCATTTTCGTTGACCGTGAAGAAGAGGTCGCCGCTGCGTGGGAACAGGCACTCGCCTCGGAAGTGCCGGTGCTGATCGAGTTCAAGACCGACCCGAACGTGCCGCCGCTGCCACCGCACATCAAGCTTGAGCAAGCGAAGAAATTCGCCACGACCCTGCTCAAGGGCGATCCGGACGAAGCCGGGGTGATCGTGCAGACCGCCAAGCAGGTGCTGGGCGCCGTGTTGCCGGGCAAGAAATGACGGTGCGCGCTTGAACGAACCAGCGATATTCATCGGTTGCGCCGGCTGGAGTCTCGGGCGCGAGCACTGGCCGGCATTCCCCGCCGAGGGCACGCACCTGCAACGCTACGCCGCGCGCTTCAACTGTGTGGAAATCAACAGCTCGTTCTATCGTCCGCATCGGCGTCAGACCTACGAACGCTGGGCCGACTCGGTAGCGCCGGACTTTCGCTTCGCCGTGAAAGTGCCGAAGCTCATCACCCATGAACAGCGGCTGGCGGACAGCGCGGCCGCGCTCGATGAGTTTCTCGGGCAATGCCAGGGCTTGGGAGATCGACTCGGTTGCCTGCTGGTGCAACTGCCACCCAAACTTGCCTTCGATGCGCCGGTGGCCGAGGCGTTTTTTCATGCCCTGCGCGAGCGGTTCAAGGGCAGTGTGGTGCTGGAACCACGACACGAATCGTGGACTGGCGCTGAGGCCATGCTGGTGGAGCTGCAGATTGCCCAGGCAGTGGTCGATCCCTCGCGGATCAGCACCGACACCGCGCCGGGCGGCTGGCAAGGCTTGCAGTATTGGCGCCTGCATGGTTCGCCACGGATTTATCACAGCGGTTATGACGCGGCTTATTTGCAGCAGCTTGCTCAGAACCTGCAGAGCGCGAAGGCTGAAGGCAAAGACATCTGGTGCATCTTCGACAATACCGCCAGCGGTGCTGCCACGGCCGATGCGCTGGCTTTGAAGGCCTTGATCGAAGGCGTCGAACGCTGAACGACGACGCTCTCACCAACCCACACAAACCATCCGGCTACAGGTAAACTCCGCTCACTTTTTCAAGGAGTTCACATGAGTTACTACCAGCCGGGCATTCTCGCTACCCCTGTTCCTGCGCAAGCACGTCATCTGTTTTTCGCCCTGGCGTCGGTTGAAGCCTTGCCGCAAGCGATCGACAGCCTGCTGATGCTGGTGGATGGCAAGTCGGCGGTGGTTGGCTTTGGTGAGTCATTGACCAAGGCGCTGAATGTCGAAATCGCTGGCCTGCGCAGCTTCCCGGCGCTGACCGGCGTCGGCGTGAACAACCCGTCGACCCAGCATGCCCTTTGGATCTGGTTGCACGGTGTCGACCGTGGTGAACTGCTCAACCGCTGCAACGCTATCGAAGCCGCGCTGGCCCCGGCCTTGCGTCTGGTCGAGATGCAGGAAGCCTTCCGCCACATGGACGGCCACGACCTCACCGGTTATGAGGACGGCACGGAAAACCCCCACGATGACGCCGCTGTCGCCGCCGCGCTGCTGAGCTCCGGCGCAGACGGACTGGTCGGTGGCAGCTTCGCCGCGATCCAGCAGTGGCAGCACGACCTCAAGGGTTTTCATCGCCTGTCTGCCGGCGCCAAGGACGACATCATGGGACGGCGCTTGAGCGATAACGAAGAAATCGACGACGCGCCGATCTCCGCCCACGTCAAACGCACCGCGCAAGAGAGCTTCGCGCCGGAAGCGTTCGTCGTGCGCCGCTCGATGCCATGGATTGAAGGCGATCGTGCCGGTTTGATGTTCCTCGCCTTCGGCTTTTCGCTGGATGCTTTCGAAGCACAGCTGCGGCGCATGAGCGGCCTGGAGGACGGTATTGCCGATGGCTTGTACCAGATCAGTCGGCCGATCACCGGCGGCTACTACTGGTGCCCGCCGCTCAAGGACGGACGCCTTGATCTGCGCGCGCTGCGCATCGGCTGAGGACTGCCTATGAACGTGGTGCGCTGGGGCATGATCGGTTGCGGCAGTGTCGCTGAACGCAAGAGCGGACCGGCCTTTTACAAGGCGCCCGGTTCGGCACTGGTCGCGGTGATGGGCCGACGCCTCGAAGCCGTCACCGATTACGCTTCGCGCCACGGTATCAGCCGCGTCTATACCGATGTCGATGCGCTGATCAACGATCCCGAAGTCGACGCGGTGTACATCGCCACACCACCCGACAGCCACCACGCCTACAGCCTGAAAGTCGCCGCCGCCGGCAAGCATTGCTGCGTGGAAAAGCCCATGGCGCTCAATGCCGGGCAAAGCCGCGAGATGCAGCAAGCGTTCGCCGCTGCCGGTCTGCACTTGTTCGTCTCCTATTACCGCCGCTCGCTGCCGCGCTTCGCTCAGGTGCGGCATTGGCTGGAGGAGGGGCGCATCGGTGATGTCCGCCATCTGAGCTGGACACTGACCAAAGCGCCGTCGCCGGCTGATCTTGAGGGGCGCGATAATTGGCGCACCGATCCGGCGGTGGCCGGCGGCGGATACTTTGCCGATTTGGCCAGCCATGGCCTGGACCTGTTCCAGTATCTGCTTGGCGACATCGTTGAAGTCGCCGGTTTCACCGCGCGTCAGGCGGGTCTGTACGCGGCGGAAGATGCGGTCAGCGCCACTTGGCGGTTCGCTTCCGGAGCGCTGGGCATGGGCTGCTGGAACTTTGTTGCGGATCGGCGCGAGGATCGCGTCGAGATTATCGGCAGCCAAGGGCGGATCGGGTTTTCGGTGTTCGACGAGCATCCGGTACAGCTCTTTGCCGAGGAGCAGCTCAGCCTGGAGATTGCCCATCACGAGCATATCCAGTGGCACCACGTGCTGGGGATGAATGCGCATATTCGGGGTGATTCACAGCATCCCGCCGTGGCCGAGCAAGCCATCAAGACCGATTGGGTCATGGACCGGATACTCAAACGCTGAATAGCTCACGATCCCCTGTGGGAGCGAGCCTGCTCGCGAAAGCGGTGTGTCAGTCACGGAGGTATTGTCTGACAGAATGCTTTCGCGAGCAGGCTCGCTCCCACAGGTGTCCCACAGGTCTCCCGGCGCAACGCGCATCTAAGGTTATGCCCAAACAATATTTCTCAACCTCGTCATAACCTCTCTAAGATCACGTCATAACTCGTTATAACAAGTGATCCGACGATGACCGATAACGTTCTCTCCCTCAGTAGCGTTCCGCTGCACACCCAACTGCGCGACGTTCTGCGTGCGCGGATTCTCGACGGTGAATACCCGCAAGACAGTCAGATGCCTTCCGAAAGCGAACTCGGTGCGCTGTTCAAAGTCAGCCGCATCACCGTGCGCCAGGCACTCGGTGATCTGCAAAAGGAAGGCCTGATCTTCAAGATCCATGGCAAGGGCACCTTTGTCGCCAAGCCGAAAACCTTTCAGAACGTCGGCAGCCTGCAAGGCCTCGCCGAGTCGATGACCGGGCGCGGCTACGAGGTGATCAACCGCCTGCGCAGTTTCAAATTCATTCCGGCCGACAAGCGTGTCGCCGAGCGTCTGCAGGTGACCGAGGGTGAAATCGTCGCGCAGATCAAACGCGTGCGCCTGATCAACCGCGAGCCGATCTCGCTGGAAATCACTTACCTGCCCAAAGCCGTCGGCGAGCGATTGGAAAAGGCTGATCTGGTCACCCGCGACATCTTTTTGATCCTCGAAAACGACTGCGGCATCGCCCTCGGCCACGCCGATCTGGCCATCGACGCAGTGCTGGCCGACAGCGATCTGACCCAGGCGCTCAACGTCGAAGCAGGCTCGCCGATCATGCGCATCGAGCGCCTGACCCATGACGCCCAGGGCCAGCCGCTGGATTTTGAACACCTTTATTACCGTGGCGATGCGTTCCAGTACCGCCTGCGGATCGACCGGCAAAAAGGGGAGCAGGCATGACCCGCAACGTTCTAGAACAGGAATACGACATCGTCGTGATTGGCGGCGGTACGGCCGGGCCGATGGCGGCGATCAAGGCCAAGGAGAAGAACCGCGATTTGCGCGTGTTGCTGGTCGACAAGGCCAACGTCAAGCGCAGCGGCGCGATCAGCATGGGCATGGACGGCCTGAACAACGCGATCATCCCGGGGCATTCCACGCCAGAGCAGTACACCAAGGAAATCACCATCGCCAACGACGGCATCGTCAATCAGGCGGCGGTCTACGCGTATGCGACGCACAGTTTTGAAACCATCGAACAACTCGACCGCTGGGGCGTGAAGTTCGAGAAGGACGAAACCGGTGACTACGCGGTGAAAAAGGTTCACCACATGGGCGCCTATGTGCTGCCGATGCCGGAAGGGCACGACATCAAGAAAGTCCTGTATCGGCAGTTGAAACGTGCGCGGGTGAGCATCACCAATCGCCTGGTCTGCACGCGTTTGCTGACCGACGAGGAGGGCGCGGTCAACGGAGTGATGGGCTTCGATTGCCGCACCGCCGACTTCCATGTGATCAAGGCGAAAGCGGTGATTCTCGCCTGCGGCGCGGCCGGGCGCCTCGGTCTGCCGTCGTCGGGCTACCTGATGGGCACTTACGAAAACCCGACCAATGCCGGTGACGGCTACGCGATGGCCTATCACGCAGGCGCCGAACTGGCCAATCTTGAGTGCTTTCAGATCAACCCGCTGATCAAGGACTACAACGGTCCGGCCTGCGCCTACGTCACCGGCCCGCTGGGTGGCTACACCGCCAACAACAAGGGTGAACGCTTCATCGAGTGCGACTACTGGAGCGGGCAGATGATGTGGGAATTTCACCAGGAACTGGAAAGCGGCAACGGCCCGGTGTTCCTCAAACTCGATCACCTGGCCGAGGAAACCATCCAGAACATCGAGGAAATCCTGCACAGCAACGAGCGCCCGAGCCGTGGCCAGTTCCACGCCAACCGTGGCACCGACTACCGCACGCAGATGGTCGAAATGCACATTTCGGAAATCGGTTTTTGCAGCGGCCACTCGGCGTCCGGTGTGTGGGTCAACGAGCGAGCCGAGACGTCGGTCAAGGGCTTGTACTCGGCCGGCGACATGGCTGCGGTGCCGCACAATTACATGCTCGGCGCGTTCACTTACGGCTGGTTCGCCGGGCACAACGCCGCGGAATTTGTCGCCGGTCGCGAGTTTTCCGCACTGGACAGCGAGCAGATCGCCAAGGAGAAAGCCCGGGTCTACGCGCCGCTCGATCGCCAGGACGGTCTGCCGCCGGCGCAGGTCGAATACAAACTGCGGCGCTTCGTCAACGACTACCTGCAACCGCCGAAAGTGACCAAGAAGATGCAGATCGGCCTGCAACGCTTCAGCGACATCGAGCGCGATCTCGAGCAGATGAAAGCCAACAACGCTCACGAACTGATGCGAGCGATGGAAACCAGCGTGATCCGCGACTGTGCCGAAATGGCCGCCCGCGCGTCGTTGTTCCGCGCCGAAAGCCGCTGGGGCCTGTACCACTATCGCGTCGATCATCCGCAACGCAACGACGCCGAGTGGTTCTGCCATTGTCATCTGAAGAAGGGCGAGGACGGCAAGATGACCAGTTTCAAGAAAGCCGTCGAGCCTTACATCATCCCGCTCGACGCCGAGGAAATGCAGGCTTACGACCGCCTGCGGGTCGGCGCCTTCGCCGCTTGATGCATCACTGAAAAGAGAGTCCGAACCATGGCTTATCAAGCTCAGGAAATCTTCTTCCGCTCCAACGCGCCGGTCACGGTCGACGAGGACAAATGCATCGCCGAAAAGGGCTGCACCGTGTGCGTCGACGTCTGCCCGATGGACCTGCTGGCGATCAACCCGGCCACGCAAAAGGCCTACATGGCGTTCGATGAATGCTGGTACTGCATGCCGTGCGAGAAGGATTGCCCGACGGGGGCGGTGAAGGTCGACATCCCCTATCTCCTGCGGTGACAGGTCGGACGCCATCGCTGGCAAGCCAGCTCCCACAGGCTTCTCTAGCGTGTGCGAAATTTTGTTCCACTACAGATCCCTGTGGGAGCTGGCTTGCCAGCGATGAGGCTCGCCGGGACAACCTAAAAGCTACCCGGAAACCCCGGACGCTCGATTCACCGAAAACCCCTCGTTTCCCACCGCGCCCCGATCGCGGCGGAGACGAACTTCAAACCAATGATTCGAGGGGAAACACTCATGTTGCGTGCAGCACTCGCCGGTCTGGTACTGGCTTCATTCACCTTGTCGGCCTCCGCCGAAACCATCCGCATCGCCATCGGCACCCAGGACACCACCATCAACTGCGCCGCCGGCGGCCTGTTGATCCGTGAACTCGGTCTGCTGGAAAAATACCTGCCCCACGATGGCGCCTACAAAGATGCGAAATACGACGTGCAGTGGAAGAATTTCACCAGTGGCGCGCCGCTGACCAACGAGATGGTCGCCGGCAAACTCGATTTCGGTGCCATGGCCGATTTCCCCGGTGCGTTCAACGGTGTGGCGTTCGAAACGGCGGGCAAGCACAGCCTGTTCATCAGCGTGCTGTCGGGCAGCATCAAGGGCAGCGGCAACGGCATCGTCGTGCCGAGCGCTTCGTCGGTGCAAAGCCTCAGCGAACTCAAGGGCAAGACCATTTCGGTGCCGTTCGCCTCGACGGCTCACGGCATGTTGCTGCGCGCCGTGGCAGAGCAGGGCTGGGACCCGCTCAAGGATGTCAACATCATCGCCCAGCCACCGGAAGTCGCCGGCTCGGCATTGCAGGCCGGCAAGATCGACGCTCACGCCGACTTTGTGCCTTTCGCCGAGCTGTTCCCGAGCCGTGGTTTCGCCCGCAAGATCTACGACGGCGCTCAGGCCAACGCGCCGACTTTCCATGGCGCACTGGTCGATCAGGCCTACGCCAAAAAGTACCCGGAAATCGTCGTCGCCTATCTGCGTGCGAGCATCGAAGCCAACCAACTGCTCGCCGCCGAACCGGAGAAGTACAGCGAACTGATCGCCAAGGTCACCGGGGTCGATGCCGAGGTCAACTACCTGTTCCATGGCCCGTTGGGCGTGCAGACCCGCGACCTGAGCTGGAAGCCTGAATATCGCCAGGCTGTGGGTACTGCCATCGATACCCTGAAGCTGCTGAAGAAAGCCGATCGCGGGCTCGACCTGAACAGCTTCATCGACGACCAGTACATTCGCGCCGCGTTCAAGGCTTCGAACCTCGATTACACCGCGCAACTGGCCAACTACGCGCAGACGCCATTGCCGGGTGTGGATGCGGCGACGGGCAAAGCCATCACCGACGTCAGCCATGTCGCGGAAATCTGGGTGCGTGGCGAGGAAAAAGTCCGCCGTTATGGCTCGGCTGAAGCGGCGTTCACCGCGTTGGCAGGGTTGAAGCAGGAGGGCAAGAACATTCGCGCGGTGTATGCGCAGGCCAGTGACAGCGGGATCAAGTTGCTCGCTGAACAGGCGTGGTTTGCCAGCGACGCCAAGGGCGGCCTCAGCGCATTTCTGCTCAAGGGCCAGGCCCGGCAATACGCTGCGGCGCAGGGTGGCAAGGTGTTCGACTTTAGCGATGCCACTGCGCAAGCCGTTGCCGCGCGCTGAAGACCAAAAGCCCCTCACCCTAACCCTCTCCCGGAGGGAGAGGGGACTGACCCAGTTGTTGGTGAGAGATACGCCGACGTGAAGTACCGAGTCGAACTCAGGTCGTGAAAAGCACGCCAATCGGCTCCCTTTCCCCCTCGCCCCCCTGGGGGAGAGGGCTGGGGTGAGGGGGTAAATCTCAGCCATCACAGAGAACCCGAACTGGAAACCGGACTATGAAAACACCCTTGCGCTGGACATCAAGAGCCGCCTCACTGCTGCTCTGCCTGCTCTTCTGGCAGCTCGCCGCCAGCCACCACTGGAACCTCGGCCTGGTCACCTTCGCCAATGTGCCAACTCCCTTGGCGGTCATCGAAGCCGCGCTGGGCCTGGGCGACTCGGGCAAACTCTGGCAGCACCTGAGCAGCAGCCTCGGCCGCGTTTTCGCCGGCTACCTAGCGGCACTGATCATCGGCATCGCCCTGGGCCTGGCCATCGGCCGGTCGAAATGGGCCGAAGACATTCTGCTGCCACCACTGGAGGTCCTGCGCCCGATCCCCGCCGTGGCGTGGATTCCGCTGGCGATCCTGATGTTTCCATCCTCGGAATTGTCGATGGTCTTTATCACCTTCACCGGCGCGCTGTTCCCGATCCTGCTCAACACCGTGCACGGCGTCGAAGGCGTCGATCCACGCCTGATCGCCTCGGCAAAAAGCCTCGGAGCAGGGCGCCGGGCGATTCTGCTGGAAGTAATCCTGCCGGGCGCTGCGCCGAGCATCATTACCGGCCTGGCGATCGGCATGGGCACTTCGTGGTTCTGCCTGGTGACGGCGGAAATGATCTCCGGGCAGTTCGGTATCGGTTACTACACCTGGGAGTCCTACACCATTCAGAACTACGCCGACATTGTCGTCGGCATGCTCCTGATCGGCGTGTTGGGCATGGGCAGCAGTTGGCTGATCAAACGCCTGGGCGGCTTGTTCACGCCTTGGCATCGACCGCGAGGCAAAGCCTGATGAGCGTGATGCAAACCCCGGAAGGGCGGATCGACATTCGCCAGTTGTCCATCGTCCTCGGCCAGGGCCGCGAAGCCTTCGAAGCGGTGCAGGGTCTCGATTGCCAGATCGAACCCGGCCAGTTCGTATGCATTCTCGGCCCGTCCGGTTGCGGCAAGTCGACCTTGCTTGGCGCCCTGGCCGGACACTTGAATGGGGGTACCGGCAGCTTGAAAGTCGACGGCAGCGCGGTAGCCGGCCCGTCGTCGCAGCGCGGCATGGTGTTTCAGCACCACACGCTGTTCCCGTGGCGCACGGTGCGCGACAACGTCGCCTTCGGCCTGAAGATGCGCGGCGTCGGCAAGACTGAGCGCCGTCGCGCCGCTGACGACATCCTCAAACTGGTCGGCCTCGAAGGCTTTGCCGAGCGCTGGCCGGATCAACTCTCCGGAGGCATGCAGCAACGGGTGGAGATTGCCCGGGTGCTGGTCAATCGCCCGCGCCTGTTGCTGATGGACGAGCCGTTTGGCGCGCTGGATGCGCTGACCCGCTTGAACATGCAGGAACTGCTGCTGGACATCTGGACGCGCATCCGCACCACGGTGGTTTTCGTCACCCATGACATCGACGAGGCGCTGTTTCTAGCCGATCGCTTGCTGGTAATGAGCGCGCGACCAGGGCGAATCATCGAAGACCTGCGTCTGGACTTTCCACGCCCGCGTACCAGTGAGCTGGTGACCAGCCCCGAGTTCGCTCGACTGAAACGCCATTGCCTCGACCTGCTGCGCCACGACAACGACCGACCGCTGCCGCGCCTCAACCCGCTCGGCCTGCCTCCTGAAAACCCTTTGCCGCGATTTGCCCTATGACCTCTATTTTTGCTGTGACCGACAACGAAGACATCCTCGCCCTGCAACCGCGCCTGACGGCTGAAGACGCTGGCGTGCGGCGCATTGCCCTGATTGATCTGGCCGATCTGGAGGAACCGGATGGTTTGCTCTGGCTGGTTGATCGACTCCGGCAGGATCCCGCCGAGGACGTCCGCGCTGAAGCCGCACGATTGCTCGAAGCGTGGGAGGATGAGGCGGTCGTGCAAGCCTTGTGCGAAGCACTGACGGATCCGGCGCTCGCGGTGCAATCGGCGGCGGCGCAAAGTCTGAGCCTGCTCAAGACTGCGGCGGCGGGGCGGGTGATTCTGCCGTGGACCGCGCATGCCGAGGTCAGTGTGCGCATCGCCGCCTTTCGGGCGTTACGCGAATTGCGCTTCGCCGAGGCCGCGCCGGCTGCCGTCGCAGCGCTGGAGGACACCGATGCCAATGTCCGTCGCGAAGCGGTCGGTGTGCTCGGCTGGCTCAAACAGCTCGACGCGCTGCCAGCCCTGGCGCGCCTGGCCAGCGACGACCCGGACACCGAAGTGCGCCGCGCCGCGACGGGTGCGCTCGGTCTGGCCAGTGGCACCGAAGTATTGCCGGCGTTGCGCCAGGCTTTGCGCGACCCTGCCTGGCAAGTGCGCGAAGAAGCTGCGACCACGCTGGGCAAGGTTGGCCACAGCGACGCCGGCCCGGCCTTGGTCGAAGCGCTGAGCGATGATTACTGGCAAGTGCGCCTGCGCGCCACTCGCAGCCTTGGCCGCTTGCGCTTCGTCCCGGCGCTGGAAGCATTGATCGACACCCTCGGCCACCGCATCAGCAATCTGCGCAAGGAAGCCGCGCTGACCCTCGGTGAATTGAACGATCGCGGCGCCGTGGCCGCGTTACAGGCGGCGCAGGACGACGGCGACCCGGAAGTGCGCAAAGCCGTGCGCATCGCTCTGAGTCAATTGCAATGAATCCGCTGGCGGTGGGCAACTCGCAGAGTGCACGCACGTTGCGCCTGAGCTGGCCGGACGGGCGCGAATCGCTGCTCAAGCATGCCGATCTGCGCCGGCAGTGCCCGTGCTCGCAATGCCGCGCATTTCGCCTGCGCGGCGTCACGCCGCTGATTGATGATCGCGTGCGCCTGATCGAGGTCAATCCGCAGGGGTATGGCGTGCAACTGGTATTCAGCGATGGCCATCAGCGCGGGATTTACCCGTGGGAGTACCTGGCGCAACTGGATTCCTGACCTTATCCGATGTTCGTTCCCACTCTCCGCGTGGGAATGCAGTCCGTGACGCTCCGCGTCACTGGACGCGGAGCGTCCCTTGAGGCATTCCCACGCAGAGCGTGGGAACGATCAGATCGCAGCCTTCGGCAGCTCCTGCGTCGGCTTGCGCCGACTGGCGGTTCTTGTCAGGCATTTCCCACAGGAGTACAAATGTACTCCATGACGAACCTCACTCCCCGCCGTACCGCCATTCTGACCTTTATCCGCGATCGCATCGCCGAACACGGTCAGTCTCCAAGCCTCGCTGAAATCAGCGAGGCTTTTGGTTTTGCCTCGCGCAGTGTGGCGCGCAAGCATGTACTGGCGCTCACCGAAGCCGGTTTCATTGAGGTCAATCCGCATCAGGCCCGGGGCATTCGCCTGCTCGGTCAGCCACCGCGTCCGGAATTGCTGGAGATCCCCGTACTTGGTCGTGTTGCCGCCGGCGCACCGATTGGCGCCGATGCCGATATCCATAACCGTTTGCTGCTCGACCCGGCGCTGTTCTCCCGCACCCCGGATTACATGCTGCGGGTGCAGGGCGACTCGATGATCGAAGACGGCATTCTCGATGGCGATCTGGTCGGTGTGCGGCGCAATCCCGAGGCGCTGAACGGCCAGATTGTCGTTGCGCGTCTGGACGGTGAAGTCACCATCAAACGCTTCGAACGGGTCGGGGATGAAGTGCGCCTGCTGCCGCGCAACCCGGCGTACAAGCCGATTGTCGTGCGTGATGATCAGGATCTGGCCATTGAAGGCGTGTTCTGTGGTCTGGTGAGGCAAGGCTGATGGGCGCCGTCGTTGCGTTGGATACGCTGTTCAATGGCGGCCAGGTCTGGCGCGGCCGGCCTGCGCCACCGGCGGCGAGTCCGCAGCCGACCGGGCATGCGGGACTGGACTCGGCTCTGCCCAGCGGCGGCTGGCCGGAAGCGGCATTGAGTGAAATTCTCTTGGCCGGCCCCGGTGTCGGCGAGTTGCAACTGGTCTGGCCAACCTTGGCGCGATTGTCCGCGGCGGGTGAGCGCATCGTTCTGGTGGCGCCGCCGTTCGTGCCGTACCCGCAGGCCTGGGCCAATGCCGGAGTCGATCTGCGCCAGTTGTCGGTGATTCAGGCCAGCGAACGCGATGCCTTGTGGGCGGCGGAGCAATGCCTGCGCTCGGGCAGTTGCGGCGCGGTGCTGTGCTGGCCGAACAAGGCCGATGACCGAGCCTTGCGGCGTTTGCAGGTAGCGGCGGAAACCGGCCAGACCCTGGCCTTTGCCTGGCGCCCGTTGAGCGAAGCGGTCAACCCGTCACCGGCAGCGTTACGGATTGCCATCGATGCCAAACCGGCGCAGCTACGCGTACTCAAATGCCGTGGCGGCCTGGCGCGTGCTACGCCGATTGCCTTTGCCGTGGGGCACTGATTGTCATGCGCTGGGTATGTATCCTGTTTCCGCAATTGGCCCTCGACGCCGTACTGCGTCAGCGGCCCGACCCTGAAGAGCCGCTGGTCCTGCTCAGCGGCCCGGCCCAGCGGCGGGTGCTGCAAGCGGTAAATCCGGCGGCACGCAAACTCGGCCTGCGCCCCGGCATGTCGATGACCGCCGCGCAAGCCATGAGCAAAGGCTTTGCCACCGCCGATTATGAGGTGGCCGAGGTCGAGCACTGGCAGCAGTTTCTCGCCGCATGGGCCTATCGTTTCAGCGCGCAAGTCAGCGTGCATTATCCGCGTACCGTGGTGTTCGAGATCGAATCCAGCCTCGGACTGTTCGGTACCTGGCCGCAATTCGAAGCACGCCTGCGTCAAGAACTGAAAGATCTGGGCTTTCGTCATCGCATCGTCGCCGCGCCGAACCCGGTGGCTGCGCGAGTGCTGGCCAATGCCTACGATGGCTTGGTGGTGCCGGACGGTGAGGCTTTGCAGCATCATCTCGGGCAATTGCCGGTCGACCGCGTCGGGCTGGAGCCGAATGTCGCCACGGCGTTGTCGCGCATGGGCCTGCGCAATCTCAGTCAGGTGCAAAGCCTGCCACGCCAGGCACTGGCCCGGCGTTTCGAAGCGCAGATGCTCAAGCACCTCGACACGCTGTTCGGCGCACGCCCTCTGGCGCTGGCGTTCTATCTGCCGCCCGACCGTTTCGATATCCGCATCGAACTGAATTTCGACGTGCAATCCCATCAAGCCTTGCTGTTCCCGTTACGGCGCTTGACCGGCGACCTGTCGGCGTTCCTCTGCGGGCGCGACAGTGGCGTGCAGCGTTTCGATTTGCTTCTGGAACACGCCGGGCTGCCGGACACAGTGATCAAGGTCGGCCTGCTCAGCGCCGAGCGTGACGCGGCGATGCTCTTCGAACTGGCCCGTGGCCGGCTGGAGCAAGTCCAGGTCGAAGCACCGGTGCGTGGTTTTCGCTTGCGCGCCGAAGACCTGCCGAGTTTCGTTCCGCAGTATCAGGAGCTGTTCGACGACCGCCCGCAGCAGACCTTGCCCTGGGAGCAATTGCGCGAACGTCTGCGCGCACGGCTGGGTGATGACGCGGTGCAGGGGCTGCGCTTTCAGGCCGATCATCGCCCTGAGTGCGCGTGGCAGAACGCTGCCGATAAACACCTTTGCACGGGGTTGCCCAGCGTGCAGCGTCCGGGCTGGCTGCTCAACGAACCGCAAAGCGTGCCGGAAGGTTCGGCGCGGATTCTCATGGGGCCGGAGCGCATCGAATCCGGTTGGTGGGACGGTGGCGACGTGCGGCGTGATTACTACCTGATCCAGAACCGCGCCGGTCAGCAGGGCTGGGCCTGGCGGGCGGTGGGTGAGGGCGGTCCGCTGTGGCTGCAGGGCTGGTTCGCATGAGTGCCGATTACGTCGAACTGCATTGCCTGTCGAACTTCAGTTTCCAGCGCGGAGCCTCGAGCGCGCTGGAACTGTTTCAGCGGGCGAAAAAGCACGGCTATCAGGCGCTGGCGATCACCGACGAATGTACCCTGGCCGGCATTGTTCGTGCGTGGCAAGCGGCGAAGTCCGTCGAGTTGCCGTTGATCATCGGCAGCGAGATACGCATCGACAACGGCCCGAAACTGGTGCTGCTGGTGGAAAACCTTGCCGGTTATCAGGCCCTGTGCGGCTTGATCACCCAGGCCCGGCGGCGTACGCAGAAAGGCCAGTATCGGGTGCTGCGCGAAGACTTCGCCGAAGCGCTGCCGGGTTTGCTGGTGTTGTGGGTGCCGGATTCAGTGGATGACCGGGAAGAAGGGCGATGGCTGAAACAAACCTTCGGCGACCGCGTGTGGCTCACGGTGCAACTTCATCGCGGGCAGAACGATCAACAGCGGCTCGCGGCATTGTTGGCTCTGGCGGCAGAGTGGCAGATTCCAGCCGTGGCCAGCGGCGATGTGCACATGCACGCCCGGGGGCGCCGTGCCTTGCAGGACACCATGACTGCAATCCGTCATCACGTGCCGGTGGCAGAAGCAGGTTTGCGCCTGCATCCCAATGGCGAGCGGCATTTGCGCTGCCTCGATGAGCTGCGCGCCCTGTATCCGCCGGACTTGCTCGAAGCGTCGCTAAAACTGGCCAGACGCTGCATCTTCGATCTGAGCGAGCTGCGCTATCAGTACCCGAAAGAGCTGGTGCCCGAGGGCCACAGTGCCAGTTCCTGGTTGCGCCATCTGACCGAGGAGGGCATTGCCTGGCGCTGGCCGCAAGGGCCTCAGGCCAAGGTGCTCAAGCAGATCGACGACGAACTGCAATTGATCGCCGAACTCGGCTACGAAAGCTACTTCCTCACCGTGCACGACGTGGTGCGCTTTGCCCGCGAGCAGAAAATCCTCTGTCAGGGCCGTGGTTCGGCAGCCAACTCGGCGGTGTGTTATGCCTTGGGTATTACCGAAATCGACCCGGAGCGCACCACGCTTTTGTTCGAACGTTTCATGTCCAAAGAGCGCAACGAGCCGCCGGACATCGATGTCGATTTCGAGCACGAGCGCCGCGAAGAAGTCCTGCAATACGTGTTCAACCGTTACGGCCGGCGACGTGCGGCGCTGACGGCGGTGGTCAGCACCTATCACGCCACCGGTGCCGTGCGCGATGTGGCCAAGGCCCTCGGCCTGCCGCCGGATCAGATCAACGCGCTGGCCGACTGCTGCGGGCGCTGGAGCGATGAAACGCCGCCGCTGGAACGTTTGCGTGAAGGCGGCTTCGACCCGGATAGTCCGGTGCTGCGCCGGGTGCTGAGCCTGACCGGGCAACTGATCGGCTTCCCCCGGCATCTGTCGCAGCATCCCGGCGGTTTTGTGATCTCCGAGCAGCCGCTGGACACCTTGGTGCCGGTCGAAAACGCGGCAATGGCCGACCGCACCATCATTCAGTGGGACAAGGACGACCTCGATGCGGTCGGCCTGCTCAAGGTGGATATCCTCGCCTTAGGCATGCTCAGTGCGATTCGCCGCTGCTTCGACCTGCTGCGCCGGCATCGTGATCTGAACCTGACGCTCGCGACGATCCCCGCCGAAGACAAACCGACCTACGAAATGATCAGCCGCGCCGATACCGTCGGCGTGTTCCAGATCGAGTCGCGGGCGCAGATGTCGATGCTGCCGCGCCTGAAGCCTAAGACCTTCTACGATCTGGTGATTGAAGTGGCGATCGTCCGGCCCGGGCCGATTCAGGGCGGCATGGTTCATCCGTATCTGCGCCGACGTAATAACGAAGAGGCGGAAACCTATCCATCGCCGGCGCTCGAAGTCGTACTCAAAAGAACCCTGGGCGTGCCGTTGTTCCAGGAACAGGTCATGCAGATCGCCATCGTCGCTGCCGACTATAGCCCCGGCGAGGCCGATCAGTTGCGCCGCTCGATGGCGGCGTGGAAGCGCCATGGCGGACTGGAGCCGCACAAGGAGCGCCTCGCCGCCGGCATGAAAAAGAACGGCTACACACAGGAATTCGCTGCGCAGATCTTCGAGCAGATCAAGGGCTTCGGCAGTTACGGCTTCCCCGAATCCCACGCCGCCAGTTTCGCCTTGCTGACCTACGCCAGTTGCTGGCTCAAGTGTCACGAGCCAGCGGCCTTCGCCTGTGCACTGATCAACAGTTGGCCGATGGGCTTTTACAGCCCGGACCAGATTCTGCAGGACGCGCGGCGGCACCAATTGCAGATCCGTCCGGTGGACGTGCGCGCCAGTGACTGGGATTGCAGCCTCGAGCCGCTGAGTGCCGGGCAACCGGCTATTCGCATGGGCCTGCGCATGATCAAGGGGTTTCGCGAAGAAGATGCCCGGCGCATCGAAGCCGCGCGCCGCCACGGGGCCTTTGCCGATGTCGCTGACCTGGGTGAGCGCGCCGCCCTCGACAGTCGTGCGCAGGCCTTGCTGGCAGACTCCGGCGCCTTGCGCGGTCTGGCCGGGCATCGCCATCGTGCGCGTTGGGAAGTGGCTGGGGTGCAGAAACAACTCGGCCTGTTCGCCGGTCTGCCCAACGAGGAAGAAGTCAAAATCGTCTTGCCTAAACCCAGCGTTGGCGAAGACCTGCATGCTGATTACGCCACGGTGGGGACGACGCTGGGGCCGCACCCGTTGGCATTGCTGCGTGGCGAGTTGCAGGCCCGGCGCTGCCGCAGCTCGCGGGAATTGATGGATATCGAACATGGCCGGCCGGTCAGCGTGGCCGGTCTGGTCACGGGCCGACAGCGACCCGGTACGGCCAGCGGCGTGACGTTCGTGACCCTGGAAGACGAGTTCGGCAACGTCAACGTGGTGGTCTGGCGTGACCTGGCCGAGCGTCAGCGCCAAGTGCTGGTGGGGTCGCAATTGCTCAAGGTCGACGGCCGCTGGGAACGCGAAGGCGATGTGCGCCACCTGATCGCCGGGCGCATGAGCGACCTGAGCCCGCTGCTCAACGGCATTCATGTGCAAAGCCGCGATTTCCACTGACCCTTGTGGGAGCGAGCCTGCTCGCGAAAGCGCAGTGTCAGGCGATGACGATGTTGACTGTGCCGGCGCCTTCGCGAGCAGGCTCGCTCCCACAGGGATTTTGGTTGCGATGAAGATTGTCGATCTGCCCCGTATCAGTGTGGGAGCGAGCCTGCTCGCGAAAGCGCAGTGTCAGGCGATGACGATGTTGAATGTGCCGCCGCCTTCGCGAGCAGGCTCGCTCCCACAGGGATTTGGGTTGCGATGAAGATGGTCGATCTGCCCCGTATCAGTGTGGGAGCGAGCCTGCTCGCGAAAGCGCAGTGTCAGGCGATGAAGATGTTGAATGTGCCGCCGCCTTCGCGAGCAGGCTCGCTCCCACAGGGAATTGGGTTGCGACAAAGATTGCTGATCTGCCCCGGACCATTGTGGGAGCGAGCCTGCTCGCGAAAGCGCAGTGTCAGGCGATGACGATGTTGAATGTGCCGCCGCCTTCGCGAGCAGGCTCGCTCCCACAGGTTTTGGCTGTTTATCCAAAATCGAGATAAATCAAAAGGCTGCACCTTTGGCCCGAAGGCAGATATTCTGCGCTTCACACTGGTACGGGAACCCGATCAATCTCCATGGCCAGCCACTGCCAGGATGAATTGCCCGACGCCAAAGGAGTGTTCGAATGAGCGAAAAGAAGCTGGAAACCACGGTCGATCGCGTCTACCAAGGGGTTTATGCGGCGATCAGCAAGCGTTCGTTGCGCCCGGGCATGAAGCTGGGCGAGGCCTCGCTGGCCGAGCTGTTCAATGTCAGTCGCACTTCGGTGCGGGCTGCGCTCAAGCAATTGGAGGCCGATGGTCTGGTCACCACCGAGCCCAACAAAGGCGCATCGGTGTCGCTGCCCAGTGACGCAGAGCTGCGTTCCTTGTTCGAAACCCGGCGGCTGATCGAGATCGGCATCGTCACCGAACTGTGCCGGCGTAAAGACAGCGTTGCCATGCAGGATCTGCGTGAGCACTTGTTACTGGAAGATGCCGCGCATGCTGCCGGCGACCATGAACGACTGATCCATCTGCTCGGCGAGTTCCACCTCAAACTGGCGCGCAGCCTGAACAATCCGGTACTGCTCGACTGGTTCCAGAAGCTGATCTCCCGGGCCTCGCTGTATGCCGCCGCGCTCGATGATGACAGTCATCAAGCCTGCCGCGACGATGAACACCTGCGTTTGCTCGAGTACATCGAAGCCGGCAATCAGAGCGCCGCAATCGAACTGACCTGCACGCACCTCAACGGAATCGAGAAAGCGATCCTCGACGTCGCGGCAAAAATGAAAACCGGCTATCACCCACTCAAACACTTGATTGGCGTCTGAATGGCTCTGCGTCGCAAATCAGCTATACCTGCGATGAAACCAATGCGTTTCCACAGCCTCGAAACACACGGGCGTCGCGTCGTTGCAGCGTTGCGATAGATCGGAAAACCGCAAAAAAGGACACTGAGTCAGGCGATGCAGTTTTTATCCGAAAGCCACGGTTGTGAAGGCTGGAAAGGCGAAATGGCCGAGCGCATCCGTGCGTTCGACTGGAGCCACACGGAACTTGGCGCGCTCGCCGAATGGCCGGCCAGCCTGTGCAACACCGTGCAACTGATGCTGGCTTCGCCGTTGCCCATGGTGATGCTGTGGGGCCACGCCGGCTACATGATCTACAACGACGCTTATTCCGAATTCGCCGGCGGCCGCCACCCCTATCTGCTTGGCGTCCCGGTTGAGCTGGGCTGGCCGGAAGTCGCCGAATTCAACCGACACGTCGTTGACACCTGCCTGGCCGGTGGCACCTTGTCCTATCGCAACAAAGAGCTGGTATTGCTGCGCGACGGCGTGCCCGAAGACGTCTGGATGGATTTGTATTACAGCCCGGTGGCCAACGACGAAGGCGTGCCCGGCGGCGTCATGGCGATGGTGGTCGAAACTACCGAACTGGTGCATTCCGAGCGCCTGCGCCAGGCGGCCGAAGATGCCTATCGCGCCGACAACGAGCGCGTGCGTCTGGCGCTGAATGCCGGCGCATTGCTTGGCTCGTTTGTCTGGGACATCAAGAACAATCGCTTCTCCGCTGACGAACGTTTCGCCCGCACCTTTTCCTATCCGCCGGATCAGGACCTGAGCGATCTGCAACAAGAGATCGCCGAATCGCGCATTCATCCCGAAGATCACCGTTGGGTGCAGGAGCGGGTTGCCCATTGCGTGCGCACAGGCGAGCCCTATAACGCCGAATACCGTGTGCGCCGCGCCGACGGCCAGTATCTGTGGGTGCTGGCCAGTGGTGCCTGCGAGTTCGATGAGCAAGGCAAACCGTTTCGCTTCCCCGGCGTGCTGATCGATATTCATGAACGCAAGAATGCCGAAGAGTCGCTGCTCAAATTCACCCGCAACCTCGAACAGCGCGTGGCCGCCGAGGTGGATGCGCGACTAGCCGCAGAAGAACAGTTGCGCCAGTCGCAGAAACTCGAAGCCATCGGCGGCCTGACCGGTGGCGTTGCCCATGACTTCAACAATCTGCTGCAAGTGATCGCCGGCAACCTGCATCTGCTCGCTCGGCATGAGCCCAACAATGCCAACGTGCAGCGCCGGGTCGGGGCTTCGCTGGCGGCGGTCGAGCGCGGGGCCAAACTGTCTTCACAATTGCTCGCGTTTGCCCGGCGGCAACCGCTTTCACCCGCCGTGTGCAACCCAGAACAGATTTTCGAAGGCGTTGGCGAGTTGCTGCAACGCGCCTTGGGCGAAACCATTCAGATCGACGTGCAGTTGCCGCCGCAGCCGTGGCATATCAACGTCGACCGCAACCAACTGGAAAACGCGATTCTCAATCTGGCCATCAACGCCCGCGACGCGATGAAGGGCGAGGGCGTCATCGGCCTCAGCGCCGCCAATGTCTGTCTGGACAGCGAATATTGCGCCGGCAAGGGCATAGCGGCCGGTGATTATGTTCGCGTGGCGGTCACCGACACCGGCGTGGGTATTGCCCCACAAATGCTGGAACAGGTCTTCGAACCGTTCTTCACCACCAAGGCCGACGGCCAGGGCACCGGGCTCGGTCTGAGCATGGTGTTCGGTTTCGTCAAACAAAGTGGCGGCCACGTCGAGATTGACAGCAAGCTCGGCGAAGGCACGCGGGTGCAGTTGTATTTCCCGCGCAGTCTGCGTCCGGTTCGCGAAGAGACCGCCAGTGTCGGCGAACGCAAGAGCGGCGGCCACGAAACCATTCTGGTGGTGGAAGACAATGACGCGGTGCGCGCTTCGGCGGTCGAGTTGCTGCGCGAGGAAGGCTATCGGGTGATGACCGCGTGCAATGGCGACGTGGCCATGCAGATGTTGCTGGAAGGCATCGAGATCGATCTGATCTTCACCGACGTGGTCATGCCCGGCCTGATCAAGAGTTCGGATCTGGCCGCGTGGGCCAAGGTGCAGACACCGCCGGTGCCGGTGCTGTTCACTTCCGGGCATACCCGCGACATCATTTCCCGCGACCACCAGCTCAGCCCCGATACGCATCTGCTCGGCAAACCCTACAGCCCGCAAGCGTTACTGCAGATGATTTGCGAGGTGCTCGGCACCTGATGCCGAGCGCTGCCCAGTTTTTCAATCAAGGCAGGCCGATGATTTCCAAGCGCAATTCCAAAGCACCCGCCGGCATGGTTCGTGTGCGCGGCGCCCGCGAACATAACCTGAAGAACGTTGATGTCGATATTCCGCGCGATGCGCTGGTGGTCTTCACCGGTGTCTCCGGTTCGGGCAAGTCGTCGCTGGCGTTTTCCACGCTGTATGCCGAGGCCCAGCGGCGGTATTTCGAATCGGTGGCGCCATACGCGCGGCGGCTGATCGATCAGGTCGGCGTGCCGGATGTCGATTCCATCGAAGGACTGCCGCCCGCCGTCGCTTTGCAACAGCAGCGCGGCACGCCGAGCGCGCGTTCGTCGGTGGGCAGCGTGACGACGTTGTCGAGCCTGATCCGCATGCTCTATTCCCGCGCCGGCAGTTACCCGCCGGGGCAGCCGATGTTGTATGCCGAAGACTTTTCACCGAACACGCCGCAGGGCGCCTGCCCGGAGTGTCATGGACTTGGTCGCGTCTATGAAGTGACCGAAGCGCTGATGGTGCCGGACCCGAACCTGACCATCCGCCAGCGCGCCGTGGCGTCTTGGCCCTTGGCGTGGCAGGGGCAGAACCTGCGCGACATCCTCGTGACCATGGGCATCGATGTCGACATTCCGTGGAAGAAACTGCCGAAAAAGCAGCGCGACTGGATTCTCTTTACTGAAGAGACGCCGACGGTGCCGGTGTACGCCGGGCTGACCCCGGAAGAAACCCGCGTCGCCCTCAAACGCAAAATGGAACCGAGTTATCAGGGCACCTTCACCGGCGCGCGGCGCTACATCCTGCACACCTTCACTCACTCGCAAAGTGCGCTGATGAAGAAGCGTGTTTCGCAGTTCATGCGCGGCAGCCCGTGCCCATTGTGCGAGGGCAAGCGGCTCAAGCGCGAGGCGTTGTCGGTGACCTTCGCCGGTTACGACATTGGTGAGTTGTCGCAGATGCCGTTGCTGCAAGTGGCCGAAGTGCTGCGGCCTGTAGCAGCGGCAAATTATCTGGAACAGGCCGAGGAGAGCGGCGACACCCTCAGCCATGCGCAAACCCGCGAGGCGCGTCAGCAGCGGGTCGCCCATGGCGCCAGCGGGCATGCCAGCGCGCCGGACGTGCGCCACACGCCGAACCTGTCGCTGGAAAAACGCTTGGCGGCGCAACGCATTGCTGAGGATTTGCTGGAGCGGGTCAGCACCCTGACCGATCTCGGGCTGGGGTATCTGGCGCTGGAACGCAGTACGCCGACGCTGTCGTCGGGCGAGTTGCAGCGTTTGCGCTTGGCCACGCAATTGGGTTCACAGCTTTTCGGCGTCATTTATGTGCTGGACGAGCCATCTGCCGGCCTGCATCCGGCGGATGGCGAGGCGCTGTTCGAAGCGTTGCAGCGCTTGAAGGCTGACGGCAACACGCTGTTTGTGGTCGAGCACGATGTCGAAACCATGCGCCGTGCCGACTGGCTGATCGACGTCGGCCCGGCAGCGGGCGAAAAGGGCGGCCGCGTGTTGTACAGCGGTCCGCCTGCGGGACTTGCTGATATTGCAGACTCGCAGACCCGCGCTTATCTGTTCGCGGAAAACCAGCGCCCTGAGCGCGCCGCACGCAAGCCGAGCGGGTGGCTGAAGCTGGACGGCGTGACGCGCAACAACCTGAATAATCTCAGCGCCGAATTCCCCTTGGGCTGTTTCACCTCGGTGACCGGCGTATCGGGTTCTGGCAAATCGAGTCTGGTCAGTCAGGCCTTGCTGGAACTGGTCGGCGCGCAGCTGGGCCGTCCGGTGGCCGAGGCAGAGTCAGAAGAGCCGAGCCTGGAAGATGACGCGCCGCCGCCCAGCACTGGCCAGATCAGCGCCGGCCTGGAGTCGATCAAGCGCCTGGTGCAGGTTGATCAGAAACCCATCGGACGCACGCCGCGCTCCAATCTCGCGACTTACACCGGCTTGTTCGACAACGTGCGCAAGCTGTTCGCCGCGACTCCCGAGGCACAAGCGGCGGGCTATGACGCCGGGCAGTTTTCCTTCAACGTCGCCAAGGGCCGTTGCGCCACGTGTGAGGGCGAAGGTTTTGTCAGTGTTGAATTGCTGTTCATGCCCAGCGTGTATGCGCCGTGCCCGACCTGCCACGGAGCGCGGTATAACCCGCAGACGCTGGCGATTCTCTGGCAGGGCTTGAGCATCGCCCAAGTCCTGCAACTGACCGTCGATGAAGCGGTGGCGGTATTTGCCGAGCAGGCAGGGATTCGTCGTTCGCTGGAGGTGCTGCGCGATATTGGTCTGGGTTATCTGCGTCTGGGGCAACCGGCCACGGAACTGTCCGGTGGTGAGGCGCAACGGATCAAACTGGCGACCGAGTTGCAGCGCAGCCAGCGTGGCGCGACCTTGTATGTGTTGGATGAACCGACTACTGGATTGCATCCGCGAGATGTCGATCGATTGCTCGAGCAGCTGGATACGCTGGTGACCGCGGGGCACACGGTGATCGTCGTCGAACACGAAATGCGTGTTGTCGCGCAGAGCGACTGGGTGATCGACATCGGCCCCGGGGCCGGCGATCAGGGCGGCAGGATCGTCGCCGCCGGCACACCGCAGAAAGTCGCCACCAGCAAGAAGAGCAAGACTGCGCCGTTTCTGGCTCGGGCGTTAAGCCGATAGTCACGGCGCCTTGCCAGACGCCTTCGCGAGCAGGCTCGCTCCCACAGTTTTGAAAGGTGTACCCAGAAAGGTCGTCACACACCAGATCCCCTGTGGGAGCGAGCCTGCTCGCGAAAGCGGAGTGTCAGTCGCAGATGAGCTGACTGGACGAACGCCTTCGCGAGCAGGCTCGCTCCTATACGGGCATGTGCGCCAGTTCAGGCGCCATCCAGCGTGCGGCGGACCTTGTCGAGCAGTTCACTGATCTGGAACGGTTTGACCAGCATGTCCATGCCGGTGCCGAGGAAGACCTGGCGGTTGAGCGCGGTTTCGGCGTAGCCGGTCATGAACAGGATCGGCAGCCCCTCGTGCCAGCCACGGGCAACATCCGCCAGCTCACGGCCGCTCATGCGCGGCAAGCCCACGTCGGTCAACAGCAGGTCGATGGACGGGTCATTCTGCAAGCGCTCCAGCGCCGATTCGATATCCGCCGCTTGCGTGCAGCGATAGCCGGCATCTTCCAGCACTTCGGTGACGAACAAGCGCACCGTGGCCATGTCCTCGACGATCAGCACATGCTCACCACTGCCTTTGGCATCAGGCACGGGCACAGGCGCGTCGGCGCCGGTCGGGTCGTTGGTGCCGGGCAGCATGATCGTCACTTCGGTGCCACGGCGGGCAACGCTGCGAATGTGCGCGTCACCGCCGGACTGGCGGGCGAAGCCGTAAATCGTCGACAGACCGAGCCCGGTGCCCTGGCCCAGCGGCTTGGTAGTGAAAAACGGCTCGAACACCTTGTCGATCACGTTGTGTTCGATGCCGGTGCCGTCGTCGCGTACCGACAATGCCACGTATGCGCCATCGGCCAGATTCGGATCGCCGTGGGAATAAGCGGCGTAAGTATTGACCCAGATATTGCCGCCGGAGGGCAGGGCATCGCGGGCGTTGATCACCAGGTTGAGCACGGCGCTTTCCAGCTGCACCGGGTCGACCAGCGCAATCGCCGGTTTGTTGGTCAGTTCCAGCTTGAGGGTGATGCGCTCGCCGATGGTGCGCACCAGCAATTCTTCCAGCGAGCGGACATGCTCGTTGATGTCCACCGGCCGTGTATCAAGCGGCTGCTGACGGGCAAATGCCAGCAGGCGATGGGTCAGCGAGGCCGCGCTCATCGCTGAGTTCAGCGCCGCTTCGGTATAGAACTGCACCTTGTCCAGACGCTCATCGGCCACGCGTTTCTGGATCAGTTCCAGACTGGTGATGATCCCGGTGAGCAGGTTGTTGAAGTCGTGGGCGATACCGCCGGTGAGCTTGCCCAGTGCATCCATTTTCTGCACTTGCAACAATTGCGCTTCGGCGTGCACGCGCTCGGCGACTTCCTTGGCCAGCTGCGTGGTGGTGTCATCCAGTCGCGCCAGATGCGAGCGCTCGCGGTGGCGGTGTTCGGTGACGTCCTCGACGAACACCAGGCTCAGCTCTGGCGTGCGATACGGCGAAATCTGCCATTGCGTCTCGCGAATCTCGCCCTGCACGCGCATGTTCAGCGTGCCTTTCCAGCGCTCGCCGTCGACCAGACGCAGACGCAGTTCATCGAGGATCGAGCATTGATCTTCGGCGAAGCATTCACGCAGCGCCTGCGGGTCGCGGTTATCGACGATCAATTGGGCAAAGGCGTGATTGCATTCATGCACTTTCAGATTGGCATCGAGCACCGCGATCGGCGCCGAGACGTTGGCGAAGATCTCGCGGAAACGCGCCTCGCTTTCGCGCAGGGCATTTTCCGTGTCGCGCACCCGCAGCAGGGTACGCAGCGTCGCCAAGAGCACATCCGGGTCGACCGGGTGAATCAGATAGGCATCGGCGCCCGCGTTGAGGCCGGTGATGATGTCGCCGGTCTGGATCGACGCCGCTGACACATGAATCACCGGCAGCAGCGCAGTGCGCGGGTCGGCGCGCAAGAGGCGGACGATGTCGAAACCGCTCATGTCCGGCAGGTTGACGTCGAGGATCAACGCATCGAGGGCTTCGCTCTCGATCAGGGCCAGGCCGTCGCTGCCGGTGCCGGCTTCGAGCACTGTGTAGCCATGGCGCTCCAGGCGCCGACGCAGGGCGTAACGGGTGGCGACGTTGTCATCGACGATCAACAGGCGGATGTCACGATTCATCGACGTTCTCCAGAGCGATCGCCAGCGGGATGATGACAAAGAACGTCGAGCCGACGCCCGGCGTACTGTCTACCCCGACTTCACCGCCGAGCAGGGCGGCGAAACGCTTGCATAGTGACAGACCCAGACCGGTGCCGCGCAGACGTTTCTGCAATGGCGAATCGACTTGAGAGAAGTCTTCGAACAGCGTGTCATGCAGCTCGGCCGCGATGCCGATGCCGGTGTCGCTGACGGCAAAGCGCACCTTGTCTTCACCTTCCAGTCGCGCCGACACGCGCACTTCGCCACGGGTGGTGAATTTCAGTGAGTTGGAAATGAAGTTGCGCAGGATCTGCCCGAGCTTCTTGTCATCGGTATACAGGCGCGGCAGGCCCAGCGGTTCTTCGAAGATCAGATCCACCGCCGAAGCATCGACGATTGGCCGGAACATCCCGCGCAAGGCCGAAAACAGGTCGAACATGTCGAACCAGGCTGGCGAGATGCTGATGCGCCCGGCTTCGATCTTCGCCAGATCGAGCAGGTCATCAACCATGTCGCTGAGCTCGCGGGCAGCAGTGCTGACGAACGCTACCTGCTTGTGCTGTTCAGGGCTGAGCGGGCCGTCGAGTTCGTCAGCGAGCAGACTGTTGATGCTCAGAATCGAGCCCAGCGGTGTACGGAATTCATGGCTCATGTATGACAGGAAGCGGCTCTTCAAATCCGATGCCTGACGCAGTTCTTCAGCCTGAGTGTCGAGCTCGGCGTACAGCGCCAGCACGCCCTGGTTGGTTTCATCGAGCTCTTCGCGCAGGGCAGTGGTTTCGCGCTGCAACTGAGCGATGAGCGCCGCCTGTTCGGCATGGCTCAAGGTAGTCGATTCAGCCATGGGCGGCCTCCAGAGCAACGACCAGCACCGTCACGTCATCGCGACCACGGCAAAAGTCGCGGTGCAGGACGCTGGCTATCACGGACGGATGGCGATGCACCAGTCCGGGGTAGTCTTTGAGATTCCAACGGGACTGTAAGCCGTCGCTGTACATGATCAATAAATGTCCGTTCACGTGAGCATAGTCAAAGGGTTTGGCTTTACGGTACTGGCCGCCAACGATACCGGGATGCGAGGCCAGCCCGCGTGACTTTGCCGGGTCCAGCAAGCTGGCGCCAATGTTACCGACACCGGCGAACGTCAGACCATCGCGCTGGCTGTCGAACTGCGCGAAAGCGACAGCGCCGCCGCGGGTGCCGAGCATTTCCTGATGCAGGTCTTCCATCAATACCACTGGATCGGCAAACGGTGCCCGGGCGAATGCCTGCGCCCCGGCCAGGCCCGCACGTTCGGCGTCCTCGCCATGGCCGAGGCCATCGACCACCAGCGCGCTGATCCGCGAGCCTTCATATGCCAGATGCCAGACATCGCCGCAGGCTGGGTCGGCATGCAGCGAATGCTGGCTGACGCCGAAGCGGATATCGGCCTGACGATCGCTGCGCGGAAAAATTCGCGCCAGCAACACCGCGCCACGGTGGTCGGCGTAGACATCGAAGACATTGGTCTGCCGCGATACGGCGCCGAGGCCGATGCCTTGTGTGCCGCCAGTGGAAAAGCCATCCGCCAGACAGGCATCCAGATCAAAGCCCTGCGCCCGATCCACGGTCTGCATTTCGATGCCGAAACCGTTATCCGGACGAGTCAGCACACGCAGATGAAACTCGCCGCGCTGGGCATGCTTGAGCACGTTGCTTGCCAGTTCCGTCGCGACCAGTGCCACGCGGCCGGCATCGTTTTCGTCGAAGCCATGCTGCTCGGCGAGTTTCTGCGCGGTGCGCCGGGCGTGGCCGATCTGGCTGCTGTCCTCGATCGGCAGAACCTGGGTCAACGACCCGGTGATATTCATGTCCATCGTGTGATCGTAATGCGCGTGCCTTTGCCGGGCTCAGTGTCGAGTTCGAATTCATTGACCAGACGTTTGGCGCCGGTCAGGCCAAGGCCTAGTCCGCTGCCGGAAGTCCAGCCGTCGGTCATCGCCAGTTTGATATCGGGGATGCCCGGGCCTTCGTCGCGGAAGGTGATGCGCAAACCGACCCGGCCGTTTTCCTCGAGGATCTGCCAATCCATGTCACCGCCGCCGCCATAGACCATGGTGTTACGCGCCAGCTCGCTGACGGCGGTCACCAGTTTGGTCAGGTCGATCAGGCGCATGCCGCATTCGGTGGCGAGCTTGCGCGTGGTCTGGCGGGCCAGTACCACGTCCTGTTCGATCAGGATGGGTTGGGTACCACTGCTGCGTACGGTCATTGCAGGCGTACTCGATCCTGCAGCAGTTTCATTCCGCGTTCGACGTTGAGGGCGGTGCTGACGCCCGGCAAGGTCATGCCCAGCTCAACGAGCGTGATTGCCACGGCCGGCTGCATGCCGACCAGCACGGTTTCGGCGTCCATGATTTTCGACAACCCCGAGATTGTGCCGATCATGCGCCCGATGAACGAGTCGACCATGTCCAGCGCCGAGATGTCGATCAGCACGCCACGGGCCGAGGTCCGGCTGATGCGCTCGGACAGATCGTCCTGCAGGGTCATGGCGAGCTGGTCGTGCATGTCGACCTGAATGGTCACCAGCAGCAAATCGCCCATTTGAAGAATCGGAATACGTTCCATCGGCTCAGACCGCTTTGCCGAGGCTGATGCCCAGGCGAGTCAGGGCCAGTTTCAAGGCGTCGGCCAGGTTGGCCTTGGTCACAACGCCTTGCAGATCCAGCCCCAGGTGAACGATGGTTTGGGCGATCTGCGGACGCACGCCGCTGATGATGCAATCAGCGCCCATCAGGCGAATGGCGGTCACGGTCTTCAGCAGGTGCTGGGCAACCAGGGTGTCGACGGTCGGCACGCCGGTAATGTCGATGATGGCGATCTCAGAACCGGTGTCGACGATGCGTTGCAGCAGCGATTCCATGACTACTTGGGTGCGTTGCGAATCGAGGGTGCCAATCATTGGCAGGGCGAGAACGCCGTCCCACAGCTTGACCACCGGCGTCGACAGTTCCAGCAGCTCTTCCTGCTGACGCTTGATCACCGCTTCGCGGGATTTCTGGAAGGTGCCGATGGTGTGCATGCCGACCGTGTCGAGCAGTTCGGAAACTTCCAGCAGTTGCTCGGCGAGCAGTGCCGGCTGGTCCTGATAATGGTTTTGCAGCAGGGCGAACAGCGGACCTTTCAAGGCGAAGATGAAGTTGGCGGTTTGCTGGGAATCCTGGCCGAGCAGGGCGCGGCTCTGCGACAGCTTTTCAAGGAACTGACGGGTGTCTTCCCAGCCTGCGGCGGCAATCTTGCTGCCGTTGCCGTTTTCCAGACCGGCCAGTAGCAGGGAGAGCAAGTCGCGGGTTTGCTGAGCGAGGTCGTGTTCCTTGAGATTGCGCGTGGCGCCGCTGGCTTCGAGGCGTTTGGTCCATTCGCTCAGCAGATGAGCCTGGTTGTTCCTGATTGCTTCAACTGTGCCGTTCTGCAGTGCTGCCATGTGCGTGTCGCTCCGTTACGTAATGGTGCCGGCTCAGCGAAATGACCGGCGCGAATTGACTGACAATTGCCGCTTGAAATAGTTGTTTACCCAGCGGCGAATTTTTCTGCCTGCCGCGTCGAACGCCCCGCTAACTCTAGTCGGCGTGGCAGCAGGCAACGATGTTTTGAACGAATCTGCGGCGTCAGGCTTCGAATCTGCATGCCCGACGTTTTCCAGTCGTGCTGGAAGAAGGAGGCAGGACTATGAATGAGGTGGATATGAACGAGCAAGCGCCGCAACAGCAAAATCAGTCCTCAGAGTCAATTAACCGCAACGACCCGGCCATCGACCCGCAGACACCAGGGCAAAATACCCCCGCGCCGGCTGAACAAGGACAGGCGGACAGCGCGGCTGCCGAGGTCGATCAGAAGCAGCATCACAATGACAACAGCAACGACTTCAGCCCCGGCTTCAAGCCTGACCCGGACCGTCCTGAACCCGGCGAGAGCACCGACGCCGATATCGACACCGATGGCGGTTGATCGCTGAAACGCAAAAAGGCCGCATCGAAGGATGCGGCCTTTTTATTGCCGGGCGGTTACTTGCTCGGATGTTTGGCTTGCAGCTCTTTGGCGTGGGCCAGGTGTTTTTCCAGCGCTGGCAGCATCTTCTGCGCGAACGCTTTCAGTTCAGTAGCGCCTTTGGCCTTGTCATCGGTCACGGTGTTCGCCTGTTTCTTGAACAGCTCGATGGTTTCTTCGTGAGCCTTGACCTGGTTGTTGGCGTAGGCCGCATCGAAGGATTCATCGCGCATGTCGAGAATCTTTTCCTTGGCCTGTTTGACCAGGGTGGTGGTGTCCGGGACTTCGATGTCGTTGGCCTTGGCAATTGCTGCCAGCTCATCGTTGGCTTTGCTGTGATCGGTGATCATCTGATTGGCAAAGGCTTTGATGTCAGCTGACTGGCTTTTTTCCAGAGCCAGGCGGCTGGTTTCGATTTCAGCGATGCCACCGGCGGCGGCGTTATCGACAAAATCATTGTCGGTCGCGGCAAAGGCGCTGCCCATGCCGGCAGACAGTGCAACAGCCAGAGCGAGATGACGCAGGTTGAATCCGTCCATTGGGTATCTCCACGCAGGTTTTTGTGAGCGTTATCCAATGGAGCGAACTCACAAGCCAAAGGTTTTATCGCATTTACGACAGGGCGACGAACGGCAACCGCTGGTCTGACAGGGTGTCGACAGAAGCCATTGCGCAAGGCCATGCTGATAACGAGTCAGCGCATCGGTCGCGCTGGTTGTCGATCAATTTGATGGAGGTGTTTCATGCCGGTTTCACATGATCTGTATCAGGACCTGGGCTGCAAAAAGGAAGAGATCGAGCAAAAACGCTCCGAGGATGCGAAGCTGGATTCGCTGCTCAACAAGTATTTCGACGTGGATAAAGCGGTCGTCGAGGCCGAGAACGCCCAGTCCGACGCCCCCACTGACGACGAGCTGAAAAAGCTCAAAGAGAAGCGTGTGATCGTCAAGGAACAGATCGTCGCCCAACTGGCCGGGCAGCCGCTGACCGGTCAGTAATTACCTGACCCGTGGTCGCCATCCGAAGGGAACGGCGATCACCCACGGCACCTCCAATGTGCAGAGTCTGCAAACCATCGACTCGTTGCGAGGTGCCTCATGAACGATCCGAAATTCCCTAGTGAAGAGCAGGGCGGCTTCGACCCGATTCCGACCCGCCCTGAACCCAACAGCCCGGCGCATACCACAGCGCATCCGGAAAAAACCGTGAAAGAACTTCCGGAGGATGAAGATTCGGAGAAGTTCGACCGGTCCAGCAACTGACAGACCGCCTTCGCGAGCAGGCTCGCTCCCACATTTGGAATTCGTTTCCCCTGTGGGAGCGAGCCTGCTCGCGAAGGCGTCAGTCCATTACATACAATCCCGCTGGCTCACTTCAGCGCCGAATCCAACCCCATCCGCCCCATATGCCTCGCCTTCAACGATCCGAAATACAACCACTGCCCATACTCGCGCACCGTGGTGATCGGCGAATAATTGCCTTCGCTCGCGTCCTGCAGATTGGCTATCACCTTGCCGTCCAGATCCAGCCCCAGCACAAACCCACGCTTTTCAACAGGCTTGGGCAAAACCGTCAACGCCCGCACGATCATCTTGCGTACGAACGGGTGCTGCGCGGTGCCGTCGAGTAACGCGTTGCGCGGCGCGTACAGCGCTACCCAAAAGCGATTGCTGCCATTGAACGAGAGGTTGTCCGGAAGCCCCGGCAAGTTGTCGATGAACACATCATGGGTACCGGCCTTCGGCCCGCTCAACCAGTAGCGACTAATGCGGTATGCACCGGTTTCATTGACCAGCACATAGGCTTCATCCGGACCAAGAGCGACGCCGTTGGCGAACTGCAACTTGTCGAGCAAGACGCTGGTCTTGCCGCTCTGAAAGTCGTAACGCAGCAAACGGCCGTCGGCGCCGTGCTCGATGATCGCCTCACCGTCATGGCCATAGCCCCACCGGCTCGAGGCATCGCTGAAGTAGGCGTAGTGGCCAGACTTGTCGACCGCCACATCATCGGTAAATCCAAATGGCACGCCGTTGGCCTCGGTGGTCAATGGAATCACGCGGCCCTGTGCATCCAGCGACAGCAAGCCTTTGACCGCATCGGCAATCACCAGCATGCCGTTCGGATGACGGGCCAGGCCCAGTGGACGGCCACCGGTGTCGGCCAGGACCTTGCGCTGCGTGCCGTCGAGGCTGCTGCGGATCAGCCGGCCGTCATGCAATCCGGTGATGAGAAAGTCGTCCTCAAGCAGCAAGGCTTCGGGGCCATCGATGTCGCTCGGCCCGACCTTCACCACAGCTTTGAGGCGCTGGTTGTCCGCGTAGATGCCGTCTTTCAATGACGGCGCCGGTGGCGGTGTCCAGGCGACCGGTTCGACCTTGTTCGGCAGCAACAACAAGAAGGCGATGACCAGAGCGATCAGCAGGCACAGCACATAACGTAATTTCACGCGCTGGCCCTCGCCGCGCCGATGTACTGCGCGGTCGTGTCGCGCAGGGCAAGCATGGACGCGGCAGATTCGCGCTCGATGCGCCGCTTGAGCAACAGGCGATTGGCCAGACGCATGAGCAAACCGTCAAAGCGATACTCCAGCGTGCGCACGAATCGCGTGCCACCAGCCTCCGCCGAACACTCGTAAGTCAGCTGTAGCGACAGGCCCTGATCACTTTGCGCGCGTGCGCACCAGCGCCGGCCCGGCAGGTATTCAGTGACTTCCCAGCGCAAGTGACCGGCACGTCCGCCGGCATGGATGTCCTCTTCGAAACGCGCACCGGCATGCAGTGGACCGTGCGGACCGTCAATCTTCAATGAGGAGGGATGCCAGTCCGGCCAGTGACTGACGCTGGCGGCATAGGCCAGCACGGCGACCGGCTCGCCGGCGATATCGATCTGGTGCTGCATGCGCGTCATGGGCATTTGCGAATCACTCAAAGGGGCGGGTTCCGGCTCGCGGTACAGCGTGCCGAACAGGTAGTCCATCAAGGGCAGAACGATGTTGAAATTACGCTCCTGCATGCGCTCGCGGCGGTGATGCAGTTCATGCAGACGGCGCATCTGGCGGATCCACGGCAAACGAGTCAACGGATTCTGCGGCGGCAGATGCTCACAGGCGTGGAACACCTCATAGAGCAGATAACCGAGCACCATGCACCCGGCGAAAAGCCCGGCGACATTGGTGTTGACCTGCGCGAGCAGCCACCACAGTGGCAGCGTGATCACGAGCGTGTGAATGACGATCAGCCAGGCTGGAAACAGAATCACCCGCCAGTCCCGCGCGCTGTCGTAGGTCATGTGCCCGGGGGTGAAAAAGCTGTGATGGTCGCCGGCATGCCGCGCGTAGAACATCTTTGCGAAAGCTTTTTTGTGATGGCCCAAATGGCGATGGACCATGTATACGCCGATGTTGAACAACAACAGGCTCAGCGGCACCGTCAGCCACTCCAGCCAGTTCACTGAATGCACCGTGCGCCAGAACGCAGCGACCGCGAAAATCCCGAACAGCAGCACGAACGCGCCGTGCAGCCATGGGTTGTACAACGGATGAATGGCCGCCCGGTAGCGGCTGCGGAATGCCTCGGTGGTCTGCCTCAATGCGTTTCACCTGCGGGTATTGTTGTTATACCCGGCAGATTAGCCGATCCGCTGACTTGTGCAGCGCGAACCTTGCGGCCTTAAGCGCCATGCTCTGGACTGAAGCTGTCCGTCAGCTCAACGGATTCCAGCGCTGTGACCAGTCGTCATCGGTGCGGATCACTTCGCGCAACAGATCGAAAGCCTGTTGCAGCACTGCCGAGTCGCGATCACGGGAATACACCAGATAGGTCGGATAACCGAATTCCGGCGCTTTGGTGACGGCTTCCAGGGCACCGGTCTCCAGGTAAGTGCGCACAACGCGAGTGCGGAAATAGCCGCTGCCGCCATGTTCGAGGATGTATTGCAAGGCCAGCGGGCCAAGGTTGAAGCTCAGCGCGGCTTTGGCTTTTTCCGGCAGGGCGGCGTCGTGCTGACGGCGGAAGTCCGGCCCCCAATCGATGTAGACGTAAGGCTCCGGACGCTCGGGCGCGCGCACCAGAATCAGTTTTTCCTCCAGTACTTGCTCGACCTGCAAG
Organism: Pseudomonas iranensis; assembly: GCF_014268585.2. Classification (NCBI taxonomy): domain Bacteria; kingdom Pseudomonadati; phylum Pseudomonadota; class Gammaproteobacteria; order Pseudomonadales; family Pseudomonadaceae; genus Pseudomonas; species Pseudomonas iranensis. Next base: position 2,857,637 of record NZ_CP077092.1, read on the forward strand.
CCCGGCCAGTATTCCGGTTGATAAACCAGCGCGGCATCGAGCACACCGAGTTCGAGCTGACGCAAAAGATTTTCACCGTCGCGAATTTCCATGCGCAGTGCGTGGCCGGGGATTTTCTCGCGCAGTTCCGCCGCCCAACTGAGCATCAACGGGTTGCACAGGCTGACCTCGCCACCGATGTGCAGAACGTTGTGATAACCCTCGGGCAGCGGCAAGTCGCGGCGCGCGGCTTCCCAGGTCTGCACCAGTTGATTGGCGTAGATCACGAACGCTTCACCATTGGCCGTCAACTTCGCCCCGGCGCGATTGCGCACGAACAGCGTACTGCCCAACTGGCTCTCGAGTTTCTGCACCCGCGCGGTGATGGCTGTCTGCGTGACGAACAGCTTCTGCGCGGCGGCGGCGAGACTGCCGTGACGGACGATTTCGAGGAAAGTGCGAGCGAGGTCGATGTCCATGGGGCAGGGCCGGTGACTGGAGGTGGAGCGCATTGTAAGTCAAAAGGCTCTCTCCCTAACCTGAAAGCAACAACGGATTGAACCGCTGAAAATTGCGTTTGAGTCCTACGGAAACAGGAGCGTTTTGATCAGATTTGGGGATATTTCTGACGACTTTTTCAGGTTGGTCGTCGGACGCCGGATCTATAGGATCAGTCCTGACATTGAAGTCATCGAGCGCACAGATCGCTCTGGACCCGGACAAAGGATGGACTATGCGAATCCCACTGATTGAAAGCGATACGCCTGCTTACTCGCCTCGCCATTACTGGCGCGACGACCGCGCCAGATGCCCCTCGGAGAACGTTGCCATGCCGAGCGCCAAAGTGCCCCGGCTCACGGGCCTGAAGAAGCTCGAGGGCAAACCTCTGGAGTTGCTGTTGCGTGGGCAGGATACCGGCGACGATCCGATGCTCATCCTGCGCTGCACAAGCGAAGGATTTGAGCTGCTTGATGTGGTGAACATGATCGCAACCTCCGAGCTGTACCAACAGGGAGAGATGGTCAAACGTATCACCGGCAAATCTGTGAGAACCGTGCGACGCCTGCTCAAGGAAGGCGCGTCGGTGCGCCTGGACACGCCGCAGAGCGTCATCGCCTACCAATATGCCGCTGCGCTGGAACTGGCCATCGAAGTATTCGGGCGTCAGGCCAAGGCCGAATCATGGCTGGAGCAGCGTGCTACGTATTTCTACGGTTATGTGCCGCTCGATCTGGTTGGACATGCGTTGGGGTTCAGGATGGTGGAGGAGTATCTGAACCAGATCAAATACGGGGTTTATCAATGAATCCCTTGCCCTGGGATGATCGCTGGTACGCCTGGCGGCTGGATCGCGAGGTGTACAGCGAGACCTGGGACAGCGGCCTGGGGTCGAAACGGGACGGCGGCCGCTGGAATACGCCCGGCCGCAGAGTCGTTTATGCGTCGGTCGACCCCTCCACGGCGATACTGGAGGTGGCCGCCCATGGCAGCTTCGATGCGCTTGATCAGGAACCCTATGTGTTGACCTGTTTTGAAATCACTCACGACGCCAGCGTCAGAATCGTGCAACCGGAAGACGTGCCCAATCCGCATTGGCTCACCCCGATCAAAACCTCGCCCAACCAGCGAAAGTTTGCAGATGCACTGTTGGCTGAACATCCATTTGTTCTGGTGCCTTCGGTAGCCACCCGGCACTCGTGGAATTTGCTGGTGAGTTGCGATCTGGCGGAGGGGCAGTTCAGGATGGTTTCGCAAGAGCGGTTTGGGCTGGATACGCGGTTGTTGCAGGAGGGTTGATCGTATTTGTGTGGGCCTGCGAATCCGACACGACAATTTCCAGGTTCCGGGAGCGATCAAGGGCCGATGAGTCGCTGCCAGCTACATTCGCGGCGGCTCGCATTCTACGTCTGGATTCAGGCTTTCAACCAATATAAAGATCCGGTACATTTCGCGCCCACGCTTACTACAAGGAAGTTAAAGATGGCAAAGCCTGCCGCTCGACTCAGCGATCTTAATGCATGCCCGATCACAGGCCATGGCACCAATCCCGGTAACAGCGGTTCCGGTGATGTAAACATCAATGGAATGCCAGTTTTGCGTGTCGGAGACACCACAGCGTGCGGAGACACTGTCACCGAAGGCATCAGCAATATTTTGATCAATGGCAAGCCTATTGCTTTCTTGGGCAGTGCGACGGCCCACGGAGGCATGATAATCACGGGCTCTGGCGACGTTTTTGTCGGCACCCAGGTTGGTTCCGCACCTTTCTCCCCGATTATCACTGTTCCTAAACACAGCGAGCGCTTCCAACTGGTTGATGAGGCCACTGGCGAAGCTATTCCCGACATGCTCTATTGCATCGAAACGGGTGACGGTCAGCGTCTCGTAGGCCATACCGATAGTCATGGTAACGCCGCGCGAGTGTTTACGGCCAACCCGACTTCGATAGTTGTGCAGTGGGGTAAGGAAGCTGCCGCCCATCTCGACGCGCTCGGCCTAGATTACTAAGGGAGGTGGCAGGTGGCAGCCCCCAAAAAGAATCAAGCTCGAACAAGCGATCAACATACAACGACCCAAGTGAAAGGTACGCTGGCACAGGATTACGTAACGGTTGTGGGTGCGTCTTACATGTCCCTTTATGAAAAGGTTCGTGGCCAGAAGGGCAACAAGATGCGCTTTATCAATCAGGGTATCCGCCAACTCACAAAGTATCCAACCGGCACTCCAAACTTCACGATCCAGCGTGTATTTCTGATTTTCAAAAATGACTATCCGGAGAACTTGCTGACGGCTTTGAAGGACGTTGTCGAAAATCAGCACGGGGCCCAGTACCGAGAGATGGACTCGATATCCGGTCTTGTGGATTTCATCGCAGCTCGGCAACGCCGCGGGCGCGAGATCAAACAGCTCGACTTTTTTTCCCATGGTGTGGTGGGCAGTATCGAGTTGGGCTACGAGCTGGATAAAAACGATAGCTACCGTCTGCGTGATGCACAGGCGAATATGTTCAAACCCGAAGCGTTTGCCTATGGTGCGAAAATTCACTCCTACGCTTGTCGCACAGGTTTGGGTATCGATGCCGACTTCAAGGTCAATGAAACAGAAGATCCTCATTACGAGCGCAGCCTGGCGCAGATTCTTGCTAATGCTACCCGGACCACCGTGTGGGCATTTCCAAGACGCAGCAACTACGACACAACTTATGGTACTGCCGCGGAACGGGGATCTGTGCCGGGAATTCGTGAAAGAGAAGCAGCTGATGGGCGAGCGATGCGGAATTATTTGAGTCGCAAAACCGCTTATGAACGAAAGCTGATCGAACATCGCAAGACCCTCAAAGACCCAACGGCGCAATTACCTGATGAACAGGCGCCGCAGGCGCCAACGCCAACAGTCTCTGAAGAAGAGCGCAATTTGCTGGCGCACGATGACAGCCGAGCATTGTATGAACGGAAGATTGGAGTTCCGCTGGATGCCTTAGGCGCACATCGTGACGTTCGATCAGGTGATACACCGGACGGCGTACCCAAACACCTGCTTGCCTATAAACCGCTATGACGCTCCTGAAGCTTATAGGCAAACGTCACGTCTTATGTGTCTTGTTGATTGCTGTCAGCTTTGCAGGACTATTTATTTACGCCAAGGAAGCCCAGATGCCAGCCAAAGTAATGATGTATTACGGCCCGTGGAGTCCGGAAGAAAACCGTTTCGACGCCAGCCGGTGGTTCAGTTCAGGTATGTATCGCCCGCGTCTCATGGGTACTCCGCCTGAAGAGAGCCCAGTGACCATGCTGCGCAATAGGCCTGAAAGTTTGCGACATATTGAGAATGATGTTCTCTTGACAGAAGCGTTATTCGCTGTAGGGCGACAGTTTCCGAGGTTGGACACCGAAGATCTCATTCTGAATACGCCGGACCTGCACCGCCAGATACGGTATGCCTATAGTTCATTTGCCGAGCCTGACAGGCCGGTGGATTCCTATTGGCTTTTCATCACGTTTGCAAACAAGACTGTGGTCGTTACGATCGATTGGGACGTGACAGAAAAGAAACTCTTGCCCCGCTCGATGGCTTCGAATCTGATCGAAAAAAGTGATGAAGAGGCGGCATACCTTCAGGTAAAAAAAGAGCTTGATGGGACGGCTTCAGCCAAGCGTTAACTCACGTTGCCATGTCTTCAATGGTTGAAACGACAAATCCCGCCAATAAGCGGGATTTGTGTTTTACCAAGAAGCTTCTTACGAAGGGAACAGCTCGGACAGTTTCATCGACAGCATCATGTCGCCTTCAACGCGCAGCTTGCCGCCCATGAAGGCCTGCATGCCGTCGGTTTCGCCGCTGACGATGTCTTTCAGGGTCTGGCTGTCCAGCACCAGCGTGCAGTTGGCGTCCGGGTTTTCACCTTCCTGAATTTCGCAGGTGCCGTCTTTGACGATCAGTGCGTATTGCTTGTCTTCGTCGGTGATGTTGAAACCGAAGACCAGGTCCAGACCGGCAGCGGCGGCTGGGTTGAACTTGGCTTGCATTGCTTTTACGGCATCAGCTACGGAGGTCATGGTTCGATCCTTTCTTGGTCATGGGAGCTGGGTGGTTACAGCCAGGGTCACAGTAAGCCGGACTCAGCGAAAAGTGATGAGTTCCGGGGCCTTCAGCAGTTGCAGGTGTGCGTGACTGTTGAAGGAAGCCAGAGCCACCTCGCGACCACGAAACTTCAATTGGTTGAGCGAGGTGTTGACGATTTGCCAGTTCAATTCAAAGGCCTGTCTGGCAGGCATTTGCGTAATCAGGTGGAGCAGGGCAGTGATGGTACCGCCGGAGGTAAACACGGCGATTTTCTGGTTTTTTTCCGCCAGGTCGAGGATGCGGTGCAGCCCGGCTTGAACCCGTTCGACGAAACCCAGCCAGCTTTCCAGTCCGGGTGTGTCGTAGGTACCGGCAAGCCAGCGCTCGACGATCAGGGCGAAGATGCGCTGGAATTCACCGCGGTTCTGCGCGGCGTTGCGCAGGATGTCGAGGGCTTCCGGCTCTTCCGGCAGCATGGCCGGGAGCAGAGCGCGGATCACCGCATCGGCATCGAATTCGTTGAAGGCGGAATCGGTTTCGAGGACTGGAACCGGCAGGCCTCTGGCGCTGAATTGCTCCAGTGCACTGGTGGCCGTGTGCTGTTGGCGACGCAGGTCACCGGCAAGGCAACGATCGAAGCTGATACCGAGGTCGGCGAGGTGCTGGCCGAGGATTTCTGCCTGACGCACACCGGTCGGCGACAGCACGTCGTAATCGTCTGCACCAAAGGAGGCCTGGCCATGTCGTATCAAGTAGATGCTGCCCACGTCCGCGTCGTCCCGGTACGTTGAAGGTCAGGCGAGGTTATGAGGATGGCGTAAGGCTGTCAATGAAAAAACATACGCTTGTTTGAAATGCCCGTTACAGGCGTGTTGCCGGAGGTTTCACGGCTGGCCGACGAGCCGGCGCATGGGTATGCTGGAGCCATTCCGCGTGTAATACACCGTCACGCATTGCTTTGAGGAGTCTCTGTGGATTTTTTCACCGAATACGCCAGCTTCCTGGCCAAGACCGTCACGCTGGTGATCGCCATTCTGGTGGTGCTGGCCAGTTTTGCTGCATTGCGCAGCAAGGGCCGACGCAAATCGGCGGGCCAGTTGCAGGTCAGCAAGCTCAACGATTTCTACAAGGGCCTGCGTGAACGCCTGGAGCAGACCCTGCTCGACAAGGATCAGCTCAAGGCATTGCGCAAGGGCGAAGCGAAAACGGAAAAAAGCGCGAAGAAGCAAAAGAGCAAGCCTGAGACCAAATCCCGGGTATTCGTGCTCGACTTCGATGGCGATATCAAGGCTTCCGCCACTGAAAGCCTGCGCCACGAGATCACCGCGCTGCTGACCCTGGCCACACCGAAAGACGAAGTGGTTCTGCGTCTGGAAAGTGGCGGCGGCATGGTGCACAGCTACGGTCTGGCGTCGTCGCAGCTGGCTCGAATCCGTGACGCCGGCGTGCCACTGACCGTGTGCATCGATAAAGTTGCGGCAAGCGGCGGTTACATGATGGCGTGCATCGGCGACAAGATCATCAGCGCTCCGTTCGCCATCCTCGGTTCGATCGGCGTGGTCGCGCAATTGCCCAACGTCAATCGCCTTTTGAAGAAGCATGACATCGACTTTGAAGTGCTGACCGCCGGTGAGTACAAGCGCACTCTGACCGTGTTCGGCGAAAACACCGAGAAGGGTCGCGAAAAATTCCAGGAAGACCTCGACATCACCCATCGCTTGTTCAAAAACTTCGTTGCCCGTTATCGCCCGCAACTGGCGATCGATGAGGTGGCTACCGGTGAGGTGTGGCTCGGTATCGCTGCGCTGGAAAACCAACTGGTGGATGAGCTCAAGACCAGCGATGAATACCTGGCACAGAAGGCCAAACAGGCCGAGGTCTATCACCTGCACTATGCCGAGCGCAAAAGCCTGCAGGAACGCATCGGCATGGCCGCCAGCGGTTCGGTGGACCGCGTGCTGTTGAGCTGGTGGAGCCGTCTTACCCAGCAACGCTTCTGGTAAACCGCAGGCATAAAAAAACGCCGGTCACATGACCGGCGTTTTGTGTCTGCAACAAACGTCCGACGCTTAGCGGCGACGGAACAGCGGCAGTGGTTCGTCAGCGGCAGCCTGGTAAGTCACCGAGAAGTCCTTGAGGCCTTCCAGTGCTTCGTACGGGTCTTTGTCCGCGCGAATGGCGAAGGCGTCGAAACCGCAGCGATGCATGTAGAACAATTGGTCCCGCAGTACATCGCCAATCGCACGCAGCTCGCCTTTGAAACCATAACGGTCACGCAGCAGGCGGGCATTGGAGTAGTTACGGCCGTCGGTAAACGCCGGGAAGTTCAAGGCGATCACCTGAAACTTGGCGACGTCCCCACCGATTTCCTCGGCCTCTTCATCAGCATCCAGCCACACACCCAGACCACCGTCGCGGGCCAGGAGCATGCGGCTGTGTTCGCGCCACAGCTGCAGCGGCACGATCAGATCGTCGCAGTTGCTGATTTCATCGATGTTGAAATCCTTCGGCAACAGGTGCCAGGTTTCGTCGACGACTTCGTTGTTCTTAATGATTCGCTGCATAGACGCGTTCCTTGAAGAGGTCGATGCCAATACGCTGATAAGTGTCGATGAAGCGCTCGTCTTCGGTGCGTTGTTCAACGTACACATCGATCAGCTTCGAGATCACGTCAGGCATGGCTTCCTGTGCGAAGGACGGGCCGAGGATCTTGCCCAGGCTCGCATCACGGCTGGCGCTGCCACCGAGGGAGACCTGATAGAACTCTTCGCCTTTCTTGTCCACGCCGAGGATGCCGATATGGCCGACGTGGTGGTGACCACAGGCGTTCATGCACCCGGAGATGTTCAGGTCCAGTTCGCCGATGTCGAACAGGTAGTCCAGATCATCGAAGCGACGCTGGATCGATTCGGCAATCGGGATCGACTTGGCGTTGGCCAGCGAGCAGAAGTCACCGCCCGGGCAGCAGATGATGTCGGTCAGCAGGCCGATGTTCGGCGTGGCAAAACCGCCTTCACGCAACTCGCCCCACAGGGTGAACAACTGGCTCTGCTCAACATCGGCAAGAATGATGTTCTGCTCGTGGGAAGTGCGCAGTTGACCGAAACTGTAGCGCTCGGCCAGATCGGCGACGGCGTCGAGTTGCTTGTCGGTGATGTCGCCAGGGGCAACGCCGGTCGGCTTCAACGACAGCGTCACAGCCACATAGCCCGGCTTCTTGTGCGCCAGGGTGTTGCGGCTGCGCCAGCGAGCGAAACCCGGATGCTCTTGGTCCAGATCGGCCAGTTGTGCGGTCTGGTTTTCGAGGGTTTTGTAGTCCGGGTCGACGAAGTGCTTGGCAACCCGATGCAGTTCGGCTTCGGTCAGCGTGGTCTGGCCACCGCGCAGGTGCTCCATTTCCGCATCGACTTTCTGCGCGAACACTTCAGGCGTGAGCGCCTTGACGAGGATCTTGATCCGCGCCTTGTATTTGTTGTCGCGACGGCCGTAGCGGTTGTACACACGCAGAATGGCGTCGAGGTAGCTCAACAGGTCCTGCCATGGCAGGAATTCGTTGATGAATGCGCCTACCACCGGCGTACGCCCGAGGCCGCCGCCGACCAGCACGCGGAAGCCCAGCTCGCCAGCGGCGTTGTAGACCGGTTCCAGACCGATGTCGTGAACTTCAATGGCTGCGCGGTCGCTGGTCGAGCCATTCACGGCGATCTTGAACTTGCGCGGCAGGTAAGCGAATTCCGGGTGGAACGTTGTCCACTGACGGACGATTTCGCACCATGGCCGTGGATCGATCACTTCATCGGCGGCGACGCCGGCAAACTGGTCGGTGGTGACGTTGCGCAGGCAGTTGCCGCTGGTCTGGATCGCGTGCATCTGCACGGTCGCAAGTTCGGCGAGGATGTCCGGGATGTCTTCCACCGCAGGCCAGTTGAACTGCACGTTCTGCCGCGTACTGATGTGGGCGTAGCCCTTGTCGTAGTCACGGGCGATTTTGGCCATCATGCGCACCTGGCGCGAAGTCAGTTGGCCGTAAGGCACCGCCACGCGCAACATCGGCGCGAAACGCTGGATGTACAGGCCATTTTGCAGGCGCAGGGGGCGGAATTCTTCTTCGCTCAGCTCACCTGCCAGATAGCGTCGGGTCTGATCACGGAACTGCTTGACGCGGTCCTCGATGATCCGCTGATCGTACTCGTCGTATACGTACATATAAGTCCTGTTCTCAGGCTTGGGCTACTCGGAAAACGCTGCGTTTTCGCTTGCTGGAGTCCGATGTTGCCTCTGCAATTCTGCGCGCACGGCCGCGCACTCCGTCACGGAGCCGGGGCAATATACCCGTTTGCAGTTATGCGCAAAAGTGATGTTTGAGTATATGTAAAGAACCAAATCGCCTAACGCCAAAGCCGGTCATCTAATCCACATTTGTCGTGCGGACAATCATCGTCTTAACTGTGATCGAGTCTTTGTGCAATCACCGATAAAACCGACAAGAGGCGATGCAATGAGCAACCCGACCAAAGCCAGGAAAAGCGACAGTAGCGTCGACGCGTGGGCCATTTTGTTCCTGATCATTCTTGTAGTGGGGACGGCGGTCTTCTGGGTCAGTCATCAGTAAAAAAATCCGGGCCCGTTCCCGGCCCGGATTACTGTGCCGCCAGATTATGCCGGGTTATCTGACCGGCGACGTCAAACGCCGGCGAAATGCAGCACCAGCTTGACGATGGCAAACAGCGTCAGGCCAAACACTGCCGTGAACAAGACACCCAGGATCACGAAGTGACTGGGTTTGCCGTGGGTGAAGTCTCTTTCCCGGTTCTTGCCGCTTTGCACCCCGAACGCAGCAGCCATGACGCTGTGCAGCATCTGCCAGAAGCTCGGCGGTTTGTTGTCGACTGGATCGTCCATAAATCCCTCTGCGAAAAAGCGTACACCAACAGCATAGCCAAACAGCGTTCGAGTGCCCTCTGCGCAGGCACGGATACCTCGTTACAACTCCTGTCGGAAGCGATAACCATGTACCGCCGAAGGGGTCGTAGCAGATGATCTGCTGTCGCTCTATTTGAAGGAGCGATGTATGTCACCCGATCCCGTTGTCCGGCGCGTCCCCGAAAATCCTGCGAAACCTTCAGCTACAGACAGTCTTCACGGACCCTATCTGGAGGCTGCAGTACCACAGTGGCTGATCGACACTTCTGCCCGAAGAAGGGCTGAATTCAAACAGGCCAAGGCGAAGATGCCGACAGGGTACAAGCAGGCAACCCTACAACAACGCAAGAACCTGGATCGTGTCTTCCAGGACAGCCTCAGGGCGCAAACCGAGCTGGATAACGCGATGTCTGCCTTCAAGGATATCGATGACTTTGCGCGGCCACTGCTGGTGAAAGCGTTGAAGCATCATTTCAAGGTGGAGGTTGATGTCGACAAAACCCTGCTGTGTCTCAGGCGTCCTCTGGCGCTGGGCATATTCGAACTAGAAGTTGGTACGTTCGAGGTCTTGAAGTTACCGATGCTGCAAGCAGCGTTGCATAACTTCGAGATCCGGGAGTGCTTGCCGGGTGCGTATCACCAAAGCTCCGGGTTCATGCAGCTGACCAGCAAACCCGACACGTACGAGTTGATCACGTTGAACATGACGGTCATGCAGTTTCTCAGCCTGTGCCGTTATCTGGACATCGGAAGCCACTACCAGACGTATTTGAAGACATTCTTCCATCCGACGGATCAGCAAGCGGAAACCAAATTGCGTCAACTGTTCGTTGCCAGTCAAAAGGCTGCCATGCGTGCGGCTGCCGAGTACGCTTTGCTGGCGAAGGACATTCGGCCAGAAGACCACGCCATGATCCTCTCGGTGATCAATGGCGAAATATATCCAGGAATCGACGGCAAACGAGTCTGGTTTCGTGACCTGAGTCTGATGCGTCACAGAACAGTGGGTTGTGTAGCGTTCTCCATCGCCGACGAGCTTCGGGGAGCCGATGCCGTGATTCTGTATGTGCCCAACGATCCCGTATGTGCTCTGAAGCGCTACACGGATAAAAGGGACATCGCCGCGTTCGAACAGCGGTTCGTTCATCGTGACCTGCAACACAAGCAAAGCGCTGATCCGACCCCTTACCAGCGTTTTTTCAGTCAGTTCATGCCTTATGACAAATATTCTTATTACTTGAGCCAATTTGTCCGCATATCCGCGGATTCTCCGCCTGATTTGCTGTCGTCACCCTGGATCAAGGTGCTCATCCTGGTACAGGGTTTAGGCCCTTTGATCGAGATCCGCGAGACGCCCCCCGTGCGTCCCTTGATGGAACCCGAGCCTGAACCCTACGTTGCCCTCTCCGCCATCCCTCGCAAGGACGAAGGCCCCTGGTCAAACAATACCGACCTGTGGACCTATCTCTACGAACAACATCGCGACAAGGTATTTACGGACGCGCGCAGCCATGCGGTTGCGACCCGTGACGTCGATATCAGAGTTCGCGATGCGAAACTGGCCGCGCTGCTGCAAATGGGCTTTTTAGCGGTGAACATGGCTTCGATGTTCGTGCCGGTGCTGGGCGAAGTCATGATGGCGGTGATGGCAGGCCAGTTGTTGTACGAAACGATCGAAGGGGTGGGTGAGTGGAATGAAGGAGACCGGCACGCTGCCAAAGAGCACTTGGTGGATGTCGCCGAGAACCTTGTACAGATCGGCGTCATGTCGGCAGCAGGAGCAGCGTTCAGCCGGTTTACGGCCGTCAGGCCGAATCCAGTTATCGAGGATCTCCAGCCCGTGGCCTTGCCCAATGGTCAAACCCGGCTGTGGAAACCCGACTTCAGCGGCTACGAACAGGATGTCTCGCTGAGCGGTGCACCGGGGCCGGATGCGCAGGGCCAGTACCAGATCGACGGCAAAACCTGGATCCGTCAGGGCGGCCAGGTTTATCAAGTGATTGTTGACGAGTCGACCGCGCAATGGCGGCTCAAGCATCCACGCGATCCCGACGCTTACCAGCCCGAGCTCCACCATAACGGCCAGGGGGCCTGGCGCCTGGCGCTGGAGCAGCCGATGACCTGGGATCGTCTCAAACTGTTGCGGCGCCTTGGGCATATGGCAGACGGTTTCTCTGATGAAACATTGCTGATGCTGGCCGATATCAGCGGCGTCAGTGACAACGCCTTGCGCAAAATGCACATGGATCATTTGCCGCCCCCGCCCGCATTGCGCGACGCCATGCTCTTGTTCGAGGCGGATACCGGTGCCCGACAGATCATCGAGCAATTGCGCGGTGCTCGACCGATTGATGAGCGCTGCTTCCACGCATTGCCGCTGATTACCGAATTGCCACGCTGGCCGCGAGGTCGGGTACTGGAAGTTTTCGCCGGTCCGCAGGAGGCTGCGCAGTCGATGCAATATGGTCTGGAAAATCTTTTGCCAGGGATGGCCCGCAAACCCGTGATCAGGATCAGCCGTGATCAGGTGTTGAACGGCGAAATGCCGGCGCGGATTCTGGCGGCGCTCGATGAGAACGAAATCATCCAGCTGCTTGGCAGCAGAGGCGCGCAATTGCGGCCAGCAAGGCCGGATGAATTCCTGCTGCGTCTTGCCGAGTACGCCTATGTCCGTCAGCCAGCGATTTTTGACAGCCTTTTCATAGGCACTGAGCCGGTGAATCCGCGCGTGCGTATTCTGCAGCGTGAGTGCCCCGGTCTCGGCCCGGCAGCGGCTCGAGACGTGCTTGAGCATGCAACGGTGGCGGAGCTGGGCCGGATGGATGCGACTGGACGTTCTCCTCTCAAATTGCTTGAAGAGGCCCGCTGGCATGTTCGCCAAGGCCGTCAGACCCGAGCCTTCGCCGGACTGCACAGTGAAAACCTGGCCTCGGCGGCCAGTCGGCGGCTGGCATTGTTCGCGTTGGAGCAATTACCGGAATGGTCGCCTGCGCTGCGTCTGGAAATTCGTTACGAAAGCACCGCTGGCGCCTTGCTCGACAGCATCGGCGAGCCGACCGCCCCGGTTAAACGTTATCTGGTCAAGAACGGGCCTTTTTACCAGGCGTTCAATGAGCGCGGGCAAGTGCTCAACAGAGTGTCCAGGGTGGAAGACAGCTTTTATCGTTCGCTCATGTATGCCTTGCCCGACGACCTGCGTGCCAGGCTGGGCATATACGAGGGCAGCAAGGGAAGTGAACTGCAACAGCGGATCATCGAATCAGCCCATATTCATCGGCTTGAGGCTGCGCGAATACTGGCGCCGCACGCCAAATGGTTCAAGCCGCCGGCGCGTATCGGCGCAAGATTGAGGGGCTATTACGCGAGTGGACGCGGTACGGGTTTCAATCAGCCCATCGAGGCGCAAGTAGCACATTTGTACCCGGAGCGGCGGCAGGCTCAAGCGTTTTTGGCTCGGCAGCGCGGCCGCAGCGACGCGCAAATCCACGCCGAGCTGCAAGTGCGTCGGCAGGACTGGGAAAGCCTCAATGCCACGCTTGATCAATGGCAGGCAGGCCCGACGGACAGCCAGACCGCCCGGTCCCGCGCGCATTTGGCGCAGGCATTGCGGGGTGCCTGGCGCGATGCACCCTTGGCCGGGCACGTTGCCGATGTAGCGCGGCTGTCCCTGGTTTGCGACACGCCGCTGCCCGCGCTGACCACGCGATTTAGCCATATACGCGAACTGTCAGTCACGGGAATCGGCGTCACGGACGCCAATGCTGATGGCTTCCTGACGGCTTTCCCGAACGTCACCGATCTGTCGATTGGCGAGCCGGGACCACGTTATGACCGCCGTTCCATCGCCCGGCCGCTGACGACGCTGCCAGACGCGATCGGCCGCTTGCCGGGCCTGACCCGGCTGCGATTCTCCACCGACGCGCCTTTTTTGGCGCAAACGCTTGGGCCAAGGCTCAGGGCGCTGACGTCACTGGAAACGCTGCGCATCGACTATTCGGGAACCGACGCAACTACGCTGCACAGTCTCGACCTGACGCCAATGACACATTTGCGCACCTTGCGCATCAACGCTCCTCGCGCCCTGTGGCAATGGCCTGCCTATGTCGAACGGCTGCCGCGGCTTGGTCGGCTCGACCTGACAGACACGCTGATCGAAACCTTGCCCGAGTCGCTTTATCACGGGCACGAGCAACTCTGGGCCGGGCTGTCGCTGGATTGGTCGCGGGTCACACCCGCAACATTCAGGCGCGCTTATGATTATGTCAGCCATTATTCCGGCCCCTTTGGCCATTTGCTCGACGTGCACCAGATGGTCAGGGAATTCTGCCGCGCCGAACTGGACACCATGGCTGTCAGGCCGGGTGTTACCGATCCTTTGCCGGACGCCTTTTATGCGGTCTGGGCGACGCCCGAGGCGCGAGTTGAGGCTATCGGGCAACTGCGGGGAGAATATGAAGAAATATTTGCGCAGTTCTTTGTGCCGGCGCTGCGCCATGGAACTCGCTACGCAGCCCCCCGGCGTCGCTGGTCCACGGGGCGCAATGCCGAGGTGTTGAACGCGTTGAAAACCAGTTGGCACGGCACGGTTCGCCAGCGCTATGGTTTGCCCGCCAACGTGGCGACGCTGGAGCTGCCCGCGCCGCGATCGAGCCTCGCCTTGCTGCCCGCCGCCGAGATGATCACCGAGCTGCCGCCGCTGCCAGTCGCCAGCTTTGCGCACGTGCGCACACTGCGCCTGAGGTGGCTGGATGTGCCGGTGGAACAGGCTCGCGGCTTCCTTCGCGCGTTCAGTGAGGTTGAAACCCTCGAAATTAATGGCACTACGTTTGCTGAATTGCCCTTTGCGCCGCAAGAGCTGCCAGCGTTGACGCATCTTGATGTATCGCGCAACAGGATTGCGATGACGCCGGCTGTGCAACAGCAGCTCAGTGCATTGCAGCGTCTGCAGCGATTGAATCTGAGTCACAACCCGCTCCACAACGTCGACGTCAGCGCTTTGAGTCGCTTGCGCGCCCTGAACCTGCGGTCAACCGAGTTGCAAACGTGGCCCGGTGGCGCCGAACAGTTGCCGCGTTTGAACTGGCTCGATTTACGCGACAACCGCATCGCATCACTGCCGCAACTCGTGCTCACACGTGACGATGTGCTGATGCGAAGCAATCTGACGGGCAACTTCTTCAGCCCTGACGGCGAAGCACATTTTCACGCGGCGCTGCAGGTTATCGAGCAGCGAAGGGGATTGCGGCAGGGCACGTTGGTTCGCTTCGCAGCCGAACCGGTGCCGGAGCATTTTCCTCCCGCGCAAAGCGCCTGGTCATTGGTCGACCTGCTGTTGCCGCTGCCAGAGCCCGTGACCGTGTTGCCTGGCGAAAGTGGGGCTTCGGCACAGGTGCAGCGTCTGAGCGCGATACTGCGGCGATCGCGTGCTGAGCGTGGCGTGCAGAATCTGCGGGCCATGGGATGGACCGATGCGAGAATCGAAGCGCAGATAACTGCCTGGCAACAGTCCTGTGACGACTTGGTCCGCCAGATGAATGACTGGTTGTTCATTCGCGAGATACGCACCGAGAGGCTGCAGATCAATGCGCAAAATCGTTCGGTTGCGGCGCGCAGAATCCTAGAGGCATGGCTTGAAGGACTTGCCGCAAACGCCGGCAGATCCGGCCTGGAACTGGAGTTTCAAGGGCTGCAGACCGGTGACTTACCGGCGTTGGCCGAGCAGCTTCCGGCCGTGACCACGCTGGATCTGAGCATGGTGGGCATTACCACGCAGGGTTCCAACGGTTTTCTGGATGCCTTTGCCAATCTCGATACTTTGTCTATCAGCGGCAATCAATTGGCGTCGTTGCCCGGCCCGGTTTTGCGCATGCGTCATCTGCAGCGCCTGGACATGCAGTATTGCGACCTCCACAGCGCAACGAGCCTGTACCCATTGCTCACCCGCGCGCGTCTGCGCAGCCTTGATCTCGGGTACAACGAAATTCGAGCCTTCAACCCGCCGGACTTTGGCGTCCTCGAGACTCTGGACTTGCGTTACAACCGCCTGACCGAATGGCCTGCCGGTGTGTGGCAGACGCCGCAGCTGCGCAGCTTGAACCTGAGCGGCAACGAGATCGAGAGCATCCCGGTTGATCTGTTCAATGGCGCTCACGAGCCCTTGGTCCAGGGGACTGATTTGTCCGAGAATCAGCGCTTGTCCCTGCCTGCCTTGCAGGACCTGCGCCGCTACGCCCGTGAGCACTCAACCACTCACGCGCTGGGGGTATCACGCAGAACCATCGATACCATGATCGATGCTCAGGTCCTGGGTGACCCCCGAATGGGAACCGAGCCCACCGACGCGCCGGGCGCCACTGGGACGAATGCCGTCGCTTACGACCCTTATGCGGCAGTGGAACCCGTGGAAGATGTTTTTGACACGGCTGCAGACGTAGCGGCGAGATCACGGGATCCCTGGCTGACGGGCAGCAGTCCGGCACTGGCCGCGCAAAGAAGATCAGTCTGGGCGCAGCTGGCTCTGGAACCCGATCATGAGCGTTTTTTTCAGTTGCTGCGGCTGTTGCGTGACACACCGGACTTTCAGTTGGTACCGGCGGATCTCACCCGAAGAATGTGGGATGTCATGGGGGCCGCCAGCGAAAATACCGAGTTGCGCCAGTTGTTGTTTCATAACGCCGAAACCCATGGCACTTGTCCAGACGGGAGGATCCTGACGTTCAGTGATCTCGAAGTTCGCGTGTGGGTATATCGCACCTTGCATGATATTCCGTTGAACCGAATGGCGCTCAGAGGCCAGGCACTGGTGCGCCTGTCCCGGCAGTTGTTTCGCCTGGACAGAATTGAGGTCATTGCCGAAGCTGCGGGGCAGGGCATGGACCGCGCAGAGGTACGCCTGAAATATCGCATCAGGCTGACCCGTGGCTGGGGGGACGGTATTGATTTGCCCGGCCAACCGGCCTACATGTTGTACGACGCAGAGCTGAGCGACGAACTTCTGTTGCACATCCGTGCTTCGATTCTGGAGGCAGAGCAAACTGAGGCATTTGCGGCAAGCATGGTCGAGCGCGATTACTGGATTGCTTATCTGCAAGACCGCTTTCCACAAGAGATGCTCGCGATTGATGCCGATGTCGATGAGCAGCGTCAGCAGCTTTGGGCCACGCTGGATGACCGGCTCGCGCGGGGTGAAATAAATGCGCAACAGTATGATCTGGAACTGATAAATCTGGGCAAGACCATGGACGCGCTACGTCGGCAGAAGTGGATGGACATAACGCGCCGGGAGATCATCGATCTGCAAAGTTATGCCGGTGAGTCCGAGGAGCCCGGTCGCCTGTCGCCGAAGCCGGGGCCGTCGAGGCGTCCGTAAAGGGAATTGAGGCACAGTGACGAGCCGGGTCTGGTCATATATCTGGTTACTTGTCATCGGCCGTGCACTATCCGGATACCGCACACGCAATGGCCGTAAATGGTCTGCTGATTGTTTCCCCACAAGGAGCAATCATGATCCCGATATCATCCAGTGTGGAGTCGAAGCCAGCTGCTTCGCTCACGCATTCCGCAAAACCCAAAGCAACGCAAAGCCTGCATGGCCAGTTCCTTGAAAATTCAATCCCGCCATGGTTGACCAACGCCTCTGCGCAAAGACGCGAGGCGTTCAAGGGCGTCACTACAGCGCTGCCGTCCTGGTATCTGGAGGCGACGCCGACCCAGCGCCAGACATTGAATGACAGCTTCAAGGTCAGCGTCGAGGCGCAGAACAGCCTTGATAAAAGCCTGGCGACGTTCCAGCACCTCGAGGCGTTTGCCAGGCCATTGCTGATCAAGGCCCTGAACGACGAATACCGGTTGCAAATGGACGTTGACTCGACCTTCCTGTGCCTCAGGCGTGCGGTGACGATGGGCGTCGAGGCGCTGGAGCTTGCGACATTCGAGGCCCTCAAACTGTCGATGCTGGACGCCGCGCTGCACAATTTCGAAGCCTATGAGTGCGCAGCCGGTGCCTATCACCAGACCTCCGGTTTTGTTGTCGCAACCGCCGTCGCGGACACTTTTCAGTCTGTGAACATTGATTTGACCGTCAGCCAGTTCATGGGGCTGTGCCGTCGCCTGGATATCGGCAAGCAATACCAGACTTACCTGCAGGGCTTTTTCCATCCCGCCGATGGCATAACCAGTGCGGTGCTGCGCGAGCGGTTCATTGCCAGTCAGAAAGCCAGTCTGCGCGCGGCTGCCGAACAGGCGCTGTTGCGCAAAGATATCGAACCGGCGGATTACACGATGATCCTGTCGGTCATTGCCGGTGAGGTTCACCCGTGGATGGGCGGCAAGCAGGTCTGGTTCAATGATCTGGGAGTAATGAAGAAGCGATTGACCGGTTGTGTGGCGTTCGTGATCGTCGAGAAGTACCGCTACGCCGATGAGCTCATTCTCTACATTCCACACGACCCGGAGCACCCGCTCAAGCGCTACCGTGGCACGCAAATGCGTGACGAGCTTACGCGCCTGTTGACGGCCCGCAGTGCAGCTCAGGTAGCCAATGCCGAGCCAACGGAGTATCAGCGCTTCATCAGCCAGTTTCTGGCGTACGAGCATCGTCCCGACTTTTTTCGTCAATTTGTGCAAAAGCCGGCCAATTCCCCGAAAGATCCATGGTGGTTGTTGCGCTCGCCCTGGCTGGCGGTCATTCAAGGGCTAAGCGGTACCTCAGTGTTTGCCCGGATCAAGGACGTGCCGCCCGAGCGTCACGTCAAACTGAAGCCCGCCACGGATCCGTACATCGCACCGATAACCCTCTCTCGCAAGGGGCGCGGCGTCTGGGCGGCCAATGAAGACCTCTGGGCGTATCTCTACACACAGAGCTGCGCCAAGGTATTGGCCGATGCTCGAAGCCATGCGGTGCCGACTGACGATGTCGATGTAAAGGCACGCGAGGCCAAGCTGGCGCACCTGATGCAGGTTGGCTTGCTGGGTCTGAACATGGTCTCGATGTTCGTGCCGGTGCTGGGCGAAGTGATGATGGTGGTAATGGCCGGGCAACTGCTCTATGAAATCCTTGAAGGCGCGATCGAGTGGAGCGAGGGAGATCGTCGTGCGGCCAAGGACCATCTGATCGATGTGGCGGAGAACCTGGCGCAGATTGCGCTGATGGCGGGAGTGGGCGCCGGAGTGCGCAAGATTTCCAGCGCCAGCGCCGTGCCGGCCATTGAAAAGCTGCATCCGGTGATGTTACCCAACGGCGAAACCCGACTGTGGAAATCCGACCTGAAGGCTTACGAGTCCGCTGTCACACTGCCAGTCAGTCCCGGACCGAATAGTGCCGGCCAGCATGTACTCGAGGGTAGAACCTATATCCGCCAGAGCGGTAAGGTCTACGAGCAGTTTTTCGATCAATCGATCGGCAAATGGCGCATCAGGCATCCGACCGACGTCAACGCCTGGCAGCCGGTGCTCGACAGCAATGGCAGCGGTGCCTGGCGGCATACGCTGGAGCGTCCGCGGGATTGGGATCGTCTGACTCTGTTGCGGCGCATCGGCCATGCAACCGAAGCCTTCACCGATGCACAGCTGATCAAGGCTGCCGATATCAGCGGTGTCAGTGACGCCGCCCTGCGCAAGATGCACATCGATAATGCACTGCTACCCCCGGAATTGACCCAGGCCATGCGCGTGATCCAGGCGCAGAGCAATGCGGCACTCGTCATCGAGCAATTGCGCGGGACAAAACCGATCAACGAACTGTATCTGTACGCGTTGCCGCTGATCACCGAAATGCCCCTCTGGCCGGCGAGCCGGGTGCTCGAAGTCTTCGACGGCGAGCAATTGTCCGGCAAGTCAGTCAGGTATGGCTTTGCGCGGCGGTTTCGCGACGTCGGTGTCAAGGCACCCATTCGGATTTCGCGGGCCGATATTCTCAGCGGTGATCTGCCAGCACATATCCTCGCGGCGCTGGACGAGTCTGAGGTCACCCGGCTTCTGGGCGAACAGGGTGCACGCGTGCGCGACGCGCGGCCGGCGGAGTTCGGCAAGCAGATCACCGACTACGCCAAAACCCGTCAGTCGGCGATTTACGACAGCATCTATTCGGGTACCGAGCCTGTCGATCCACAGGTTGCACGTTTGCAGAAGGCCTGCCCTGGACTCAGCGAACCGGCGGCACAAACGGTGCTGGCACAGGGTAGCCCCGATGATCTTGAGCAACTCGGCTCTGGGCAGCGAGTGCCGCTGCGCCTGCTGGAAGAGGCCCGCTGGTATGCACGCCAGAGTCGACAAGTCGCGGCATATGCCGGTCTGCGCAGCGAAACCGTGGCTTCGGCGGACAGCCGTCGCCTGGTGTTGCATACGCTGGAGCAATTGCCGGGTTGGCCCGACAATGTTCGTATCGAAGTTCGCGAAAGCCATGACGCTGGCGAGCTGCTTGACAGCATCGGCAGTGAGACAGCCGCCGAGAAAAAATACCTGATCAAAAAAGGCGTTCAGTTTCAGGCATTCAACGAACGCGGTGAGGCGCTCAACAGCCTGCCTCGCAATGGCGACAAC
This sequence comes from Pseudomonas iranensis, assembly GCF_014268585.2. NCBI lineage: Bacteria > Pseudomonadati > Pseudomonadota > Gammaproteobacteria > Pseudomonadales > Pseudomonadaceae > Pseudomonas > Pseudomonas iranensis. Next base: position 2,877,641 of record NZ_CP077092.1, read on the forward strand.
TTTTACTCATCGATCATGCATGCCCTGCCCGATGGGGCGCGCCGCAGCCTCGGCGTGCCCGAGGTCGGACAGTCCGCCGTGCTGAAGGCAAAGATCATCGATTACGCCGATCAGCATCACGCTGTGGCGTCAGCCCTGCTGGCGCCACAGGTCAAGTGGCTCAAGCCGCCCGTTCGCGTCAGCGATACTTTGATTGGTTATCCCGCCAGTGGTCGCGGCGCCGGAATGCGCCAAAACCTGGTAGCTCATGTGCAGGACGTCTATCCGCAACTGAGCGACGAACAGGCTCAGGGCTATCTCCTTGAACAGTATCGGGCGGGAAACGATGACAGAGCTATCTTCCAGCTGTTGCAGTCGCGTCGACAGGAATGGGAGCAGCTTGAAGCGACGCTGGATGGATGGTCGGGAGCGTCGACGGTGCCGCCTTGGGAGCGTTCCGGGGCGGACCATAAAGCACGTGCCGCACAAGCGCTCAAGGATTGTTGGCGCAACGCACCGGTCGCTGCACATCTGCCCGGCGCCGATCAGCTTCGCCTTGTCACTTACGACCCGCTACCAACTCTGACGGCAAATTTTGATCACGTGCTAGAACTGGCCATCGGTGGCGATGGTATCACTGACGCCAATGCCGACGCTTTCCTGGAGCGGTTTGCCCGTCTCGAAAAGCTCTCGCTGGGCGAGCGCGGCAGTCTGTTCGGCAATTACGTGGCGCGAGAACAGTCACTGACAACATTGCCTCTTGCCGTGACTCACATGCTGGCGCTGAAAAGGCTCAAGTTCAGAACCTCAGTGGCTGCGATGGCGACTGATCTGTCGACAAGATTGCGCAGGCTGATAGGCGTTGAAGACCTTCATCTTGACCTTTCGGGGCGCACCGGCGTCGCGCCGGATCTTGACCTGACACCGCTCAAGCAATTGAGGAGACTCAAGATCGACGTGCCGGACATGGTCCGATGGCCCGCTTTCGTACAGGAGCTGCCTGAGCTCGAACGCCTTGACCTGGCGCAGACGGCCATCTCATCCATTCCACAAACACTCTACGCAGGACATGAGAAATTGTGGGCGGGGCTGTCGCTCGACTGGTCGAAGTTCTCTCACGAAGCTTTCAAGCCCGCCTATGAGTACGTCAAAAGTTACCGCGGTGAGTGGGGGCATCTGCTGGATCTGAACCTGATGGTCCGCCAGTACTGCGCCGGCGAGCTGGATTTTCTGACCGGACGGCGCGGACATGTCAATCCATTGCCTGAGCGCATCATGAGTCTTTGGAATACACCCGATACCCGGCTCAAGGCCGTCGAGTTGCTGCGTCTGGAGCACGCCGGGATTTTCCGCCAGTTTTACCTCCCGACGACGTCCGATGGATTACGAACCGCTACGCTTGCGCCGCTCTGGGAAGCGAGTCCGAACATCGATGTTGTGCGTGCACTGCAGGAAAACTGGGGTGCTGCGGTGCGCGAACGCTATGGCCAGGGAACAGAAGCGCAGCTCTCCGGTTCAGTAAATCCGCACAGGGTCGCCCCGCTGGACAATGCCAATGTGTTCCGGTTAGACGATGACGCAGACTTTATCGACGAGCCATCCATCAGCCAGCTTCCGTCATTGCCGGCCGGTACGTTTTCGCATGTGCAAACCGTTTCCCTTTATGGACTGAGCGTGCCTGCGGAACAGATACGCACGTTTCTTCAAGCATTCAGGGGGGCGCGCAGGGTAGAAATCACGGATTGCAATTTGACTGAGGTGCCGTTCAGCCCGAGTGACTTTGCGCAATTGACTCGACTCGATCTGTCACGGAACCGGATCGGTACTACGCCGCAAGTCCAAAGCCAATTCGACGCATTGAACAAACTCGAATTCTTGAATTTGCGCGGTAACCAACTGACCGATCTGAATGTCACGGCCCTGCAGGAGCTTGAAACTCTCGACCTTAGTTCCAATCGTCTCGAGGCATGGCCGGCAGGTGCCGAAGCTCTGCCAAAGTTGCAATGGCTTGATCTGCGCGAAAACCCCATCAGTGCGTTACCGGAGCAGGTGCTTGCCGCCGACAGCGTGATGCTCAAGACCAACCTGACGGAAAACAACTTGAGTCCCGAAGGCGCGGCAACCCTGAAAACTGCGCAGCGGCGTATCGAAACCGCGCTCGGCTTGCCTCCTGACACCCTTATACAGTTTGAAATTTACCCGAGTGGCTTTCGGCGCCTGGGCGACGCGCGTGTACCGAGAACTGCATTCGCATTTGCGCAGGAGTTTCTATTGCCGCTGCGTTCTCTGACACCTGTCGCCGAAGGCGCCGCAGGTGGTGTAAGTCGCTTGCAGAAACTCAATCCACTGCTGTCTGCTGAACAAGCGCAGCAATGTCTGGCGCGATTGCGCAGCGAGGGGCTGAGCGATACACAAATCGACGCCCGTCTCACCGTCTGGCGAGATAGCGACGAGTCGCTGACGCGTGAGTTGAACGGCTGGATCTTTACCCGGGCGATACCGCGGATCAGAAAGGACACGTCGCAGCAGCGATCGTTTCTCGCAGCGAAGATCCGTAGTTGCTGGGCTGATGGTCTGACACGCCATAGCGAAGACGCGGGACTCGAGCTCGATCTCACTGGGTTGCGCACTGGAGATTTGCCGCGCCTTTCGAACGTGTTTTCCCAAGTCACAACGCTGAATCTCACCGGCACAGGCTTTTCGACGCAAAGCTTCAACGAGTTTTGTGCCGCTTTCCCTGAAGTCACCACACTGGTACTCAACGGCAACGCTCTGGAGACTCTTCCGGACGCCGTTAGCGGCCTGAACAGGCTTGAGCGGCTGGAATTGAGCGCAAACAACCTGGCCACGGCGCAGTCGTTGTTCACCCACGTGGGGGGCGACCGCCTGCGTTGGCTCGACCTGAGTCACAATCAACTCGAGGAATTCAGTGCCAGTGGCTTCACTCGGCTCGAAACCCTGAAGCTTGACCACAATGGCCTGGATTACTGGCCGGGCGGCGCGTTGGAACTGCCGGATCTGCAGACACTCGATCTGACGGACAACAACATCAGGGTATTCCCGGACAGGCTGCTGGACGGCAGTCATGAGGGGCTGGTCGCTGGTACGGATCTGTCGGAAAACTCATTGACGCTCAATAGTCTGGAGCAAATGCGCGATTACAGCGCAGCCAATGCAAATCGTAATGTCATGGGCTATTCGCGCGAGCATCTCGATCGGGAAATTGCCGCGCGCGCAGTCGAGTCCGACAGTGACTCCGGCTCCGGTTCGGATGGCGACAGCGATGACAGTGACAGTTCCGGAGGCGGTGGTGGCGCCGGGCGTGTGGATGCGCACGCTGCGGTCGAAGCCGTAGAGGTCATCGCCAACCCACTTCAAGACATCGCCGCGCCCGCAATGGAGACCTGGCTCACCTACACGCCCGCTGATGCGCGTGCGGCCCGGCAGGCGTTATGGCTGCAATTGGCTCAACAGGCCAACCATGGGTCGTTCTTCCATTTGCTCTCGACTTTGCCCGATACCCTTGAATTCAGGTTGTCTGGCGCCGACCTGACCCATCGGGTCTGGCAAGTCATAGAGGCTGCGACGGAAAACGCCGAACTGCGCGATCTGTTGTTTCTAAACGCCGAGACCCACGGCACCTGCGGTGATGGCCGGATCCTGTCGTTCAGCGAACTGGAAACCCGCGTCTATGAATATCAGGCGCTGCGCGATATTCCGCGGCATCGCCTGCAGCAACGCGGCAGAGCCTTGCTCGATCTGACTCGACGGCTGTTCCGCCTGGAAAGGGTGGATCGACTGGCCGAAGCCGCCGCCAAAAACAAGGATCGCGCAGAAGTCCGCCTGCAATACCGCATCGGCATGACACGCGGCTGGCCGGACGGTTTGGAGTTGCCGGCGCAACCTGAGCACATGTTGTACGCCACGCCGATTCGCGGGCAGCGATTGATTGACGCGCGCACGTCGGTACTGGCCGATGAGGCCTCGGAGATGTTCATTGAGGACCTGATTGCGCGCGACTACTGGATCCGTTATTTGCGAGATCGCCACGGTGAGGCGTTCGAAACGCTGGAACGCGAAGCAACGATGCGACAGGGGGAGGTAGAAGACGCTTACCCCGACGTGGCAAGCAGCGAATATCTGGACGCGATGCACAGACTCGAGATCGAACTGGCGCAAGCGCGTATTGAAAAACTCAAGGCATTGTCGCGTACGGAACTGGAAAATCTTGCGCCGCTCGATGAGCAAGCGCAGCCCGGTCCATCGTCACCGAAACCCGGACCGTCATGGCGCCGCGATTGAGTGATTGAGCTGACCTGGGAGCAGGACGCTCCCAGGTTTCGCCCAGACTCAGCTGTCGTAACCCAGATTCGGCGCCAGCCAACGCTCGGTCACGCTCAGGTCCTGGCCTTTGCGCGCGGTGTAGCTCTGCACTTGATCCTTGTCGATCTTGCCCACGGCAAAGTACTGCGCCTGCGGATGAGCAAAGTACCAGCCGCTGACCGCTGCGGCGGGGAACATTGCGTAGTGTTCGGTGAGGAACACGCCACTGCGCCCGGCGCGCATTTCGGCAGCCTCTGGATCGAGCAGGGTGAACAGCGCCGCTTTCTCGGTGTGATCCGGGCAGGCCGGGTAGCCGGGAGCAGGGCGGATGCCACGGTATTGCTCTTTGATCAGCGCATCGTTGTCGAGCGTTTCATCCTTGGCATAACCCCAGTGCTCTTTTCGCACCTGCTGGTGCAGCCATTCGGCGCAGGCTTCGGCCAAGCGGTCGGCGAGGGCCTTGACCATGATCGAGTTATAGTCGTCGCCCGCGTCCTGATAGGCCTTGGCCACTTCTTCGGCGCCGATGCCAGCGGTGGTGATAAAGCCGCCGACATAGTCGGTGACTTCGCTGTCCTTCGGCGCCACGAAGTCGGCGAGGCAGAAGTTCGGCTTGCCGTCGGTCTTGATGATCTGCTGACGCAAGTGATGCAGCTTGGCCAGCGGCTTGCCGTTGTCGTCGTACAGCTCGATGTCGTCTTCGTTGACCTGATTGGCCGGCCAGAAACCGAACACCGCACGGGCGCTGATGAGTTTTTCGTCGATGAGCTTAGCGAGCATTTCCTGCGCGTCCTTGTACAGCGCAGTGGCGGCTTCACCGACCACTTCGTCTTCGAGGATGCGCGGGAACTTGCCGGCCAGATCCCAGGAAATGAAGAACGGTGTCCAATCGATGTACTCGGCCAGTACCTTCAAATCGATGTTGTCGAGCACCTTGCTGCCGGTGAAGGTCGGTTTCACTGGCTGATAATTGGCCCAGTCGAATTGCGGCTTCTTCGCGATCGCGGCGGCGTAGCTCAGGCGTTCGGTACGGGCGCTGCGATTGGACGTACGCTCGCGCACGTCGATGTATTCCAGACGGGTCTTCTCGACGAAACCGGCCTTGAGTTCCTTGGACAACAACTGTGTCGCCACGCCGACGGCGCGCGAGGCGTCGGTCACGTAGACCACGGCATCGTTGCTGTACTTCGGCTCGATCTTCACCGCGGTGTGCGCTTTCGACGTGGTCGCGCCACCGATCATCAGTGGCAGGTGGAAATCCTGACGCTGCATTTCACGGGCAACGTGGACCATCTCGTCCAGCGACGGCGTGATCAGGCCGGAAAGGCCGATGATGTCGCACTTTTCTTCTTTGGCGACCTGCAGGATCTTCTCGGCCGGAACCATCACGCCTAAGTCGACAATGTCATAGCCGTTGCAACCAAGCACCACGCCGACGATGTTCTTGCCGATGTCGTGGACGTCGCCTTTGACCGTGGCCATGAGGATCTTGCCCTTGGCTTCCGGCTTGTCGCCTTTCTCCAGTTCGATGAACGGGATCAAGTGCGCCACGGCCTGCTTCATCACGCGCGCGGATTTCACCACCTGCGGGAGGAACATTTTGCCAGCGCCGAACAGGTCGCCGACGATGTTCATGCCGGACATCAATGGGCCTTCGATCACTTCGATCGGCCGCGCAAACGACTGGCGGGATTCTTCGGTGTCTTCGACGATGTGCGTGGTGATGCCCTTGACCAGCGCGTGTTCCAGACGTTTGTTGACGTCCCAGTTACGCCACTCTTCGGTCTCGGCTTCCTTGACGCTGCCGTCGCCCTTGTACTTGTCGGCGATGGCGAGGAGGGCGTCGGTGCCATCCGGGGTGCGATTGAGGATCACGTCTTCGACCGCGTCGCGCAGCTCGACCGGGATCTGATCATAGATCTCCAGTTGACCGGCGTTGACGATGCCCATGGTCAGCCCGGCGCGGATGGCGTAGAGCAGGAACACCGAGTGAATCGCCTCACGCACCGGGTTGTTGCCACGGAACGAGAACGACACGTTCGACACGCCGCCGGAGCTCAGCGCGTACGGCAGCTCATCGCGGATGTAGGCGCAGGCATTGATGAAGTCGACGGCGTAATTGTTGTGCTCTTCGATGCCGGTAGCGACGGCGAAGATGTTCGGGTCGAAGATGATGTCTTCCGGCGGGAAGCCCACTTCGTTGACCAGGATGTCGTAGGAGCGTTTGCAGATTTCTTTCTTGCGCGCTTCGGTGTCGGCCTGACCGGCTTCGTCGAAGGCCATCACCACCACCGCAGCGCCGTAGCGCTTGCACAGCTTGGCGTGATGGATGAACTGCTCGACGCCTTCTTTCATGCTGATCGAGTTGACGATGCCCTTGCCCTGGATGCACTTGAGGCCGGCTTCGATGACCTCCCATTTCGACGAGTCGATCATGATCGGCACGCGCGAGATATCCGGTTCGCCGGCGATCAGATTGAGGAAGGTGACCATGGCCTTCTTCGAATCGAGCATGCCCTCGTCCATGTTGATGTCGATGATCTGCGCGCCGGCCTCAACCTGCTGCAGAGCGACTTCGAGGGCTTCGGTGTAGTTGTCTTCACGGATCAGGCGGGCGAATTTTGCCGAACCGGTGATGTTGGTGCGTTCGCCGACGTTGACGAACAGCGAGCTGCGATCGATGGTGAACGGCTCCAGACCGGAGAGGCGGCAGGCCTTGGGGATATCCGGAATCTGCCGTGGCGCGTAACCGGCCACGGCTTTGGCGATAGCTTCGATGTGGCCCGGTGTGGTGCCGCAGCAACCGCCGACGATGTTGAGAAAACCGCTCTGGGCGAATTCTTCGATGACTTTGGCGGTCTGCGACGGCAGTTCATCGTACTCGCCGAATTCATTCGGCAGGCCGGCATTCGGGTGCGCGGAAACGTGGGTACTGGCCTTGTTCGACAGTTCTTCCAGGTACGGCCGCAGTTCGCTGGCGCCGAGGGCACAGTTCAGACCTACGGAAATCGGCTTGGCGTGGGCCACCGAGTTCCAGAATGCCTCGGTGGTCTGGCCGGACAAGGTACGGCCAGAGGCGTCGGTGATGGTCCCGGAAATCATGATCGGCAGTTCGAGGTGCAGCTCCTCGAACACGCCCTGCACGGCGAAGATCGCCGCTTTGGCGTTGAGGGTGTCGAAGATCGTTTCGATCAGGATCAGGTCGGCGCCGCCCTCGATCAGGCCTTTGGTGGCTTCGGTGTAATTTTCCACCAGCTCATCGAAGGTTACGTTGCGGTAGCCGGGGTTGTTGACGTCGGGCGACAGCGAGCAGGTGCGGCTGGTCGGGCCGAGCACGCCGGCAACGAAGCGCGGCTTGGCCGGGTTTTCGGCGGTCTTGGCGTCGGCAATCTTGCGCGCCAGACGTGCGCCTTCTACGTTTAACTCGTACGCCAGCTCTTCCATGCCGTAATCGGCCATGGAAATGCGCGTGGCGTTGAAAGTGTTGGTTTCGAGAATGTCGGCGCCGGCGTCCAGATAGGCTTTTTCGATACCGCCGATCACGTCCGGACGGGTGATCACCAGCAGGTCGTTGTTGCCCTTGACGTCACTCGGCCAGTCCGCGAAGCGCTTGCCGCGATAATCCTGTTCTTCGAGCTTGTAGCTCTGGATCATCGTGCCCATCCCGCCGTCGAGAATCAGGATGCGCTCTTTGAGGGCTTGCTTGAGAGCTTGAAGGCGGACGCTGCGATCGGACATGTGGACTACTCGGAAAGACCATTACGAAGGAGCGGGATCATAGCAAACCTGTGCGCTTTTAGAGCATGTGCAGCTTTTGCATGAATATCGCTCATGTTGGTACGAGCGTCATAACGGTAGAATCGCAGCCTTTTTTTACCATCGAGATCAGCAGCATGCCGCACCGCTTCATCAGTTTATGGTTGCTGGTCCTGAGCGGGAGCGTTGCGGCGCAAGATCCTGCCATTTCTTCTTCCACCTCCTACACCCGCGATATCCAACCGATCTTCACCGAGAAGTGCGTGGCCTGCCATGCTTGCTATGACTCGGCGTGTCAGCTCAATCTGGGCAGTGGCGAAGGCGCCGCCCGTGGCGCGAGCAAGATGCCGGTGTACGACGGCGAACGCACCCAGGCGGCACCGACCACGCGCTTGTTTTACGACGCCTTCGGCAAGCGCGCCTGGCAGCAGAAAGACTTCTATTCGGTGCTCGACGCCCAGGGCAGTCAGGCCGCGCTGATGGCACGCATGCTTGAACTCGGCCACAAGACGCCGCTGACGCCGAACGCCAAACTGCCGGAAGAGATTGTTCTTGGGCTCAATCGCAACAATCTATGCGCAATGCCTGCGGAGTTCGACGGATATGCCGGCGCGCACCCGAAAGAGGGCATGCCGCTCGCGGTCACTGGCCTGACCGATCAGCAATATCAAACCTTGCAGCGCTGGCTGGCGTCTGGCGCGCCGATTGACGAGCAGAGCCTGGCGCCGAGTGCCAAAGAGGCCATGCAGATCTTGCAGTGGGAAAACCTGCTTAACGCCCCCGGCGCCCGGCAAAGTCTGGTCGGGCGCTGGCTGTTCGAGCACTGGTATCTGGCGCACATCTATTTCAAGGATGGTGAGCCGGGGCGTTATTTCCAGTGGGTGCGCTCGCGTACGCCGAGCGGCCAGCCGATCGACCTGATCGCCACGCGCCGCCCCAACGACGACCCGGGCACGCAGGTGTATTACCGCTTGTGGCCGGTGCAGGGGGTGATCGTGCACAAGACGCACATCACTTATCCGCTGAGCGCGGCGAAAATGGCCCGGATCAAGAGCCTGTTCTACAACGGCAACTGGCAGGTCAATGCGCTGCCGGGTTACGGCCCGCAGAGCCGTGCCAATCCGTTTGCCACTTTCGAGGCGATTCCGGCGCAGGCGCGCTATCAGTTCATGCTCGATAACGCTGAATACTTCGTCCGCACCTTCATTCGCGGCCCGGTGTGCCGTGGGCAGATCGCGACCGACGTGATCCGCGACAACTTCTGGGCGCTGTTCCAGGCGCCGGAACATGATCTCTACATCACCGACCCGAACTACCGTGGCCAGGCTACGCCGCTGCTGGCGATGCCGGGGCAGAACGACGATGTCGGCAGCGTGCTGAGCCTGTGGCGCAACTACCGCGACAAGCGCAACGAATACGAGGCACTGCGCCGTGACAGCTATGCCGATCTGCCGGCGCCGAGCTGGTCGACGCTGTGGGCCGGCAACGACAACGCCTTGCTGAGCATTTTCCGCCACTTCGACAGCGCTTCGGTGACCAAGGGGCTGATCGGAGAGGTGCCGCAAACCATGTGGCTGTTCGACTATCCACTGCTCGAGCGCACCTATTATCAGCTCGCGGTCAACTTCGACGTGTTCGGCAACGTCTCCCATCAGGCGCAGACCCGTCTGTATTTCGACCTGATCCGTAACGGCGCCGAGCAGAACTTCCTGCGCCTGATGCCCGCCGACTCACGTGAGGATTACCTCAACGATTGGTACCAGGACGGCGGCCAGTTCAAGATGTGGCTCGATTACGAGGCCATCGATGACGACAAACCGACCGCGCTCAAACTCGACGAAAAAGACCCGAAACACGATTTCGCCATGCAGTTGCTGGCGCGCTACGGTGATCTGAACGCGCGGCCGGACCCGATCAATCGCTGCGACGGCGCTTATTGCTCGCGACCGAATATCGATCCGGCGTTGCAGAACGCCGAGCAGGCCCTGAGCCGTCTGGCCTCGCGACCGGCCGCAGGGTTGAAAGTCATCGACCAGTTGCCCGAAGCGACCTTGCTGCGCGTTGAAACCGCCAGTGGCAAGCGCGAGGTCTACAGCGTGCTGCGCAACCGCGCGCACAGCAACGTGGCGTTTTTGCTCGGTGAGTCGCTGCGCTATCAACCGGGTCTCGACACCTTGACGATCTATCCGGGCGTACTCACCAGTTACCCGAACTTCATGTTCAACGTACCGGCCGAGCAGGTTCCAGCGTTTGTCGATGCCATGGAGAATGCCAGGGATGCCAATCGGTTCGAAAAAATCGTCGAACGCTGGGGCATTCGTCGCAGTCATCCGCAGTTCTGGCTGTATTTCCACGATCTGAGCCAGTACATCCACGAAACCGATCCGGTGGAAGAGGGTGTGCTGGATATGAACCGGTACGAGAACCTTTGAGCATTCGCAGGCATATGCCGGGATTCTTTCCCGACAAAAATACTGGGACTTTGTCAGCCGCGCCGATTGGCGTAAACTGCGCCCAAGCCTGCGAGGAGTTTTTATGACCGCTATTACCATTACCGACGCCGCCCATGATTACCTGGCCGATCTGCTCTCCAAGCAGAACACCCCGGGCATCGGCATCCGCGTTTTCATTACCCAGCCTGGTACCCAGTACGCCGAAACCTGCATTGCCTACTGCAAGCCGGGCGAAGAGAAACCTGAAGATACCGCGCTGGGGCTGAAAAGCTTCACCGCCTACATCGATTCCTTCAGCGAAGCGTTTCTTGACGACGCCGTTGTCGACTATGCCACCGACCGTATGGGCGGCCAGCTGACCATCAAGGCGCCAAATGCCAAAGTGCCGATGGTCAATGCCGACAGCCCGGTCAACGAGCGCATTAACTATTACCTGCAAACCGAGATCAACCCGGGGCTGGCCAGCCACGGCGGTCAGGTCAGCCTGATCGATGTGGTCGAGGACGGCATTGCCGTGTTGCAGTTCGGTGGCGGTTGCCAGGGCTGCGGCCAGGCTGACGTGACCTTGAAGGAAGGCATCGAGCGTACTCTGCTCGAGCGCATCCCGGAGCTCAAGGGCGTTCGCGACGTGACCGATCACACGCAGAAAGAAAACGCCTACTACTAAGGCGTTCGCTGCGAACATGAAAAACGGCGCCCCGTGAGCGCCGTTTTTTTATGCCTGTGGCTTGATCATGCCCACGCTCCGCGTGGGCATGCAGCCCGGGACGCTCCGCGTTCCACTCACGGTCGGTACAAATGCGCATGCCCGGCGCGATACAACGAAGACTCGCTGAACACCTCGCTGCCCAGCACCCGCCCGACCAGAATCAGCGCCGTACGCCGAAACCCTTTGGCCTCGACCTTTGCGGCAATGTCCGCCAGTGTACCGACGACCCAGTCCTGATCCGGCCATGTCGCGCGGTGAATCACGGCAATCGGGCAGTCCGCGCCGTAATGCGGCAGCAATTCAACCAAAATCTTTTCCAGATGATTGACCCCCAAATGAATGGCCATGGTCGCGCCATGCTGCGCCAGGCTGGCCAGCTCCTCGCCAACGGGCATCGCGGTCTTGTCGGCGTAACGGGTCAGGATCACGCTTTGCGAAATGTCCGGCAGGGTCAACTCGGCGCCCAGCAGCGCTGCGCATGCAGCCGTGGCGGTCACGCCCGGAATGATCTCGAAAGGAATGCCCAGCTCACGCAAGTAGCGGATCTGCTCACCAATCGCGCCGTACAGACCTGGATCCCCCGAATGCACGCGGGCAACATCCTGGCCTTGGGCATGGGCAGTCCTGATCAGATCGATGATCTGTTCCAGATGCAGTTCAGCGCTATTGGCCACGATTTCGGCCTGATGACCTTCCAGCACCGCTGCGGGTACCAGCGAGCCGGCATAAATGATCACCGGGCAGCTGCGAATCAGCCGTTGGCCTTTGACGGTGATGAGTTCCGGATCGCCGGGGCCGGCGCCGATGAAATAGACGGTCATCGTTGAATCCTTGTGAAGAGGCGCAGCCCCACTGCAGATGAAGCGTGCTCATGATCAATGGCGGGGATTATCGGGATTTTATGCAGCGCCGGCCAATGCCAGCGTGGCCTGCGCATATTTCTGCCGGTGGATCAGCAGTTTCGCCGGCGCCTGAATCAGTTGCTCGGCCAGCGCCAGCGCGGCGCTTTCCGCCACGCCGTAGCAGCCGGTGCGCTCAAAGGCGATCTGCGATTGATGACTGAGGCGCTGTTGAAAGGGCGCCAGCTCGGCACTATTGAAATACTGCAGCGGCAGGTTCAATTGTGTGGCCAGTTCCAGCAACCCCGGTTCGTCGCGCTTGAGATCGATACTCGCCAGAGCCTTGACCGCTCGCAACTCGATGCGGTGCGCCTGCAACGCTTGATCGAGTAATGCACGCAACGTACTGGCCGGGCAGCCGCGCTGGCAGCCGAGGCCGACCACGAAGGTCGGCGCTGCGCGGTCATCGCTCATGCCTGGTATTGGCTCGCGCTTTTGCGGCGGAACAACCACGCACTGATCACGCCCAAAGCCAGCCAGAACGCCACGTTGGTCAGCTGCGAAGCGATCTTGAACTGCGTTTCCAGCGCCTCGGGGGCAAGCATCGAATGCACCTGCGGTTGCGGCGCGCCAATCACATGCGGCACGGCGAGAATCGCCACACCGAGAAGCTTCATCAACCAGTGGCGGCTGAAGGCAATCAGTGCCAGACCGACTGCGGTCGAAGCGGCGGTGCCGATCCACCAGATCTGCCGCGAAGCCAGATCAGCGGCGGCTGTGCCCGGCAATTCAGGTGGCAGGCCCAAGGTCGGCGCGAGAACGAACGTCGCGTAACCGGCCAGACCCCAGAGCAGGCCTTGCGAAGTCCTGGTCGGTGCGCGCAGGGTGTACAGGCCAGCGAGCATCAAAGCGAAACCGACCGCAACCACCAGATTGCCGCCAGTGGTCGAAGCCACACGCTGCCAGCCATCTTCTGGCTCCCAGGCCTCAGCATCATGGCTGTGGGCGGCGGTACCGGTGGCATGTTGGTGAGCTTCGGCGACCGGCTCGGATTTCTCGAAGGTTTCGGCCTGAAGAATCAGTGGCGATACCCAGAAGCTCTGCAGCAACGTCAGCAGCAGGGCGGCCAGCAGGCCGGTGAAGCCTGCGGTTTGCGCGATACGCTTGATCATGTTGAAAGGCCTCAGTGGCACGGGAACGCGGCGCTGTGGCGGGTATCGTGGGCGGCGTTGTGCACCGCTTCGATGTGCGAGAAACCGGCGAACCAGACCAGGCTGGCACCGAGGATCGAGGCGAAGAGGGCGGCGGCGACGCGTTGGCCGAGTGTGGTGCTGCTGGAGATGTGGTCAGTGTGGCTGACGGTGTTGCTGATGATCGACATAGCGCTTCCCTCTGAAATGTCAGCGGGTAAACAGAGCGCATGAAAATCCCTGCGAGCAGGGCACGCAGGGATTTCGAACAGCGCCCGCCCACCGCGGGTTTGTTTGTGGTCAGCGGCGCTTGCGCGCGCTGGGTGTTGCGGGCCGGTCTCCGGGCTTGCGAGGGGCTGGCACAAGGCCGACCTGCAAGCATCACCTTCCCATGCCGGGGCACAGTGGATCTGACGCTTCGCTCGCTTACCGTTGCGGGGGCAGCACCGGACTGACATGGCTTTGAGTAAAGCACATGATTCACCGGTTTCCCGTTTCACCCTGTGAAGGGCACCCGTAACAAGGTGGGCAGGAAAACATGGGTTTGGGTTTTTAGTCAATTTCCGGGAAGTTTTCAGTGCTGCGGTGGGGGATTTTTCTGATGTTTTTGTGTGTATATCCGTCGCCGGTGGATCAAGATCAAGATCAAGAGCAGGCGAGCTGACACTCGGCTTATTGAGTGGTGAAAAGCGTGGGTGTTCGGCTTTTAATTTGTGTTGTTGCTGCCCCTCACCCCAGCCCTCTCCCGAGGGAGAGGGAGCCGATTTGCGGGCTTTTCAGAATCTGCATTCGACTCGATATCGCAAGTCGGCGTATTTCGCCTAAACACCTCGGTCAGTCCCCTCTCCCTCGGGGAGAGGGCTAGGGTGAGGGGCTCTAGATCTGGCTTTTGCTTTGGCTTTGATCTTTTGCCCCTTCAGCAGGCTGCGCCCGGATCGGTCCCGTAACGAAGGTACCCCGAGCCCCAGCGAGCGGGCCGTACGCCGGGGCAAAGCCTTTTGGTTTCTTTTTGCTGTGCCGGCACTCCGGCGTTTGAAAAAGGGACTCGCTGTAAGAGCGAAACCATAGGAAGCCGTTACCGCAGCAACGGATATACCCCCAGTTTCAGACTCACCGACCCATTGACCCACGACGGACCCATGCGTAGCCTTGCGCTTTCGAGGTTCTTCGGCACTCGCCGAAGCTAAGAAGGGAACGCGGTCAAAGCCGCGGCTGCCCCCGCAACTGTGAACGGTGATGTTCGTTGCCACGCCACTGCCAGCTCAACCGATGAGCCAGCGGGAAGGCGCAATGAACGCCAGGCCCAGCGCCTGAACGCCGTCAGCCAGGAGACCTGCCTCGTCACAGATTCTCACTACAACCGGGCGGGGTGATCCGGTGGCGAATGCTTCCGGCGTGCATGCGCGCTGCCGGTTCTCGTCCCGTATGCCCGCCGCTTGCCAAAGGGCATACCGATGAAAACACTGGCCAAACTCCCCGTCACTATCGTCACCGGTTTCCTCGGTTCGGGCAAAACCACGCTGCTGCGGCACATGCTCGACAACGCTCAGGGCCGGCGCATCGCGGTGATTGTCAACGAGTTTGGCGAGCTCGGTATCGACGGTGAAATCCTCAAGCAATGCACCATCGGCTGCACCGAAGAAGAGGCCAGCGGCCGCGTATATGAGCTGGCCAACGGCTGCCTGTGCTGCACGGTGCAGGAAGAATTCTTTCCGGTGATGCGCGAGCTGGTCGCCCGTCGCGGCGATCTTGATCACATTCTCATCGAAACCTCTGGCCTGGCCTTGCCCAAGCCGTTGGTGCAAGCCTTCCAGTGGCCGGAAATTCGCAGTGCCTGCACTGTCGATGCGGTGATCACCGTGGTCGACAGCCCGGCCGTCGCTGCTGGCACCTTCGCAGCGTTCCCGGATCAGGTCGATGCCCAGCGCAAACTCGATCCGAACCTTGATCACGAGTCGCCGCTGCACGAATTGTTCGCCGATCAACTGGCCAGTGCTGACCTGGTCATCCTCAACAAAGCCGACCAGACCAGCGCGGAAGATCTGGCTCGGGTGCGCGCTGAAGTCGCCGAAGAGCTGCCGCCAGCGGTAAAAATCATCGAAGCCAGCAACGGCCGCCTGCCGCTCGACGTGTTGATCGGCCTCGGTGCCGGCTCTGAGGAGCACATCGACAGCCGTCACAGTCACCACGATCACCACCATGACGGTGATGACGACGATCACGATCACGACGCCTTCGATTCGATCTCAATCGAACTGCCGCAAGCCGATGAAAGCCTGCTGCTCGACGCGCTGACGCAACTGGTGGTGCAACACGGCATTCTGCGCGTGAAAGGCTTCGCGGCGATTCCGCACAAGCCGATGCGCCTGTTGATCCAGGGTGTGGGCACGCGTTTCGACAAGCATTTCGACCGTCAGTGGGGCGCCGAAGAAGCGCGCGTCACGCGTCTGGTGCTGATCGGCCAGGAACTCGATGCCGCACAACTCGAAGCGCAATTGCGCGCTGCGCTCAGCGTTTAAACCATGCACCTGCTCAGGACCCAGCCCGGCGGATTCGTCTCGGACGACAACATTGCCGATCTCGGACAAACCCCCGCCGAGCTGGTGATCCTGTGCAGCGGCGATTCCAGCCTGGCGCTGCTCGCCGAGGCTGCGCAGCAATTGCCCGATGACTACCCGAGCCTGCGTCTGGCCAACCCGATGCAGGTGCAGAATCATGCTTCGGTCGATCTGTACGTCGACGAAGTGCTGCGCCACGCCAAAGTCATTCTGATCTCGCTGCATGGCGGCATTGCCTATTGGCGCTACGGCGTCGAGCGGCTGGTCGAGTTGTCCGAACGCGGCGTGCAACTGATTCTGGTGCCTGGCGATGACCGCCCGGACCCCGAGCTCAGTGACTTGAGCACGGTCAGCGCCGAAGTACGCGATAGACTCTGGCAATTTCTGCGTCAGGGCGGCATGGGCAATGCGCTGGATTTTTTCCGCTGCTTGGGCAACCAATGGTTTGCCCGGGATTATTCGTGGGGCGAGCCGCAAACCCTGCCGCGCACGGCGATTTATCACCCACAGAAAAACAGCGCTGCGCTGAGCGACTGGCAAGCCGAATGGCTGCATGGTCAACCGGTGGCGGCGCTGTTGTTTTATCGCTCGCATTTGCAGGCGGCGAACACGGCGTTCATCGATGTGTTCTGTCAGCGTTTGCAGGCAGCCGGGCTCAATCCGCTGCCGATCGCGGTGGCCAGTCTGAAAGAACCCGGTTGTCTGTCGGTGGTCGAGGACTGGCTGGATGAAGTCGAGGCGGGGGTGATTCTCAACACCACCGGTTTTGCCCAGTCCAGCCCCGAAGCGCCGCATCTGCGCCCGTTTCGCCGCAACATCCCAGTGATTCAAGCCATCTGCGCTCAGGACAACGAACCCGGCTGGCGCGACAGCGAACAGGGTCTCGGGCCGCGCGATCTGGCGATGCACATTGCTTTGCCGGAGCTTGACGGGCGCATCATCAGCCGCCCGATCAGCTTCAAGGATCTGGCTTGGCGCAGCGAGCGCAGCCAGTCCGATGTGGTCTGCTACCGCGCCCAGCCCGAACGCATGGATTTCGTCGCCGAACTGGCGCGGCGTTGGGTTGCTTTGGCACGCGTGCCGAACGGCGAAAAACGCATCGCCCTGATCCTCGCCAACTACCCGACCCGCGACGGCCGCATCGGCAATGGCGTCGGCCTCGATACGCCGGCGGCGGCGCTTAATATCCTCCGCGCATTGCGTGCCGAAGGTTATCCGATCACGGCCGAGTTGCCCGAGAGCGGCACCGAACTGATCCAGCAACTGCTCGGCGGTGTCAGCAACGACCTCGATAGTCTCGACCTGCGCCCGTGCCAGCAGAGCCTGGCGATGGACGATTACCTGGCGATGTTCAACGCGTTGCCGGAGGCGAATCGTGTCGCGGTGCAAGAGCGTTGGGGGACGCCGCAAAACGATCCGATGTGTCGCGACGGTCGCCTGATGATCGCCGGTCTGCGTTTCGGTCTGACCTTTGTCGGCATCCAGCCGGCCCGGGGTTATCAGGTCGATCCGAGCGCGGTGTACCACGACCCGGATCTGGTTCCGCCGCACGGTTATCTGGCGTTCTATTTCTGGTTGCGCAACACCTACGGCGCTCACGGCGTGATCCACGTCGGCAAGCATGGCAATCTCGAATGGTTGCCGGGCAAAGGCGTCGGCCTTTCGGAGAATTGCTGGCCGGACGCGCTGCTCGGGCCGCTGCCGAATATCTATCCGTTTATCGTCAACGATCCGGGCGAGGGCGCTCAGGCCAAACGCCGCACGCAAGCGGTGATCATCGACCACCTGATGCCGCCGCTGACCCGCGCCGAAACCTACGGGCCGCTGCGCAATCTGGAGCTGCTCGCCGACGAATATTACGAGGCGCAACTGCTCGATCCGCGCCGTGCCCGCGAGTTGCAGCGCGACATTCTGCAATTGGTGCGGGACACGCAAATCGACCGCGAATTGCAACTGGATGCCGCGCTGGACAGCGATGCCGATGCGGCGATCTGGTTGCCGCGTCTGGACACTTATCTGTGCGATCTGAAGGAATCGCAGATTCGCGACGGGTTGCACATTTTTGGTGAATCGCCGAGCGGGCGCTTGCGTATCGACACCTTGCTGGCGTTGCTGCGCATCCCGCGCGGTGACGGCAAGGGCGCGCAGTCGAGTCTGCTGCGAGCACTGGCCAAAGCGTTTGCTCTCGGTTTTGATCCGCTGGATTGCGCGTTGGCCGATCCCTGGAGCGGCCCGCGTCCGACCGAGTTGCAGACCATCTGCGAAGAAGTCTGGCGCACCGCCGGCGACACCCGCGAGCGCCTCGAATTGTTTGCCGCAGACCTGATCTCCCAAACACTGAACGTGCCCTGTGGGAGCGAGCCTGCTCGGGAAAGCGGTGTGTCAGTAAAAGCACAGCTGTCTGACCCGACGCCTTCGCGAGCAGGCTCGCTCCCACAAGGGTCGGGTTGGGCTGAGGTTGACTCGATACTCGACAATCTGCGCGAAGTCGTCGCCCCACGGCTCGATGCTTGTGGCCCGGCCGAAATGCGCGGTCTGCTTGACGCCCTCAGCGGTCGTTTCGTCCCTGCCGGCCCCAGCGGTGCTCCGAGCCGTGGCCGTCTCGATGTGCTGCCGACCGGGCGCAACTTCTATTCGGTGGACGTGCGCAATCTGCCGACCACCACCGCGTGGCGCATCGGATTCCAGTCGGCGACGCTGATTCTCGAACGGCATCTGCAGGACCACGGCGATCACTTGCGCCAACTCGGCTTGTCCGTGTGGGGCACCGCAACCATGCGCACCGGCGGCGACGACATCGCTCAGGCCATGGCGTTGATGGGCGTGCGTCCGGTCTGGGCCACGGGCAGTCAGCGCGTGGATGATTTCGAGATTCTGCCGCTGAGTCTGCTCGATCGTCCGCGGGTCGACGTGACGCTGCGGGTTTCGGGGTTTTTCCGTGATGCGTTTGCCAATCTCATCCGCCTGTTCGACGCCGCCGTGCAAGCGGTGGCCGCGCTGGACGAGCCGGACGATTTGAATCCACTCGCCGCCAAGGTGCGCGCCGAACGCCAGGCGCTGTTGCAGTCGGGCGTCGATGAAGACACCGCGCGGCGTCAGGCCGGGTGGCGCATCTTCGGCGCGAAACCGGGGGCGTATGGCGCCGGGGTGCAAGGCGCCATCGACGGGCGTTTGTGGCAGACCCGCGAAGACCTCGCCGAGGTTTACCTGAACTGGGGCGCCTACGCTTATAGCGGTGCTGACGAGGGCACGGCTGCCCGCGCGCAATTCAGCCAGCGTCTGAGCCAGGTGCAGGCAGTTCTGCAAAACCAGGACAACCGCGAGCATGACTTGCTCGATTCCAACGATTACTACCAGTTCCAGGGCGGCATGCTCGCTGCGGTGGAGACGCTGCGTGGCGAAGCGGCGGCCAGTTATCACGGCGATCACAGCCAGCCGGATCTGCCGAAGATTCGTACCCTGAAGGAAGAGTTGAACCGTGTGGTGCGCTCGCGCGCGGCGAATCCGAAGTGGATCGACGGAATCAAGCGTCACGGCTACAAAGGCGCGTTCGAACTGGCGGCGACGGTTGATAATCTGTTCGCCTTCGATGCGACTACGCAATTGATCGACGACCATCAGTACGCGTTGCTGGCGGAGGCATATTTGCTCGATCCGGCAACCCGGGATTTTGTCCGTGAGCATAATCCC
This sequence comes from Pseudomonas iranensis, assembly GCF_014268585.2. Lineage (NCBI taxonomy): Bacteria > Pseudomonadati > Pseudomonadota > Gammaproteobacteria > Pseudomonadales > Pseudomonadaceae > Pseudomonas > Pseudomonas iranensis. The sequence goes on from NZ_CP077092.1 coordinate 2,897,138, forward strand.
CATGCTCTGCGCGACATGACCGAACGCATGCTCGAAGCGCAGCAGCGCGGGATGTGGCAGGAGCCTGGGGCTTATAAAGAGGCGCTGGAGAATTTGCTGTTGGATATCGAGGAAGATATGTAGCCGCTAAAAAGCTACCCTCACCCCAACCCTCTCCCGGAGGGAGAGGGGGCCGATTTGTGTTGGTTTTGAGGCCTGAGTTCAAATCGATAATTCAGGTCGGCGCAACTTTCAAGAACACCCGGATCAGTTCCCTCTCCCTCTGGGAGAGGGTTAGGGTGAGGGCCACCCAACTGACACGCCACTAAAACTCAAGCACACCAAAGACCACGAAAGGGAAAACCCAAATGACCGACACCCCGCATTTCCCACTCTCCGCCGTGGTCGGCGCCGATGACTTGAAGCTCGCCCTGTGCCTGACCGCCATCGACCCGAAAATCGGCGGCGTACTCATCGAAGGTCCGCGCGGCATGGCCAAGTCGACGCTGGCGAGGGGCCTGGCGGATCTGCTCGCCAGCGGCCAGTTTGTCACTTTGCCGTTGGGCGCTACCGAAGAGCGGCTGGTCGGCACCCTCGATCTCGATGCTGCCCTGAGCGACGGTCGCGCGCAGTTTTCGCCCGGTGTTCTGGCCAAGGCTGACGGTGGCGTGCTCTATGTCGATGAGGTCAATCTGCTGCCTGATCACTTGGTCGACCTGCTGCTCGATGTCGCTGCCAGCGGTACCAACCTGATCGAGCGCGACGGCATTTCCCATCGGCATTCGGCCAAATTCGTTCTGATCGGCACCATGAACCCGGAAGAGGGCGAGCTGCGGCCGCAATTGCTTGACCGCTTCGGCTTGAACGTTGCCCTCAGCGGCCACACCGCGCCCGCCGAACGCGGACAGATCATTCGCCGACGTCTGGATTTCGACAGCGATCCACAAGGGTTCTGCGCGCTGTGGGCGAGCGAGCAACACATCCTGCGTGCGCGCTGTGAAAGCGCCCGCGAGCGCTTGGCAGCCATTCCGCTGGATGACGCGGCATTGGCGTTGATTACCGAGCGTTGTTTCGCTGCTGGCGTCGATGGCTTGCGTGCCGATCTGGTCTGGTTGCGCGCGGCCCGCGCCCATGCCGCGTGGCGTGGGGCGGATGCGATTGCTGAAGAGGACATCGACGCGGTGGCCGAATTTGCCCTGCGCCATCGCCGTCGCGAGCAGCCCTTGGCCGGCGCGGAGCCACAAGCGCAATCTCCGTCAGGCGCAGACAGCAAATCCGGTGAAGGGCAGGGCCAGTGGGGCGAGATGCCGGCGACGGCGCAAGCCACCGGTACCCGCCGCGAAGTTCCGAGCTGGCCACCACTGGCAAAAAAGCCCTAGGCATTCGCCCCCGGTCCGACGCGGGGGCGAATGCCAGACCCCGTGCCGGACAACTCGACAATGGCCGCCAGGGCCAGCGGCATGCGGCCGGCAGCGGATCGGTGAACTGGCCGGGCACGCTGCTCAATGGCCGCCCCCAGCGCCGCGCCGATCTGCTGTTTCAACAGCGTACCCGCTCGCCCCATGAAATCTGGCTGGTGATCGTCGACGCGTCGGCCTCGACCCGTCGCCATCAGGCCTTGAGCGATGCCAAGGGCCTGCTCGCGCAGTTGTTCGACGATGCTTACCACCAGCGGGCGCGGCTGGCGTTGCTGACCGCCAGCGGTTCTGCGCCGAAATGGCAGGTGCAAGGCTTGAAGGCCTCAAGCGGCCTGAGCGTCTGGCTCGACGGTCTCGGCGCCGGTGGCGGCACGCCGTTGGTCGCGGCACTGGAACAGGCGCAGCAATGGCTGACGCTGCGGCGCAAGCGTTTTCCCGCCGAACAGCAACGCTGCCTGATCGTGACCGATGGTCGCGTGAAAGAACTGTCGGCGTTGCCCGTGCTGGCGTGCCCCGGATTGCTCATCGACATCGAGCGCGGGTCGATTCGACTGGGCCGGGCGAAGGATCTGGCGACCGCGCTGCAAGCGCAGTATCAGCATATCGATGAGCTGGATTTGCGCTGAAATCCGCCGCACCGCTCGCACCCTGTGGGAGCGAGCCTGCTCGCGAAGGCTTTTTCGGCAACGCTGAAAATCTTCGGTTACATTGATTCATACAGATCTTGAAATGATTTACCGCTGTGGAGCGGACCAGTCGACCCTGTACGCTCGAAGGCCATTTTTCATTCAGGATCTACATGAACACCCTCTCGGAGCCTCCCAGTCAGCATTCTCCAGCGCAATATTGCGCGGTCTTGATCCATTCGCAGCATCCCGTCTTCCGACTCCCGACTATGGTTGATAACGCGGCCCTTGAGCCTTCGCGTTGCACTTCGCCGTGTCCGGCCGCCTGAATTCACTGTAGAGAGATCGAGACGTTTTATGGAATGGTTAGCGGATCCCACGGCCTGGTTAGGCCTGTTGACTCTGATCGTGCTGGAACTGGTACTGGGTATCGACAACCTGGTGTTCATCGCAATTCTTGCCGACAAACTGCCGCCGCATCAGCGTGATCGTGCGCGCATCATCGGCTTGTCGCTGGCGTTGATCATGCGTCTGGGCCTGTTGGCGAGCATTTCCTGGCTGGTTACGCTCACGCAGCCGTTGTTCGAGGTGTTCGACAAGAGCTTCTCCGGCCGCGACCTGATCATGCTGTTCGGTGGCGTGTTCCTGTTGTTCAAAGCGACGATGGAGTTGCATGAACGCCTCGAAGGCCACGTCGGCGAGCGCTCGACCAACACGACCTACGCGCTGTTCTGGCCGATCGTGGCGCAGATCGTGGTGCTCGACGCCGTGTTCTCGCTCGACGCGGTGATTACCGCCGTGGGCATGGTCGATGAACTGGCGGTGATGATGATCGCCGTGATCATTTCCATCGGCCTGATGATCGTCGCCAGCAAGCCGCTGACCCGCTTTGTCAACGCGCACCCGACCGTGATCATGCTGTGCCTGGGCTTCCTGATGATGATCGGTTTTGCCCTGACCGCCGAAGGTCTGGGCTTCCATATCCCGAAAGGTTATCTGTACGCGGCCATCGGTTTTTCGATCCTGATCGAAGTCTTCAACCAGATCGCCCGGGCGCGGCGCAAACGTTCGATTCAGGGCGTGCGGCCGATGCGTGAGCGCACGGCCCATGCGGTGATGCGTCTGCTCGGCGGGCGCAAACTGGCGGCGGAGGAGGTTGGCGAGGAAATCTCCGACCTGCTGGACGACGGTGAAGCGCCGGTGGCCGAGCTGTTTGATCGTCGTGAGCGGGTGATGATCAGCGGTGTGCTGCAACTGGCGGAACGGCCGATTCGCAACCTGATGACGGTGCGCGCCGACGTTGACCTGATTGATCTTGCGGATGACGCCGAAACCATTCGCACGAAGTTGATGCATTCGTCCTACTCGCGCTTGCCGCTGATTCGCGATGGCGCGGTGGACGAGCCGCTGGGCTTCGTACACAAGAAGGAACTGCTCAAGGAATATCTGGCGGGCAACGAGCCGAACCTGGAGCATCTGGCTCGCAAGACCGTCAATCTGCTCGACAGTTACTCAATCCTCAATGCCCTGGAGCAGATGCGCGCGGCGTCAACGCACATTGCCTTCGTGGTCAATGAATTTGGCGATTTTGTCGGCGTACTGACCATGACCGACATCCTCGAATCGATCGCTGGCGAACTACCCGATGCCAGCGAAATCGAAGGCCCGGACGTGGTCGAAGAGCGCGGCGGGTTTCTGGTCAGCGGCGCGCTGCCCTTGGCTCGCGTTCGCCAGCGTACCGGCTTCGATGCCGAGCCGACCGAGGATTATCAGACCATGGCCGGGTTGGTCATGAGTCTGCTGGATCGGTTGCCGATGACCGGCGATCAACTGGAATACGAGGGCTGGCAACTGACCGTCAAAGCGGTAGAAGAGCGGCGGGTGACGCGGGTGTTGCTGGAGCGTGAGGTGGCTTGAGCATTCGCGGAATGGTGCAGCGGTCGCTGCGCTTGTTACTGATGAAACGTAAAGCGGTCCTTGCCCGTATGCTTTGATGCGTACAACGCCGCATCCGCCTTGATCAGCGCCTGATTCAACGAGTCACCCTCAGCCACCCGGGTAATGCCGATGCTGATGGTGACCGGGTGCCGGGTGGGGTGTTCACGCACTGACTGGCACAGTTGCGTGGCAAGGCTTTCAACATCTTCGCGCCGCACTCCCGCCAGATAGATCGCGAACTCCTCACCGCCCATACGCGCGTAGTCAAACGCAACCATCACTGCCTTGATATCGGCAGCGACGCGAATGAGCACCTCATCACCGATGTCATGCCCGTAGGTATCGTTGACCTTCTTGAAGTTGTCGATGTCGATCATCATCAGGTAATGATCGCGCTCGCGCGGGCTTGCCAGCAGCCGTTGCCCCGCGTGGGTCATGAACGAGCGTCGGTTCGGAATCTGCGTCAGCGGGTCGTTGTAGGCCTGATCCAGCAGCAACCGCGACATCAGGTAGTTGTTCAGCTTGGCCTCACGGAATTTCAAAAAGGTGTACACCGTGAGCGCGCAGAGGAACACGCTGTAGCAGGCAGTCAGAACGCCGCGCAGTTCACTGATTTCGGTAGTGGTGGCGAGAAACGGGTTGAGGATTACCCAGATCACAACTTGTACCGCAAAGAACGCCCAGCGCCGCAGCGGCAGTACCGACACGCTGTACAGCATGCTCGCTGCTGCCAGCACCAGCCACAAGCTGTGCGAAGCAGGCGCGAGGCCGTCGACGATCATTCGCACACCGACGGTCAATCCCACGACCAGCAACAGGGTGAGCACATCGAAATGGCTAGCCCTGCGCGTAAAACCGAGCACCACCGTCAACAGCGCGAAACCAGCGAGAAACGCCATCGAGCGCCACGTGAAACCCTGGCCGCCGAGAAAACTGACGATCAGATCAAACAGCAGCCACATGAAAATGCTGACCACATAGATCAACAGGCTGAACGGTTTGAGCCGTTCGAACTCGCGCTGGAGAAACTCTTCCCTCAACTCGTTAGACGCGGTTTCCTTCAACGCTTGCGCTTCAATGGTTTCGAACATGCTTATCCCGCTGTCTGCGCCGATCCTGGCAACCACCCGAAGCGGCGGGCGGCGCGCAATGTGTTCGCTCAACAGCAAAGCAGGCAGACCGCGGGTTGTCCAATCCCGGTCGGGTTCAGCGCAGAAGCCGGTGGCGCGACCCAGTGACGGTGCGCAACGACTTGAGTGTTCGCCTCAGCCATGCCAGATCATGGTGAGGTTTGCGTGGCGTTGCGGGAGCCTTTGTCCTGCCGACATGCCGGGCCATATCCCTCGCCAGGGTTTCCTCGGTGCCGATACCTTTGAGCTTTTTCAGCAGCCTGCCGTTTTTATAGAACAGCACTGTTGGCGTGCCCGTGACGTCCGGGTGCTTGGGCGATTGGCTGGTGTTGAGCATATAGATGTTGGCGCGCAGTCGGTAAGGCTCGGCAATCTGCCGAAAGATCGGCCCGGCCCATTCGCACGCAGGGCAGTGATCATTGGCGAAATACAGAATGACCGGACGCCTGGTTTTCAGGGCTTTGCGGTAAACCGGGTCCAGCGCGGAAGTTGTGTTTGTGGGGTTCATCGAAGGGTCCTTTTCAACGAGCGGGTAGGCACCTTGACGTTAAAGGAGCAGGGGTGTCGCGGTCTACTGTCAGAAATTACAGGTGGGCTGCGTAACCACGAGATTAATCCCACAAGAACGCCAGATAGACCTGACAACCAATGCGGGAACCTCACAAGAAACCGCGTGATAACCTCAATGCATTGCGCCGAGCATCACTTGGAGTGCTATTTTGAGCACTAATCAGAGCACTCCAAGAGGCACAGTTCATGACGCACATTGTTCTTTCTCACGTCGTAGCGAGTATTTCCGAATTGAAAAAAAATCCTATGGGTACAGTGGCAGCTGGTGGAGGCCGGTCTGTGGCGATCCTTAATCGAAACGAACCGGCCTTCTACTGTGTTCCTGCCAAGGAATATGAAGCAATGATGGAGCGCTTGGAGGATCTGGAACTGATCGCCCTTTGCAAAGAGCGAGAAAACGATCCGACCATCAAGGTATCCATTGATGACCTATGAACTGGAATTTTCTGAAAAGGCTTGGAAGGAGTGGCGAAAGCTTGGGTCGGAGCTCAGAGAGCAGTTCAAAAATAAACTTGTTGAAAGGCTGGCAAATCCCCACGTTCCGGCGGCTCGTCTGAAAGGATTGAGTAACGCCTATAAAATCAAGCTTCGAAGCGCTGGATATCGGTTGGTCTATCGGGTCAGGGATGAGGTACTGGTCGTTACGGTGATAGCGGTCGGGAAACGGCAGGGTGGGGATGTCTACAGGCAGGCGCTAAAGCGCTGATACCGGGTCTTGTTCAACTGTCACCCTGATTCGCACCACAACGGCGCGATCTGACCCAAGTTGGGAACGAATCACCCCTTTCATTAGTGATCGCAGGGATCTTCCTGCGTGTTGGGTCGGACCGATCAATTGGTCCGCAAGTCCATATCTCCTTGATTAACAAAGCATTCAATACGACTACAGATTTCTCCTGATTCCTGTGGCACACTTTCTGCTGTCTATTCCGTACTAACAAACCGTGTTCCGGTATAGCGGAATAAACACAATCTGGAGTGCTTGCCATGCATCGCCGTCCTTCGTTGTTCAAAGCGTGTGTTTTTGTTCTTGCGGCTTCTTCCTCGGTCATGGGCGTTGCCCAGGCTGCCGACAGCAAGCTCGACAGTGTTCTGGCCCGTGGCAAGTTGATCGTGGGCACCGGCAGCACCAATGCGCCGTGGCACTTTCAGGGCGCGGACGGCAAGTTGCAGGGTTTTGATATCGACATCGCCAGGATCGTGGCCAAAGGGTTGTTCAACGACCCGAGCAAGGTCGAGTTCGTGGTGCAGTCGTCCGATGCGCGGATTCCCAATCTGCTCACCGACAAGGTCGACATGAGCTGCCAGTTCATCACCGTTACCGCCAGCCGCGCACAGCAAGTCGCGTTCACCCTGCCGTACTACCGCGAAGGTGTTGGCCTGCTGTTGCCGAACAACAGCAAGTACAAGGAAATCGAAGACCTGCAGGCGGCGGGCGATGACGTTACCGTTGCGGTGCTGCAGAACGTCTACGCCGAAAAATTGGTGCATCAGGCATTGCCCAAGGCCAAGGTCGACCAGTACGACAGCGTCGATCTGATGTACCAGGCGGTGAACTCCGGCCGCGCCGATGCCGCCGCCACCGATCAGTCGTCGGTCAAATACCTGATGGTGCAGAACCCTGGCCGCTACCGCAGCCCGAGCTATGCCTGGAGCCCGCAGACTTACGCCTGCGCCGTCAAACGTGGCGATCAGGACTGGCTGAACTTCGTCAACACCGCGCTGCATGAAGCCATGACCGGGGTTGAGTTCCCGACCTATGCCGCTTCGTTCAAACAATGGTTCGGTGTTGATCTGCCATCTCCAGCCATCGGTTTCCCAGTCGAATTCAAATGATCCCGTGAGAGTGGGGCGATACCGTCGCCCCGCTCAAGGTACCGCTGACCATGAACTATCAGTTGAACTTTGCCGCCGTGTGGCGCGATTTCGACACCTTGCTGGCGGGGCTCGGTCTGGGCTTGCAGCTGGCGCTGGTGTCGATCGCCATCGGCTGCGTGATCGGCCTGCTGATGGCGTTCGCCTTGCTGTCGAAGCATCGCGCCTTGCGGGTGCTGGCCTCGGTGTACGTCACGGTGGTACGCAACACGCCGATTCTGGTGTTGATTCTGTTGATCTACTTTGCACTGCCCAGCCTTGGCATTCGTCTGGACAAGATTCCTTCGTTCATCATCACGCTGTCGCTGTATGCCGGCGCGTACCTGACCGAAGTCTTTCGTGGCGGCTTGCTGAGCATTCCGAAGGGTCAGCGCGAAGCCGGGCTGGCAATCGGTCTCGGTGAATGGCAGGTCAAGGCTTACGTCACCGTGCCGGTGATGCTGCGCAACGTGTTGCCGGCGCTGTCGAACAACTTCATTTCGCTGTTCAAGGACACCTCGCTGGCGGCTGCGATTGCGGTGCCGGAGCTGACCTATTACGCGCGCAAGATCAACGTCGAGAGCTACCGGGTGATCGAAACCTGGCTGGTGACCACGGCGTTGTATGTCGCGGCCTGTTACCTCATTGCCATGCTGCTGCGTTACCTCGAGCAGCGTCTGGCGATCCGCCGATAGGAGGCTGCGATGTACGAATCTCCCAGTTGGTTGCATGAATTGTGGGTCGCGCGCGAGCCGTTGTGGCAGGGCTTTCTGACCAGCGTGCAGGTCTCGGCGCTGGCCATCGTCTTGGGCACCATGCTCGGCGTGGTTGCCGGGCTAATCCTGACTTACGGCAGATTCTGGATGCGCGCGCCGTTTCGGCTGTACGTCGATCTGATTCGCGGCACGCCAGTGTTTGTACTGGTGCTGGCCTGCTTTTATATGGCGCCGGCGCTGGGTTGGCAGATCAGCGCGTTTCAGGCCGGCGCGCTGGGCCTGACGCTGTTCTGCGGCTCGCACGTCGCCGAAATCGTCCGTGGCGCCCTGCAAGCCTTGCCGCGCGGGCAGATGGAGGCGGGGAAAGCCATCGGCCTGTCGTTCTACCAATCCCTCGGCTACGTCCTGTTGCCTCAGGCGCTGCGGCAGATCCTGCCGACCTGGGTCAACTCGTCCACCGAAATCGTCAAGGCGTCGACCTTGCTCTCGGTGATCGGCGTCGCCGAATTGCTGCTCAGCACGCAACAGATCATCGCCCGGAACTTCATGACCCTGGAGTTCTACCTGTTCGCCGGTTTTCTGTTCTTCGTCATCAACTACGGCATCGAATTACTCGGCCGGCACATTGAAAAGCGGGTGGCCCTGCCATGACTCAAGCTCAAGTTGCTTCACAGAATCAGGCATTGCTGGACATTCGCGGCCTGCACAAACAGTACGGCGCGGTGGAAGTGCTCAAGGGTGTCGACCTGAGCATGCAGCGCGGCAACGTCGTCACGCTGATCGGCTCCAGCGGTTCGGGCAAAACCACGCTGCTGCGTTGCGTGAACATGCTTGAAGAGTTTCAGGGCGGGCAGATCCTCCTCGACGGCGAGTCCATCGGCTATGACGAGGTCAACGGTAAACGTGTGCGCCATGCGGAAAAGGTCATTGCCCGCCATCGTGCGATGACCGGCATGGCTTTCCAGCAATTCAACCTGTTTCCGCACCTGACCGCGTTGCAGAACGTCACCTTGGGCCTGCTCAAGGTGAAGAAAATGCACAAGGACGAAGCCGTGGTGCTTGCCGAAAAATGGCTGGAGCGTGTCGGCCTGCTGGAGCGGCGCAATCACTTTCCCGGTCAGTTGTCCGGCGGCCAGCAACAGCGCGTCGCGATTGCCCGAGCGATTGCGATGAACCCCAGCCTGATGCTCTTCGATGAGGTCACTTCGGCCCTCGATCCGGAGCTGGTCGGTGAGGTGCTCAACGTGATCAAGGGGCTGGCCGAGGACGGCATGACCATGTTGCTGGTGACCCACGAAATGCGTTTCGCCTTCGAGGTCTCGGACAAGATCGTTTTCATGAATCAGGGGCGCATCGAAGAGCAGGGACCTCCCAAGGAACTGTTCGAGCGCCCGCAATCGCCGCGTCTGGCGGAATTTCTCAAAAGCACGCGGTTTTGAATCTGCACTTTTGCAATCAGGAGAAACACCCATGAGCATTACGCGTTACGGCACCGGCAGCACCGCCGCCGGCGGCCAGCCTCGTCCATTCGCCCGCGCCGTTGAGGCGGATGGCTGGCTGCATGTGTCCGGCCAGGTACCGGCGGTGGATGGCGAGATCATCGTTGGTGGCATTGTCGAGCAGACCCACCAGACCATGAAGAACCTGATCACCATTCTCGAAGAGGCTGGTTATGGCCTTGAAGATGTGGTCCGCGCTGGCGTCTGGCTGGACGATCCTCGGGATTTCAGCAGTTTCAACAAGGTCTTCGCCGAGTATTTCAAACCCGAACACGCCCCGGCGCGGGCCTGTGTGCAGGCAAGCATGATGGTTGATTGCAAGGTTGAGATCGACTGCATTGCCTACAAGAAAAAGGCCTGATACACGCCGATCGTTCCCACGCTCTGCGTGGGAATGCAGCCCGGGACGCTCTGCGTCCCAAAAGTGGACGCGGAGCGTCCGGTGAGGCATTCCCACGCGGAGCATGGGAACGATCATTGGCTGTAAACTCCCGGCGACTTTGAATGGAAACCACTGACATGACCGAAGACACCATCAAGCGCCGGGCACGCGGTCTGGATCGGGCGTTCGATATCCTCGATTTTCTCAAGGAAATCGGCCAGCCCCTGCGCCCCAACGACATTGCCAGCGGCATCGGCGGCCCAAAATCCACGGTCTACGAACTGGTCGCATCCTTGCTGGAGCGACGGATTCTGGAGCCGGTGGGCAAGGATGGCCACGTCTATCTTGGCCGCCAGTTGTACTTCCTTGGCCAGGCGCATCTGCGGCATTTCGACCTCAGCCGCGAGGCTGATCACGCTTTGCAGGAGATCGTCAGCCAGACCCGCGAAACTGCGCAGATGTGTCTGCTCAACGGGCGCAAATACACGGTGGCGTTGATGAAAGAGGGCGAGCGGCATTTCCGCATCTCATCGGATATCGGCGAAAACGCGCCGATCCCGTGGACAGCTTCCGGACGCCTGCTGCTCGCGCATTTGAGCGATCAGCAGATCATCGACCTGATCGACGAAGACGACTACATCCTGCCCGACGGCGAACGCCTGCCACTGGAACGTTTTCTGGCGGAGATTCGTCAGGCCGGCAGCGATGGCTTCTTCTCCTTCGACAGCGTCGCCGACACCTTCACCCATTGCTTCGCCGCGCCGGTCAAAGATCCGCAGGGCGTGGCCATTTGCACTTTGTGCATCGTCGCCCCGCGCGCCGATGCGAAAAACAATTACAACGACTATCGCCGGGTGCTGATCGAGAGCGCCAACAGCCTCGCCCGGCGGATCAACGAATAACCGTGGCTGCCTGCGGCCGCGACTGTGAGGATTGGACCATGACCAATGCCATCAACTCTGCCGTAGAAAAAGGCGACGCCGCCATCGGTGCGCAATTGACCCGCGACGTCAGCCTGCCGGCGCTGGTGCTGCACCGCGAGGCGCTGGAGCACAACATTCGCTGGATGCAGAAATTCGTCAGCGACAGCGGCGCCGAACTGGCGCCCCACGGCAAAACCAGCATGACCCCGGCACTGTTCAAACGACAGCTCGACGCCGGCGCCTGGGGAATCACCCTCGCCAGCGCCACCCAGACCCGCGCGGCTTATGCCCACGGCGTGCGTCGCGTGTTGATGGCCAACCAGTTGGTCGGCACGCCGAACATGGCGTTGATTGCCGATCTGCTCGCCGATCCGACGTTCGATTTCCATTGCATGGTCGATCACCCGGACAACGTCGCCGACCTCGGGAGTTACTTCGCTTCGCGGCGAGTGAAGCTCAACGTGATGATCGAATACGGCGTGGTCGGCGGCCGTTGCGGGTGCCGCAGCGAGCAGGAAGTCATCGAGCTGGCCAAGGCCATCGATGCGCAGCCGGCACTGGCCCTGACCGGCATCGAAGGTTACGAAGGCGTGATTCATGGCGATCATGCGGTCAGTGGCATTCGCGAATTCGCCGCGTCGCTGGTTCGCCTCGCGGTGCAGCTACAGGACAGCGGCGCCTTTGCCATCGCCAGACCGATCATCACTGCGTCGGGTTCGGCCTGGTACGACTTGATCGCCGAATCCTTCGAAACCCAGAACGCCGCTGGCCGCTTCCTCAGCGTGTTGCGCCCGGGCAGTTATGTCGCGCACGACCATGGCATCTACAAAGAGGCGCAGTGCTGCGTGCTCGACCGCCGCAGCGACCTGCACGAAGGCCTGCGCCCGGCGCTGGAAGTCTGGGCTCATGTGCAGTCGCTGCCGGAACCGGGTTTTGCGGTGATCGCCCTGGGCAAGCGCGATGTCGCCTTCGATGCCGGTTTGCCGGTGCCGTTGTTGCGCTACAAGGCCGGTGTGGTGCCGGCGGCGGGGGATGATGTCGGCGCGTGCAAGGTCACGGCGGTGATGGATCAGCATGCGTTCATGACCGTAGCGCCGGGTGTAGAACTGCGGGTCGGCGACATCATTTCCTTTGGTACATCGCACCCGTGCCTGACGTTCGATAAATGGCGTGTTGGGTTGCTGGTGGATGAGCAGATGGCGGTCATCGAGACCATGGAGACTTGTTTCTAAGGCTTGAGATTGCGTTGCGGCGGCTATTCGCGAGCAGGCTCGCTCCCACAAGATCAATGCGTTCCATTGTGGGAGCGAGCCTGCTCGCGAAGACGCCCGCTTAGCCACCACTGAACCACCCGAGATCCCACCCGATGAAAATCCTCAGCAACACCCCACGCATCGCCCTGATCGGTGAATGCATGATCGAACTGCAGCAACGCGCCGACGGCAGTCTGCAGCAAAGCTTCGGTGGCGACACCCTCAATACGGCGGTGTATCTGTCCCGCGCGCTGGGCGACAAGGCGCAAGTCGACTACGTCACCGCGTTGGGCGATGATAGTTTCAGTGACGCCATGTGCCAGATCTGGCGCAGCGAAGGCATCGGCCTCGATCTGGTGCAGCGCTTGCCCGGTCGGCTGCCCGGTCTGTATTGCATCCAGACCGACGCCAACGGCGAGCGGCGCTTTCTGTACTGGCGCAACGAAGCGGCGGTACGCGATTGCTTCACCACCCCCGCGGCCGAGCCGATCCTCGTGGCGTTGCCGGACTACGACGTGCTGTATTTCAGTGGGATCACCCTCGCCGTACTCGGAATGCAAGGCCGCGCCCGACTGATCAAGACCCTGATTGAAGCCAGACAGCGCGGCGCACGCATCGTTTTCGACAACAACTACCGCCCACGCTTGTGGGCGTCGGTGGAAGAGGCGCGCGCAGCGTATCGCAGCGTCTTGCCATATGTGGATCTGGCGTTACTCACCGTGGATGACGAACAGGCGCTGTTCGGGTTTGCCGATTGCGCTGAGGTGTTTGCCACGTACGCACAGATCGGCACACCGGAAGTGGTGCTCAAGCGCGGTGCCGAGGCGTGTCTGATTCGTTGTCAGGGGGAGGCGTTTGAAGTGCCGGCGCACAAGGTCGACAAGGTTGTCGACACCACGGCGGCGGGGGATTCGTTCAGTGCGGCGTATCTGGCGAGGCGCTTGCTCGGTGGCAGTCCGGCAGAGGCGGCGCAAGCGGGACATGAATTGGCCAGTCGGGTGATACAGGTGCCTGGAGCGCTGATCCCCAGGTAATCAGAGAATGGCCGCTTGCTGCGCAATCGGTTCGCGAGCAGGCTCGCTCCCACAATGAAAACTTGGTCGACATGTGGGAGCGAGCCTGCTCGCGAAGAAGCCCGGCAGCCAGCCGATCAATCCCGATAAAACACCTGCACCAGGTGATAACCAAACTTGCTCTTGATCGGCCCATGCACGGTGCGCAGCGGCTTCTTGAAAATCACCGCATCAATCGCGCCGACCATCTGCCCCGGCCGCACTTCGCCCAGGTCGCCGCCGCGTTTGCCGGACGGGCAGGTGGAAAATTTCTTCGCCAGCACATCGAACGCTTCGCCCTTGGCAATGCGCTGTTTGAGTTGTTCGGCCTCTTCGGCGGTTTTCACCAGAATGTGGCGGGCTTGGGCTTTCATCGTGCAATACCTGATAACGGGGTGACAGCGGGGCGCGCGATTATGCCTCAAGTCGCGGGGTCGGGTTGCTCAACTTGCGAATCTTGCTCGCCAGCACTTCAAGGACAAAGGGCTTGGCGACCATGTCCATGCCCTCTTCAAGAAAGCCCTGACGCTCGGCAGCAATCTGCGCGTAACCGGTCATGAACAGCACTTTAAGCCCCGGACGATGTTGGCGAGCAATCTCCGCCAACTGGCGTCCGTTCATGCCCGGCAGCCCGACATCAGTGACTAGCAGATCGACGCGTTGTGCGGATTCGAGCAGGGGCAGGGCGTTCGTGGCGTTTTCCGCTTCGAAGGTGGTGTAGCCCAGTTCCTTGAGCAGATCGAGCACCAGCATGCGCACCGCCGGATCGTCCTCGACCACGATCGCGGTCTCGCCCGAAGATGAAGCGGCAATCGGTTCGGCTTTCTCCACAGACGAGAATTCGGGCGCTGGCTCAAGCAAACGCGGCAAGTACAGACGTACGCAAGTACCTTGCCCCGGCACACTTTCGAGGCTGACATGGCCGCCGGACTGCTGGGCGAAACCATAAATCATTGACAGGCCGAGCCCGGTGCCTTGGCCGATCGGTTTGGTGGTGAAAAACGGGTCGAACGCCTTGGAGCGGATTGATGGAGTCATGCCGGTGCCGTTATCGCTGACCGCGAGCATTACGTATTCCCCAGCCTTCACCGGCTCGAGAATGGTGATGTCGCTGCTGTCGAGATACACGTTGGCGGTCTGGATCAGCAACGTGCCGCCTTCGGGCATCGCGTCGCGGGCATTGATCACCAGATTGAGCAGGGCATTTTCCAGCTGGCTGACGTCGGTACTCACCGGCCACAAATCTTCGGGCAGGCGCAGTTGCAGCTCGATCGCATCGCCCTTGGTGCGGCGGATCAGGTCTTCCAGCGAATGCACCAGTTCGTTGACGTGCAGTTGCTTGCGGTCCAGCGACTGGCGCCGCGAGAAGGCCAGCAAGCGATGCGTCAGCGCGGCCGCGCGGTTGGCCGACGACACCGCCGCTTCGGTGAAACGGCCGATCTCGTCGGCGCGACCGTTGGCGATATAGCGCTGCATCAAGTCGAGGCTGCCGATGATACCGGTGAGCATGTTGTTGAAGTCATGGGCGATGCCGCCGGTGAGCTGGCCGACAGCTTCCATCTTCTGCGCGTGGCGCAAGGCGTCTTCGGCGCGCTCGCGTTCGAACATCTCGTTCTGCAAGCGCTCGTTGGCCTGCGCCAGTTGCTCGGTGCGCGCGCTGACCCGCTCTTCGAGGGTCTCGTTGAGATTACGCAGGGCTTCCTCGGTTTTCTTGCGCTCGGTTTCGTCGATGACAAAGATGTAGAAGCCATTCACTGCACCGTCTGCGCCATGTCGCGGCAGATAATTCATGAGGGCATGACGGGTGCTGCCATCGCGGTGCGGCGTGTAGAAACTGAAGGAACAGGAGCGCCCGGCCAGTGCTTCGGCGATGTACGGCGCACGCAGGAAATACGCCTCTTCGCCGATGACTTCGCGGATCGTGCGCCCATACAACTCCTGCGGTGTGAGGCCGTACCAGTCCAGATACGCTGCATTGTTGAGGCGAAAACGTTCTTCGGCGTCGACGTAGCTGATGAGGATCGGCATGGCGTTGATGATCAACTGCAATTCGGTTTGGCTCTGACGCAGCGCCTGTTCCGTATGCTTGCGTTCGGTCAGGTCCAGCGCCGCGCCGAGAAAGCGCATCGGCCGCCCATGATGATCCTTGTAGCAACGCCCGCGCGCGAACACCCAGCGCAGCGTGCCATCGGCCTGCAACAAGCGGTATTCCTCTGCGTACTCGGTGCCATGAGTAATGCAGTACTTGATGCCGCGCGCGACCATGGCGCGGTCTTCGGGGTGCACCCCGTGCATGTATTCGCTGATCGGCAGTTGCCCGGCCCGGGTCGGATCGACGCCATGCAATTCGGCGAAGTGCGCATCGGCGATGAAACGGTCTTCGCCAATGTCCCAATCCCAGGTGCCGACGGCGTCGGTGGCGGCGAGGGCCAGTTGCAGACGCTCCTCGGACTGGCGCTGGGCCTTGAGGCTTTCTTCTGAGCGACGCTGCAATTCCAGGGCAATGCGTCGGCGCTCGTTGGTTTCGATGGCGGTGATCAATATCCCGGCAACCTGTGCGGTTTCATCGCGAATCGGGCTGTAGGTCAGATCCAGCCAGAAATCGGTTTTTTCGCCGTCCCGCTGCACGCTGAACCGCTGTTCGCTGAAGCTGCGCACCTGGCCCTGCAGCACCGCTTGGTAAATCGGCTCGGCAAAATCCCGCACTTCCGGCCAGACCTCATGCGTCGGCTGGCCGAAGGCTTCGGGATGTTTGCTGCCAGCGAGCAGGGCAAAGCCATTGTTGTAGATCTGCGTGAGTTGCGGACCCCATAACAGCAGCATCGGCATCGGCGAATGAATCACGATATCCACCGCCGTGCGCAGGCTCTGCGGCCAGGTGCCGGCGGCGCCCAGCGGGCTGCGGCTCCAGTCGGTGCGGGCAATCAGGGCCTGAGCGTCATCGGTGGTGGATACAGCATTCATGTTTCAATCCTGAGCGTGGTTCGGTGAGACGGGGTCTATCATTGTTGCAGGAGCCGCGCCAAGCGTCGGCCAAATCTGCTCATTCAATGCTTCGCGGGTGCTTTCAGCCATGGAAATCGATGCACTGTTGTCAATATTGTCGCAAAAAAACGGCTCGGATCTGTTCCTCTCTACCGGCGCAGCGCCGAGCGCGCGCATTGATGGCGTGCTGACGGCGCTCAGCGATCGGCCATTCAAACTAGGCGAAACCGCGGCCATCGCCACCTCCCTGATGGACGCCGAGCAGCGCCGGGAGTTCGACCGGGATCTGGAAATGAACCTGGCAATCTCCCGAACGGGCGTCGGGCGGTTCCGGGTGAACATTTTCAAGCAGCGCAACGACGTTTCGATCGTGATCCGCAACGTCAAGGTCGACATCCCGCGATTCGAAGACCTGAAGCTGCCGCCGGTGCTGCTGGAAACGGTGATGCTCAAACGTGGCCTGATTCTTTTTGTCGGCGCGACCAGTTCAGGCAAGTCGACTTCACTGGCGGCGCTCATCGATCACCGTAACCGCCACAGCGCCGGACACATCGTGACGATCGAAGACCCGATCGAATATATCCATCGACACAAGCGCTCGATCATCAATCAGCGTGAAGTCGGCGTAGATACCCGAAGCTTTCATGCGGCTTTGAAGAACACTCTGCGCCAGGCTCCGGATGTTGTATTGATTGGTGAGATCCGTGACCGCGAAACCATGGAGCATGCGCTGTCATTCGCTGATACCGGCCATCTTGTGTTGTCGACGCTGCATGCGACCAACGCCAATCAGGCGCTGGATCGAATCATCAATATGTTTCCCGAGGAGAAGCGCGAACAGCTTTTGCAGACATTGGGCAACAACTTGAAAGCCTTTGTCTCGCAGCGCCTGGTGCGTACCGCTGATGGTCAAAGGCGGGCGGCAGTCGAAGTTCTCCTGGGCTCACCGACCATCGCTGATCTGGTCCGACGCGGTCAGTTCGAAGAGCTCAAGCCGATGATGGAAAAGTCAGCCGAACTCGGTATGCAGACATTTGACGCGGCACTGTTTGCGTTGTATGCAGAAGGCGCAATCAGCGAGCAGGAAGCCCTGAAGAATGCCGATTCGGTGAATAACCTCAAGTTGCGAATCAAACTTCAGGGCGATCAAAAAGGGGCAGGCGATTCAACTTCAGGAGAATGGGGTTTGATCGACTGACGAGTAGCTTGCAGCGATTCAAGTTGCATGTCGCAACACTGCTTTATATTTATTCTATGGATCGCTAGCGTCGAACTGGATAAAACCTCATCAGGCTGAATGGTCAGCCAGTTGGTTTGATGAGGCTTTTAATGATTGACTTGAAGAAAGACAAGATATTCCGCCCTGCAAAAGTTACTTTGGCAGGCTGGCAATATCAATCCGCAGCAGATGCGATTGAGCGTGAACAGGTATTGATGCATCTTGAGCAAGCGCTGGATGAACATAGCGATGATCAAATAATCAACTGGTATGCGCGAGAAGTAGAACTGCAGCCGGGCTCTTCACTTCAGGATATCTATAACCCCGGCAGGCTTCTGCTTGCGGAGTTGCTCGAAACTGGCCCGGTCGTCGGTGCACTTGCCCGCGAAGAGGCGCGCGATCATGACGGACTGATACGAGTATCGGCAGAGGGCAAGATGGAAGTCCGCGCCGAAAGAGGTTGGGTAGATCTGGTCGCGGCGCGTCACTTTGAATTCAGTCAGCCGACACAATCTGCATTGGCGGTAATTTCGGATATAGCAAAAGTAGCCGGCGGTTTTATATGGCCCGACTTGGCTGTAACTCTCGATCAATGGTTCAAGTTTCACGAGATCGACTTGCCTGAAAACAACGCCAAGGTCAGGAATCTGATCGGCCTGTTCAGATTCGCACCTGAAGTCAAAGAGCCGGGAGATTACTGGGAATACTTTCAAAAGACTAATGATGTGTTGGCGGCATTAACCGAAGAGCAGTTCGCGGAAATTCGCAAGGCTACGACGAAGTTGATGCCAAAGCGCAAACTGCTGACGGCTTTATACAATGTGTCCGGCCGCCCCGTTATATCGCCTGATAATGCAGCGCAGCGAATTGCTGAATGCGTGGAACATCCGATCGCGCTCAGACTGGCTGGAAGTTATCTTGAAGCGCTGGGTTGGTATGGCGTCAATGAGGGGCAGTCGGTCTCCGAAGATACCCTTCGCCAGTTGTTGATAACCGCGGTGTTGCTCGACCTCGACCCATCCATTGGCAACAACCAATTGATCAACCGCCGTGATCTGTATTCGCCTGCCAACCTTGAACGTCATCCGTCAGAGATTCGCAACGAATACGCCGAATTTGTAAGGAACAAGCGCTGGGTTGATCGGGGCCTGGCGCCCTTGGTCGCACACCTGCTTCTGGCTCGGAGCGCGCCGGAGTTTCTCGTCAGGGAGGTGCCGGCCACGGTCACGCTCGGCTCGATTGCCTGGATCAACCTTACTCGTGCGGTGGTGCTGGTTGAAGCAGCGAAGGCCGGAGCTTCGCGGGTCATGACCCATGCGCAGATCATTGCCTATGGCGAGCTGGAGGCAGTCAGTGAAGCGCAGAAACATTTGCGGGATCTGGCGATGATCGACCCGGTTGTCGATTGGGCATTGCTGAACCGGATTATTGCCCGGGCTGAACTCGAACAATCAGAAGAGGCCTGTACAAAGCTTGCACTGCAGGCCTTCGAGCAACATTCGGAGCAATTCGCCCAGGTAGCCCGGGCATTCTCAGCACCGTTGCCCAATCGTGCAGAAATAGCCCGGACTCAACTGAAAAAAGCCGCGCCAGGTTGCGCCACCCTCGACGAGAAAGCGCTTTCCGAGCAAGGCGGGCAGCAAATCATGTCGATGGTCGATCTGCATCAATCGGGCGACATGGTGACTGGCCTGTGGGACAGACGCACTGTGCGACTGATCGTCAACGGATTGCCGCAACCGGCCATCAACTACAATCCTTCAGGTGTCAGTCTTTATCAGCGTTATCCGGGGCTGCTAACGCTTGAATCCTGTGAAGAAGAAATGGAGCGCCAACTGGCGGCGCATTTCAAAGAGCTGAACAGCGGGATGCTGACTGCCGTCAAACTGGCGTTGGCGCACATGCCGGAAGCAGATCTGCAGGTGTTCATGAATGCCGACATACATTTTTTCACCGTGCGCGGATCTGCATCCTATGTCACTACGCGTCGAGCCGGCGGCCCTTTGAGTTTGGGGCTCGAACAAGAAACACAACACAGCAGAGATGCCGCCACAGGACGCTTCGGCATTGTGATGTATGCGTCCCATGAAAACGCTGAGCTCTGTTATGAGTTATTCACCTCGCGTGCGGAAACCCGAAAAAATGACGCCCTGGGAGCTCTCATCAAACGCGAGCGCAAGCTCCTGCAGCGCTCGCGGATGAGTGCCAGCGCCAACATGATGCTGCCCCTGAGTCGCACCGCAACTCAAAGCCTGCCGTTGAACATCAAACGCTATACCCACGCAGCAGCCGAAGACACTTTGGCTACCAGCAGCATGGCGATCATCGATTACTTCGGTGAACTAGAAGCGCCGATGCATTTTTCGGCACCGAAGCCCGGCTTCTACCAGAAATTCAATGATCCGGCGATCGCGCGCATCGCAGGGTTTCTGGTGCATAACCGTCCGTTCCTGAAAAGCAGCGAACTAACAGAACTCGTGCGCATACCGACTGCACTCGAACTTTCCAAAGACGAGGGCGAGCGACTGTTGACGTACTTCATCGACCTGCTCGTACCGTTCAAGAAATGCATCGAGGACATTGTCTCGGGCGACCACAACAAAATGGTCGACGGGTTTTACGGTTGTCTGATGGATGGCATCGGGCTGGTGGGAACTGTCGCTGGCGCCAGCTCGAAAGTGCTGAGTATTTCCGCCAAGGCCATTTCCACTACCGCCAGGGCCGCGCGCTTCACCCGCCTGGCGCTGACTTCGGCCATCTCGCTTTTCAATCCCTTCGACGGCGTGCCATCCGGCCTGCAGGCCGGCGGCAAACTGGTGCACAAAGGGTTGCTGCGGTTCAATAAAAACAGCCACGACCTTATCCTCAAAGCCAACGCGCAGTTGCACAAGATCAGTGGCCGCCGGCAATCCTGGGATCTGCTGGAGGCTGCCGATAATGTGCAACTGGGGCTCGGGAGCTGGCGACCCCGCGCAACCGCTGATGCCGTTGGCGTACTTGCTGCCCGCCGTGGTGACAAATGGTATGCACTGAACCGACGCGGCAACCTCTGGGGCAAGCCTCTGAATGGTTTCGCGTATCACGCTCCCGTGCAGTTGCCCTATTCGCCACGCACATTGCCGCTCAGCTATACGCGCAAGTTCATCGAGCGAAGTCTGCCGCGCGCGCGGACCAAGATCGATAACGCGATCGAAGTCTTCAACCGTCATGATTTCAAACGCGATCGCGAGTCGCTGATGAAGATTGTGTTCGGCAGTGCCTCAGAGGTTTCCACTGATCGCCTGGTCAACTATCTGCGTTTGATCCGCTTCGACTTTGCGGGTTTTTCGATGAGTAACATGATTCTGGATGGCCTGAAAATCAACGATACGCTCGCCTCGTTCGATGCCGACAACTACCAGCGCTGGAAAGATGCCGATGCGGGCGACAAGTCTGAAATCGCCTTCGTCGAAATCTACACGCGAAACCTCAACAGACATTTCGTCAGCATGGGCTTCAACCACGACGTGATTGCCGACGACCTGATTCATGAGCTGTTCCACGCCAGTGCGCAAACCGATGATGTCGGCTATGCCAGCGATGCCGTGCACACAAGTGACGATGGCCAGCGCCTGGACGTGACGGCACTGCTGAATCTGGCTGCCGGCTGCCTGCGTGAGTCGGACACCGGGACAGACTGCCACGCGCCGTCCAGAGCCTTCGAAAACGCCGACTCGCTGGCCTTGGCGACCTCGCTGTTGAGTCAGTTGGCTACCGATAAAGCTACATTCGATCAAAACATGACGATCCTGCGCGGCGCGCTCGACGCCAGTGCAGGCAAAGCCATTGACGAGCCAGTCGTCATTACCCTGAACAAACCTCGCTGATGAAAAGCACTGCCGCCAACCTGTTGGATGGAGGCGCCAGTGCCGTTTTCAATCAACAAGCTCTGGCCGGTCCCGAAACTGTTCCAGCGCTTCGGGATTGGCCAGCGCATCGGTGTTCTTGACCTGTTCGCCGTGCACCACGTTACGCACGGCCAGTTCCACGACTTTGCCGCTGATGGTCCGCGGTATGTCCGTCACGGCAACGATCCGCGCCGGGACATGCCTCGGCGTGGTATTGGCGCGGATGACATCGCGGATGCGCTGCTCAAGCCTTTGATCGAGTTCGACGTTGTCGCGCAAACGCACGAACAGCACGACCCGCACATCATCCTGCCATAGCTGACCGATGGCGACGCTGTCCAGCACCTCGGTGATTTTCTCGACCTGACGATAGATTTCCGCCGTGCCGATGCGCACGCCGCCCGGGTTCAGTACCGCATCCGAGCGGCCATGGATCATCATCGCGCCGTGGGGCAACTGTTCGGCGTAATCACCTTGTGCCCAGACGCCGGGGAACAGGCTGAACCAGGACTGGCGGAGTTTTGAGCCGTCGGGATCATTCCACAAGCCGATCGGCATCGCCGGGAAATGCCGTATGCAGACCAGTTCACCTTTCTCACCGAACACCGGCTGGCCAGCGTCGTTCCAGACCTCAACGGCCATGCCCAGGCTCTTGCCCATGATTTCTCCGCGACGTACCGCTGACAGCGGGTTGCCATTGACGAAGCACGAGACGATGTCGGTACCACCGGACATTGAAGCCAGGCACACATCGGTTTTGAAGTCGCGGTAAACAAAATCGTAGCTTTGCGGTGACAAAGCAGAGCCTGTGCACAGCAGGGTTTTCAAACTGCCCAGTTCATGGCTTTCTCGGGGCTTGGTGCCGTTGCTTTCCAGAGTCGCGAGGAACTTGGGGCTGGTGCCAAACACGCTGATGCGCTCGTCGTCGATCAGGTCTAGCAAGCGCTGGTGATCCGGATGAAACGGCGAGCCGTCGTAGAGCACCACGGCGCTGCCCACTGCGAGCGCCGAAACCAGCCAGTTCCACATCATCCAGCCGCAGGTCGTGTAGTAGAACAAGCGGTCGCCGGGACCGAGGTCACAGTGCAATCCGTGCTCTTTGACGTGTTGCAGCAGCACACCGCCGGTGCTGTGGACGATGCATTTCGGCACGCCAGTGGTGCCGCTGGAGTACAGCACGTAGAGCGGATGATTGAACGGCACCGGGGTGAAATCCGGTTCGCCGCCGGGTTGATAAAATTCCTCCCAGAAGGAGACATCGGCTAAGGTTTGGTAATCCTCGATGCGCGCTTGCGGGCGAGCGTACGGGACGATGATCAACTGCTGCAGCGACGGCAGCTGTATCAGGATTTCGTTGAGCTTGGATGTCTGATCCAGGGTTTTTCCGGCGTATTGATAACCGGCACAGGTGAGCAGCACCTTCGGTTCGATCTGGCCAAAGCGATCGATCACGCCGTGAGTGCCGAAGTCCGGCGACGAGCAGGACCAGATCGCGCCGAGGCTGGTGGTGGCCAACATCGCCACCAGAGTTTGCCAGGTGTTGGGCATGCACGCGGCTACGCGATCACCCCGGCCAACGCCCGCCGCGCGCAGGCTCGCCTGAAAACCGGCGACGTGTTCGGCCAGTTCGGCCCAAGTCAATTGTTCGCGCTGGCCGTTTTCCGCCACAGCAACCACCGCCACGGCATCGTCGCGGCGGCGCAGCAGGTGTTCGGCGAAGTTCAGCGTCGCCCCCGGAAACCACTCGGCGCTGGGCATTTCTGCACCTTCACGCAAAACGGCGTCAGGCTGAGTATGAAAGCGGATGTCGAAGAAATCGACGATCGCCTGCCAGAACGCCGGGCGCTGATCGATGCTCCATTGGTGCAGGGCCGGGTAGCCGTCGAGCTCAAGCGAATGCCGCTGATTGATTTCGCGCCGGAAAATGTCCATCCGCGAACGGTCGATACGCTGGGCGTCGGGTTGCCAGAGGATGTCGGACATGGGTTTGCCTCTTCTTATCTGATTCGTACAGGCCAGGGAGATCATTCCCTGCGGGAGCGAGCCTGCTCGTGAAAGCGTTGTGTCAGTACCCCGAACTGTGTCTGATAAACCGCATTCTCGAGCAGGCTCGCTCCCACAATGGCCAGGTGTTTATTGCGCCAGCCACCCACCATCAATATTCCACGCCGCGCCGCGCACCTGGCTGCCGGCTTCACTGCACAAGAACAACACCAGCTCACCCAGATGCTGCGGTGTGACGAACTCCAGCGACGGCTGTTTCTCGGCGAGCAGATCATGCTGCGCCTGCTGCGGGTCGACGCCTTTGCCCGCGCGATCATCGATCTGCTTCTGCACCAGCGGCGTCAACACCCAGCCGGGGCAGATTGCGTTACAAGTCACCTGACTGGTCGCAGTTTCCAGCCCGACCACTTTGGTCAGGCCGATCACGCCATGCTTGGCGGCGACATACGCGGCTTTGCCGGTAGAGCCGACCTGGCCATGCACCGAGGCGATATTGATGATGCGCCCCCAGTTCTTGCGGCGCATGCCCGGCAGGCTCAACCGCGTGCTGTGGAATACCGATGACAGGTTGATCGCGATGATCGAATCCCAGCGCTCAACAGGAAACTCTTCTACGGCCGCAACGTGCTGAATGCCGGCGTTGTTGACCAGAATGTCGACGCCGCCAAACTCGCGCTCGGCGTAGGCGACCATGTCGGCAATCTGTGCCGGGTCGCTGACATCGGCGGGATGATGGCCGACCTTGCCGCCGTACTGAGCGACGTCGGCGGTCACCTTCGAGGAGTCGCCGAAGCCATTGAGAATCAGGTTGGCGCCCGCTTTCGCGAGAGTCAGCGCGATGCCCAGGCCGATGCCGCTGGTGGAGCCGGTTACCAACGCTGTCTTGCCGGAAAGAGTGGTCATGAATACCTCACACAATGCCAGTGGCGTAGAAAGTGCCGATCACCACGAAAACCGCGAGGGTCTTGATCAGCGTAATACAGAAAATGTCTTTGTAGGCTTCGCGGTGGGTCAACCCGGTCACCGCCAGCAGGGTGATCACCGCGCCGTTGTGCGGCAGGGTGTCCATGCCGCCGCTGGCCATCGCGGCCACGCGGTGCAGCACTTCCAGCGGGATATTCGCCGCGTGCGCTGCACTGATGAACTGCTCGGACATCGCCGCCAGCGCGATGCTCATGCCGCCCGACGCCGATCCGGTAATGCCGGCGAGCAGTGTCACGGTAATCGCTTCGTTGACCAACGGATTGGGAATCTGCTTGAGCCAGTCGGCCAGCACCAAAAAGCCCGGCAGCGAAGCGATTACCGCACCAAAGCCGTATTCAGACGCGGTGTTCATGGCCGCGAGCAACGCACCGCTGACCGCACTTTTGCTGCCTTCGGCGAGCTTGCTTTTAATCGCCTTGAAGCCGAACGCCAGCACCATGAGGATGCCGACCAGCAACGCCGCCTGCACCGCCCAGATCGCCGTGAGCTTGGCGATTTCGGTAGTGACCGGCGCGGCCATGCCCGGCAGCGCTAGGCTGTGGGTCTTGCCGTACCACTGCGGAATCCACTGGGTGAAGAGCAGGTTCATGATGCCCACCGCCAGCAATGGCGACAGGGCAATCCACGGGTTGGGCAGCTTCAGGTCTTCGGCGGTTTCCGGTTCGTTGCGCAGTTCAGTGCCGTAACCTTCGCCGGCACGTTGCGCCTTGTTGCGTTGGCGCTGCAGAAACAGCATGCCGGCGCAGAACACGAAAATCGTGCCGATCACCCCCAGCCACGGCGCCGCCCATGCGGTGGTGTTGAAGAAGGTGCTGGGGATGATGTTCTGGATCTGCGGCGTGCCGGGCAGGGCGTCCATGGTGAACGAGAATGCGCCGAGGGCAATGGTCGCCGGGATCAGGCGTTTGGGAATATTGCTCTGGCGGAACATCTCCGCTGCAAACGGGTAAACAGCGAAGACGACGACGAACAACGACACGCCGCCGTAGGTGAGCAGGGCACACACCAGCACGATCACCAGCATCGCTTGTTTGGTGCCAAGCAGGCGAATCGCAGCGGCGACGATCGAGCGCGAGAAACCGGACAGTTCGATGAGCTTGCCGAACACCGCGCCGAGCAGGAATACCGGGAAATAGAGCTTGATGAAACCGACCATTTTGTCCATGAACACCCCGGTGAAAGCAGGGGCAACGGCGGACGGATCGGTGAGCAGGACCGCGCCGAGGGCGGCGATCGGGGCAAAGAGGATGACGCTGTAGCCACGGTAGGCGGCGAGCATCAGCAGCGTCAGGGCTGCCAAGGCAATGATCACACTCATGGTGTGTCTCTCCAGGATTGTTATTTTTGTGCGTGGAACGGGTGCGGAGAGTGGGTTAGCGAGATTTGTGCCAATCTTCTAACTGTTTGAAATATAAGGAAATTAGATCAGAGTCGCCTACCGGGAGCTGTTTTTGTCTCTTAGTTGAGATTTTCTTTGAATGGGCCGGCGCCTTCGCGAGCAGGCTCGCTCCCACATTGGTCATGCATTCCCCTGTGGGAGCGAGCCTGCTCGCGAAGCTTTTGCTCTAGTCTTAAAATGGAGATCAGATGTCTCTATATGTAGACTCTGCGATCCCCAGCGCAGCCATTTTCTTGTACAGCGTCGACCGCCCCAGCCCCAGCCGAACCGCCGCCTCCGGCACTTTCCCCGCGCACTGCGCCAGGGTCGACTCGATCAACTGCCGATCAAACCGCGCCCGCGCCTGTGCAAATGTCTCCCCAGCGGAGGCTTGCATGCTCGGCTCGGACGTCCGCTCAACCGGAGTAAAGGTGCCAATCGCGCCGCGAATATCCTGCTCGGTCAGCATCAGATCATCACTGAGCAACGCCGCCCGCTCCAGCACGTTGCGCAACTCACGGATGTTGCCCGGCCAGGCATGCTGGCCGAGCAACGCCAGCGCATCGCGGTGCAATTCATGCTGGCTGCGCAGTTCTTCGAGAATCGCCTCGCTCAGCGCCGGCAGATCATCGAGACGTTCACGCAGCGGCGGCACCTGGATTGGCAATACGTTGAGGCGGTAGTACAAATCGGCGCGAAATTCGCCGCGCTTGATCGCAGCCTGCAAATCCGTCGACGTCGCGGCGATTACCCGCACATCGCTCTGAATCACTTCATTGGAGCCGACCGGCTCGAACTCCTTTTCCTGCAACACGCGCAGCAGTTTGCTTTGCAGCGGCAGCGGCATATCGCCGATCTCATCGAGAAACAGCGTGCCGCCCTGAGCGATTTGTAATTTACCGGTGCGGCCCTTGCGATCAGCGCCGGTAAATGCGCCGGGTGCCGTGCCAAAGAACTCGGCTTCCAGCAGCGCCTCGGGAATCGCTGCGCTGTTGATACTGACGAAAGCCTTGTGCGCGCGTGGCGAGGCGCTGTGGATCGCTTGGGCAAGCAACTCTTTACCGGTGCCGGTTTCTCCCAGCAGCAAAACCGGCGAATCAGCGCTGGCACTGCGCCTGGCGCGGCGTTTGACTTCGAGGCTGGCGGCGCTGGTGCCGATGAAATGGGCGAAGTTGTATTTGGTCTGCCGCGCACGCAGCAGCGAGCGGGTCGAGGCCAGTTCTTCCTGCATGCTCAGGTAACGCTTGAGCATCGGCGACAGCGTACGCAACTCGTCGAACAGAGCGAAACCGATGGCGCCGATTACGCTGCCGGCATCGTCGTGGATCGGCAGGCGCATCACCACCAGCGGTTCCTTTGGCGTGTCCTGCATATCCAGCAGAATCGGCCGACCGGTGCGTACCACCTCGCGCAGCAGGCTGCCGGGGATCACGCTTTCGCAGGGTTTGCCGATAGCGCCGGCCGCTGAATCGAGACCGAAGCGCCGGGCGTAGCGTTCGTTCATCCAGACGATATTCGCATCGCGGTCAACAATCACCGTGCCCTCACTGGATTGCTCGATGATCTCGAACAGCGAACGGATCGCCAGAGTGCGGACTCGTTGGTAGTCCTTGAGGCTTTCGGTGGTGTTCATGGAGGCTGATCCTGATTGTTTGTTTCCGGTACCGATCCCTTCGCGAGCAGGCTCGCTCCCACAGGGGGCTGCATTCCAATGTGGGAGTGAGCCTGCTCGCGAATGCCGCGCCGCGGATTTACAGAAAAAAACCTACCCCGGATGCGCCGCCGCCAACAGCTCTTTGGTGTAGGGATGCTGCGGGTTGTCAAACACGTCGTGACTGGCACCACGCTCGACCACCTGGCCGTCCTTGATCACGATCATGTCGTGGGCCAACGCGCGCACCACGGCCAGATCATGGCTGATGAACAGGTAGGTCAAACCGTATTTTTCCTGCAAATCACGGAGCAGGGCGACCACCTGTTTCTGTACGGTGCGGTCGAGGGCCGAGGTCGGTTCATCGAGCAGGATCAGCGCCGGTTTCAGCACCAAGGCCCGGGCGATGGCGATGCGCTGGCGTTGGCCGCCGGAAAATTCATGCGGGTAGCGATGGCGGCTTTCCGGATCGAGCCCCACTTCCCTGAGCACGCGAATCACTTGCTCATCACACTCATTGGCCGTCGACTCGCAATGCACTTCGAGACCTTCGCTGATGATCTGTGCCACCGACATGCGCGGGCTGAGGCTGCCAAACGGGTCCTGAAACACCACCTGCATCTGCCGCCGCCACGGCCGCAGCTGCTTTTGATTGAGGCCGTCCAGCGCTTCGCCCTGAAAACGAATGCTGCCCTCGGAGTCCAGCAAACGCAGGATCGCCTGACCCAGCGTCGACTTGCCCGAACCAGACTCGCCAACAATGCCCAAGGTCTTGCCGCGCTGAATATTCAGACTGATGCCATCGACAGCGCGCAGATACTGCTTGCGCCTGAACAATCCGCCGCCGACCTGGAAATCGACGTGCAGGTCAGCGACTTCCAGCACATTTTCACGTTCGTCACGGGGCAGGGCTTCACCTTCCGGCTCTGCGTTCAACAGCACGCAGCTGTAAGGGTGTTTGGGTTCGGTAAACAGGGTTTCGCAGGGCGCCTGCTCGACGATCTCACCTGCTTTCATTACGCACACCCGCTGCGCGATGCTGCGCACCAGATTGAGATCGTGACTGATCAGCAGAAGCGACATGCCGAGCCGCTGTTGCAAGGACTTGAGCAGCAGGAGAATCTTGCGCTGCACGGTGACATCCAGCGCCGTGGTCGGCTCGTCGGCAATCAACAACTCCGGTTCGCAGGCCAGGGCCATCGCGATCATCACCCGTTGCCGTTGCCCGCCAGAGAGCTGATGCGGATAGGCTTTCAACCGTTCCTTGGGCTTTTGAATGCCGACCAGTCCGAGCAATTCGAGAATGCGCTGCTGCGCTTGTTTGCCGCCGAGGCCACGGTGCAGCAACAGGGTTTCGCCAATCTGCTTTTCGATGGTGTGCAACGGATTGAGCGAAGTCATCGGCTCCTGAAAGATCATGGCGATGCGATTGCCGCGCAGTTCTCGCAAGACCTTCGGATCAGCACCGAGCAATTCTTGCCCGCGATAGCGGATGCTGCCACGGGTTTGCGCTTCACTCTCGGGCAGCAGTTGCAGGATCGAATGCGCGGTCACCGATTTCCCCGAGCCCGATTCGCCGACCAGCGCCAGGCACTCACCGGGGCGGATATCCAGGCACAGGTCACGCACCACGGTCTGGCCATGGAAGGCGACATTGAGGTTGCGGATTTCAATCAGGTTTTCAGTCATGGTCACGCTTCAGGATCGAGGGTCAAAAGCGTCGCGCAACGCTTCGCCAATGAATACCAATAACGAAAGGATCAACGCCAGGGTGAAGAACGCTGTCAAACCCAGCCACGGCGCTTGCAGGTTCTGCTTGCCCTGACCGATCAGTTCACCCAGCGAGGCACTGCCGGCCGGCATGCCGAAGCCGAGGAAATCCAGCGCGGTCAGCGTTGAAATCGCCCCGGTCAGAATGAACGGCAGGTAGCTGAGCGTCGCGTTCATTGCGTTGGGCAGAATGTGCCGGAAGATCACCTTGCGGTCAGTCAGGCCCAGGGCGCGTGCGGCTTTGACGTATTCCAGATTGCGCCCGCGCAGGAACTCGGCGCGCACCACGTCCACCAGCGCCAACCAGGAAAACAGCGCCATGATCCCCAGCAGCCACCAGAAATTCGGCTCGACGAACCCGGAAAGGATGATCAGCAGATACAACACCGGCAGCCCCGACCAGACTTCCAGCACGCGCTGCCCGAGCAAATCGACCCAGCCGCCGTAATAGCCCTGCAACGCGCCGGCGGCGATGCCGATCAGCGCGCTGACAAAGGTCAGCATCAGGGCAAACAGAATCGACACTCGAGCACCAAAGATGACCCGCGCCAGCACATCGCGCGCCTGATCATCGGTGCCCAGCCAGTTGACCGATGTTGGTGGGCTCGGTGCCGGTTTGTTCAGGTCATAGTTGGGCGTGTCATCGCTGAACGGAATCGGCGGGAACAGCAACCAGCCGCCGTCCTTGCGAATCAGATTCTGCACGTAATCGCTGCGGTAATCGGCCTGGAACGGCAGTTGCCCGCCGAATTCCTGTTCGGTATGGCGCTTGAACACCGGGAAGTACCATTGGCCCTGATAACTGACCATCAACGGTTTGTCGTTGGCGATCAATTCGCCACCCAGCGTCAGCAGGAACAGGCCGATGAACAGCCACAGCGACCACCAGCCACGACGGTTTTTCTTGAAGCGTTCGAAACGGCGACGACCCAAAGGCGAGAGCTTGAACATCAGGCATTCCTCGCGGCAAAGTCGATACGCGGGTCGACCAGGGTGTAGCAGAGGTCGCCGATCAGTTTTATCAGCAGGCCGAACAGGGTGAAGATGAACAGTGAACCGAACACCACTGGATAGTCCCGCGATACCGCTGCTTCGTAACTCATGCGCCCAAGGCCATCGAGGGAGAAGATCACTTCGATCAGCAGTGAGCCAGCGAAGAACACACTGATGAACGCCTGAGGTATCCCCGAAACCACCAACAGCATGGCGTTGCGAAACACGTGTCCGTACAGCACGCGGCGTTCGCTCAAGCCTTTGGCGCGGGCCGTCACTACGTACTGTCGGGTGATTTCATTGAGGAACGAGTTTTTTGTAAGGATCGTCAAGGTCGCGAATCCACCGATCACCAGCGCGGTGACCGGCAGCACCAGATGCCAGAAGTAATCGGCGATCTTGCCCAGGGTCGATAGCGATTCGAAGTTGTCCGAAACCAGTCCGCGCACCGGAAACCAGTTCAACGAAGTACCGCCGGCGAATACCACGATCAGGAACATCGCGAACAGAAACGCCGGCATGGCGTAACCGATGATGATCGCCGTGCTGCTCCAGATATCGAAATGGCTGCCGTGGTGCACAGCCTTGCGGATGCCCAGCGGGATCGACACCAGATAGGTGATCAGTGTCGCCCACAGTCCGAGCGAAATCGTCACCGGCATCTTTTCCAGAATCAGGTCGGTGACTGTTGCGCCACGGAAGAAGCTCTTGCCGAAGTCCAGTTGCGCGTAATTCTTCAGCATCAGCCACAGACGCTCGTGGGCCGGTTTGTCGAAGCCGTACTGTTTTTCGATGTCCTTGATCAGTTGCGGGTCGAGACCACGGCTGGCGCGCGAAGCGTTGCTCGATGTCTCGCCGGCTCCGCCGCCGACACTGGCGCCGCCAATGCCTTGCAGATGGGCGATGGCTTGTTCCACTGGTCCGCCGGGCGCGGCTTGGATGATGACGAAATTGACCAGCAGGATGATCACGAGCGTCGGAATGATCAGCAGCAGGCGCCGCAGTATGTAACCCCACATCAGTGCGGCCCTCCGGGTCTGCCGCGACTGATTTTCTCGGCGGTCATCTGCTGATTGGTCAGTGGCGTGCGGCTGATTTCCCACCAGCTCTCGATGGCTTCGTCATTGCTCGCCTGCACCGTGGGAATGCCGAAGCGGTTCCACCACACGGTCGAGGTGCCCGGCGGGTAATAGTTGGGAATCCAGTAGTAATTCCATTGCAGCACCCGGTCCAGCGCATGGGCGTAATGCAGCATGTCCGACTGAGTAGAGGCGCGGATCAGGCCGTTGATCAAGGTGTCGACCGCCGGGTTTTTCAACACCATGTAATTGTTCGCGCCGGGATCGTTGGCCGCTGCCGAGCCGAAATAGTTGAGCAACTCACCGCCCGGAGACGTGGTAACGGGATAGCCGGTGACGATCATGTCATAGTCGCGACTCATCAGGCGATTGACGTATTGCGAGGCGTCGATGCGACGGATATTCAGCTCGATGCCGATCTGCTTCAGCGTGCGCTTGTAGGGCAACAGCAGGCGGTCCATGCCGTTCTGGCTGACCAGAAAAGTGAAGCTCAGCGGCTCGCCGGCGCCGTTGACCAGTTGATCGCCATCCGGTTTCCAGCCGGCCTGCTCAAGCAGTTGCAGGGCTTGCAACTGCTTGTCACGGATGATGCCGCTGCCGTCGGTCTTCGGCGCCTCGAAGACTTTGCTGAACACTTCCTCAGGCACCTGACCGCGCAGCGGTTCGAGAATCTTCAGCTCTTGAGCGTCGGGCAACTGCCGGGCGGCGAGATCGGTATTGGAAAAGTAGCTCTGCTGGCGGATATAGACGTTGCGCATCATCTGCCGGTTGCTCCATTCGAAGTCCCAGAGCATCGCCAGTGCCTGGCGTACCCGGCGGTCCTGGAACATCGGCTTTTGCAGATTGAACACGAAACCCTGGGCCGATTGCGGCGCTTCAGTGGCGAGGTGGGCCTTCTGTAAACGGCCATCGCTGAGGGCGGGACTGTCGTAGCCGATCGAATAGCCGGTCGCGGAAAACTCGCGGTTGTAGTCATAGGCACCGCCACGCAGCACCTGACGGGCGACGTCGGTGTCGCCGAAGTACTCGATACTGAAATGGTCGAAGTTGTACAGGCCGCGACTGACCGGCAGGTCCTTGCCCCACCAGTCGCCATTGCGTTCGAAAGTGATGCTGCGCCCGGAGTCGACCTTGCCAACACGGTACGGCCCGCTGCCCAGCGGCGGCTCATAACCACCGCCGCCGGCGAAATCGCGACTCTTCCACCAGTGTTCGGGGAACACCGGCAGGGTCGCGATATCCAGGGGCAGGGTGCGGTTTTCGTTGCTTTTGAAGTCGAAGCGCACGGTCAGCGGCGCCTCGATCTCGACGCCTTTGACGTCGGCAAACTGGGTGCGATAACGCAGGCTGCCCTGGGTCATCAGCAGGTTGTAGGTGTAGCGAACGTCCTCGGCGGTGATCGGTTTGCCATCGGCAAAACGCGCCTTCGGATTGATGAAGAAACGCAGCGACAGACCGTCGTCCGAGCGTTCCATTTTCTCCGCCACCAGACCGTACACCGTGTAGGGCTCATCCAGCGAGCGCTGGGCCAGCGGCGAATACAGCAGGCCGTCGATCTGCGTCACGCCGATGCCTTTGTCTATATAGGGCAGCAGATGATCGAAGTGGCCGATTTCGATTGCCGAGCGCCGCATCGTCCCACCCTTCGGCGCCTGCGGATTGGTGTAGTCGAAATGGCCGAAGCCGGCGGGGTATTTGGCCGGTTCGCCGTAAACGGTCAGTGCGTGTTGCGGGGCAGCGGTCGCACCGGCGGCGCCCGTGAGCAGGGCGAGGGCGGTGAGCATCAGTGTGGGAAAAACCAGTCGCATCGTCAGCCTTGGAACGCAAAATCGATAAGCGCAAGTTGTACGCGAGCGGCGCGCCACTCGCCAGCCGTATATGTAACCGAAACACAACGGCCCACCAAAGGGTGGGCCGTTGTCAGCAACAGGACGACGAATCAGTCCTGACGGCTGGTGACTTCCAGCAGGTGGTAACCGAACTGGGTCTTCACCGGGCCTTGCACGACGTTGATCGGCGCGCTGAACACCACGGTGTCGAATTCCTTGACCATCTGGCCAGGACCGAACGAACCCAGGTCACCGCCCTGACGGCTGGATGGGCAGCTGGAGTTGGCTTTGGCGACTTCAGCAAAATCGGCGCCGGCTTCGATCTGAGCCTTGAGTTCGTTGCACTTGTCTTCGCTGGAAACCAGGATGTGGCGGGCAGTGGCTTTGGCCATGGGGAATTCTCCGAACTGTTTCAATAAAAGGTGGAGCGTACCGGAATCAGTCGG
The DNA here is from genome assembly GCF_014268585.2 of Pseudomonas iranensis. NCBI lineage: Bacteria > Pseudomonadati > Pseudomonadota > Gammaproteobacteria > Pseudomonadales > Pseudomonadaceae > Pseudomonas > Pseudomonas iranensis. The sequence goes on from NZ_CP077092.1 coordinate 2,930,703, forward strand.
TGAATTCTCGGCAAAGTTCCATTCTGCTTCCCTGACTCTACTCAAAGATCCGCCGCACGCAGGCGCTGGGCATGCTCGACGTACAGCTCGATAGGGTCCGGTGAAGACGCGGTTGCGCCCGGGCTGCGCCGCAAGCTCGCCAGGTGATCCATTGGATAATCAGAGCGGATCACTTGGCCGAGATGGCTACTGAAGCGTCCGACGAAGCCGTCATTCTGCTGGGGTTCGGTGGTGAAATATTGCGACAGGGCGCGGCAGGTTGCTTGAACCGGATCCAGCGTCGGCAGCCTGGATTGCGCAACAACCCCGCTCCACGAGTAGTAACGCACGCCGTTGACTTGCTCCGGGCCGTGACCGCCCCAGGTGTGTGGCAGTCCTTGTGGGAATTTGTCATTGAATTGCCCGACGCCGACGGTGGTCAGTGCGTTGAGTGCAGCCACCGCATTCTGTGGCAGTGCCACGCTGCCACTGAGCAGCGACAACAAATCGGCAAATTGCGTCGCCACGTTTTGTGCAACGACCTCCGGCAGCTTGCCCGGGACCAGTGCCTTGCGCAGGAAGTCGGCGAGCTCCGAACCATGGTTCGGACCACTGACGGAGGTGACTGAAGCGACGACGTTTGGTGCAAGCGCTGCCGCATAGCGTGCAGCGAGTGCACCTTGACTGTGTCCTATAAGGTTGACTTTCTTCGCGCCTGTGCCTCGCAGCACGCAGGCCATCTGTGACAGCAATTGCTCACCCCGCATTTCATTGTCATGGGTGGCCGAAAGGTGTGGAACAAACAATCGACAGCCAGCCGCTTTCATAGCGGATTTGACGTCATGGAACAGCTCGAAATGACCGATACGCTCGAACCCGAACAGACCGTGGACCAACAGGATGGGATAACGAGTTGTAGCATTCCGTTGCATGTTCTTACCTTTTTCGTAGAAGTTCATCGGGAAATCACCGAGCCACTCTAAAACACCACTGTCGCTGAGGAAGTACGAAGAGGCTTCGCGTTGTGTTTGAAAATGGACTACGAGGCGTACGAAATTTCGGAGAGCTGTGAAATCCGAATCGGAAGTTCAGTGGGTCGTTTGTCGGCATAACAGCGCGAACGCCCCGGTTGCCTGCCTTGCGAGTAGCGCTTACGCCGTCGTCGCGGTGTATTCGGCTGACATCAAGAACATTCGAAGAAGTCCTCAATGTAGATGTCAGTGTCGCCATTCGGGGCGGCACGTTTTCCAGGGAGTGGAAACGAAAATGAATAGCCATGAAGTCGAGTTTTGCTGGCGGATGCGTCAGCCGATGGTTGCCGAAGTGTCCATCGAACCTCTTGTCGCGCCGATGATTGACGGGCTCAGTGGGAGCGTGTTGGATCCTTCACTGGTCAAAGCCATCGTTCGCATTTCTCCTTATGCCAACATGAGCTGCGGCGATCAGTTGACGCTGTATTGGGAGGGGCTGGATATCGAAGGCTTCACCTATCAATACGAGAGTGTTCGATTCATCAGCCAGGCTCAGGTCGGCAGGGACGTAATCTTCGTCATCAAGGCCATGCATGTGGCTGCGCTGGATGGAGGCTCGCTGGAGGTTTACTGGACACTGCAAAGTGCGTCCGCGCCCAAGGCAGTGGAATCTGCACGCCTGCAACTGTCTGTGGGCGATATGCGCACGCAATTGTTGGCTCCACAGATCGAAGGCTCGGTAAACGGAGCGCTGGAGCCATCGCGAGTGGCAGAGGGCACCCTGGTGACTCTGCAGCCTTACGCGAGGATGTCGGCGGGTGATCGGGTGATGTTGTCCTGGCACGGCGATACCTCGCCCGAGATCTTTACCGACTCATTGAACGTGGAGGCCTACTCCGTCGCGCAATGCCTGTCGTTCTGGGTGCCGGGGAGCTACATCGAAGCTCACCGAGGTGGTGAAGTGGTCGTCGCCTACCGTGTCGAACAGCGCTGTGGAACGGTTCGAGCGTCCGAGCCTGCCACGGTTTTCCTCGGGCCTGCAGTGCGTGCGCAATTGCCTGCGCCGGATGTCGTTGAGGCAGTTGAAAACGTGTTGTCACTGAAGGATTCGGTCGACGGCGTTTCCGTTCTCATCGAAGGGGCGCAGGTGCAAGAGGATGAGTTGGTCTATCTCAAGTGTGACGGTGAGTTCTTCAGTCACCGGGATGATCTTGAAATTACGCGGGAGACGGCTGGTCAAGCGGTGTGTTTCATCGTCCCTCACCGGTTCTGGCGTGAGCATCACGGCACAACGGTGCAGATCGCCTACACCGTGGAGCGTCTGGACGATGTCAGTCAGCAATCCCCCGTTAGGCAAATCAGCGTGGAGGCTTTGCCAGTGAATGCCGGCCCTCCGCGCTTTGAATGAGCGGGAGGGCGGTTCGATCAACGTTCGGCTTGCGCGACGCGTCGTGCGGCATCGGTCAGCAATCGCTCAGTTGCATCGAAGCCGAGGCAGCCGTCGGTGATCGATACGCCGTAGCGCAGAGAGCTGCTCAGCGGCTGGCAGCCTTCGAACAGGTGAGATTCCAGCATCATGCCGATCAGCGAGTGGTTTCCCCGCAGGCGTTGTTCAAGGACGTCATTGAAGACTGCTGGCTGGCGCAGTGGATCCTTGCCGCTGTTGGCATGGCTGCAATCGACCATGATCCGGCTGGGGATCTTCAGTCTGCTGAGCTCGGCGCTGATGTTGGCCACGCTGGTTGCATCGTAGTTCGGCCCTTGATGGCCACCGCGCAGCACGATGTGGGTGTCAGCGTTGCCGGCTGTCTGCACGATCGCCGGATGCCCTTGGCTGTCGACGCCGAAGTGCCGATGCGGATGGGCTGCCGAGCGCATGGCGTCGACAGCAACGGCGGCGCCGCCGTCGGTGCCGTTCTTGAAGCCCACCGGCATGTTCAGGCCGCTGGCCATTTCGCGGTGGATTTGCGATTCGGTGGTGCGGGCACCAATGGCCACCCAGCTCAGCAGGTCATCAAAGTAGTTGGCGGCCATGGGTTGCAGGAGTTCGGTAGCGACCGGTAGTCCGAGCTGGATCATTTCCAGCATCAGTTCGCGCGACAGCGTCAGACCGGCAGCCATGTCGTCAGTGCCGTCCAGATGCGGATCGTAGGCCAGACCTTTCCAGCCGATCGTCGTTCGCGGCTTTTCGACGTAGGCACGCATGACCAGCAGCATTTCACCGCTGACATCTTCGGCCAGGCGAGCGAGTTTGCTGGCGTATTCGATTGCCGACTGCGGATCATGGATAGAGCAGGGGCCAACGATGACCAGCAGGCGCGGGTCTTCACCGTCGAGGATGGCGCGCACCGCCTGGCGATGCGCATTGACCTGCTGATGCAGGGAGTGGCTGAGCGGCAATTGCTGCTTGAGTTGCAACGAGCTGGGCAGGCGCAGGGTCAGCGCTTCGTTGGCAGAATCGAGGGTGGACAGCGGCAAAGCGGAAACTGAAGAGTTCATGTTCGGTCTTCCTGGGCGGATGGCGGGTTTTTCCCGCGCACTCGGCCCTACTGGGGTGTTCGACAAATGGCCGTACTGGCTAGGCGTGTGTGTTTGCCACCTGTAGGTGACCGATCGGAGGCGGCAGGCTGTCCCGAGCGGAGGCTGGTAAATCGCCAGGCGCTAAAGCTGTCGTAACGGTAATAAGTGGCGTAGTTCATGGTGCATTCCTCAAAGTGTCTGGTGTGGTGCTGAAAGTTGTTGGCCTGAAAAAACAAAACCCCCGGTCGGGAGGCCGACCGGGGGTTGAGAAATCTCTGGTAGGCGACCCGTTATCATGGGCGCCGTGTGGGTATCAGGCGCGCCAGTGGCTAAACCAATACCCAAAATAAAAGTTGCCTGGAGCGCACATGTCATTCACCCGGACAGCCGCAACCGAGCGCGGGGCGCTGGCGATGCATGGCTGTGAAGGGGCGTTGAACATGGTCTGTCTCCGATGAATACGCCGAGCTTACTCGACGCTGATACGCGTCAGCAATCAGAAAATGCTATTTCGTGCCGAGCGAAACGGCTATCACTGGCAAACGATCTGGTTAAAGTACATTTTTACGATTGGAGAGAGCTGAATGAGTTATCGAATTCGGCATGCCACCCATGATGATCTTGCCTTTGCGCGGGATCTGACCTGTCGCAACATGCTGCGCTATTACATTGACCACGATCTGTTGTGGCAGGACGAGGCATTCGACGCAGGCTGGCAGTATCGTGAGAACTGGATGATCCTCCAGGATGAACTGCTGATCGGCTTTGTCAGTCTGAGCGAGGATTCGCGGGCGCTGTACATACGCGAATTGCAGATTGATCAGACCTGGCGAGGGCAGGGCGCCGGCTCCTGGGCTATCGATCAGGTTATTGACATGGCCCGTCAGGCGCGACGTCCTGCACTGCGACTGACGGTCTTCGATAACAATCGTGCGCAAGCACTGTATGTCCGCAAAGGACTGCGTATCGTAGGCAGGGATGAGTGTTTCCTGAGGATGCAGCTCGATTTGAGTACAGCTGTGCTCTGAAACCCACAGCCGGCAAGCTCTGAATGATGAATTGAAACTTTTTAAATACGGCTTTCCGCTAGGTCTGTCTGGCACTTTTTGCTAAGGTGTCCGGCATCCCAATAAGACCATATCGCGAGGTGTCTGCTTGATTAGGGTGCTAGTGGTCGACGACCATGATCTCGTTCGTACAGGCATTACACGAATGCTGGCCGATATCGATGGCCTGCAGGTGGTAGGCCAGGCCGAGTCAGGCGAAGAGTCCCTGATCAAGGCCCGTGAGTTGAAGCCTGACGTTGTGCTCATGGACGTCAAGATGCCCGGCATCGGCGGCCTCGAAGCCACACGAAAACTGCTGCGCAGCCACCCGGACATCAAGGTGGTTGCCGTTACGGTGTGCGAGGAAGACCCTTTCCCGACGCGTTTGCTGCAGGCCGGTGCGGCTGGTTACCTGACCAAGGGCGCGGGTCTGCCGGAGATGGTTCAGGCCATTCGGCTGGTTTTCGCCGGGCAGCGTTACATCAGTCCGCAGATCGCTCAGCAGTTGGCAATCAAATCTTTCCAGCCCACCAATGATTCGCCGTTCGACGCGTTGTCCGAGCGGGAAATCCAGATTGCCTTGATGATTGTCGGCTGCCAGAAGGTCCAGATCATTTCCGACAAGTTGTGCCTGTCGCCGAAAACCGTGAACACCTACCGCTACCGCATTTTCGAGAAGCTTTCGATCAGCAGCGATGTCGAGTTGACCCTGCTCGCAGTGCGTCACGGCATGGTGGACGCCAGCGCCTGACCATGACCGAGACATTTGATTCCAGTGCTTTCCTGTCGACCGTCAGCGGTCGTCCGGGCGTCTATCGCATGTTCGACAGCGAGGCGCGCCTGCTGTATGTCGGCAAAGCCAAAAACCTGAAGAAACGTCTGGCGAGCTACTTTCGCAAGACCGGGCTGGCGCCGAAAACGGCTACACTGGTCGGGCGTATCGCTCAGGTCGAGACGACCATCACCGCCAACGAAACCGAAGCGCTGCTGCTGGAACAGACGCTGATCAAGGAGTGGCGTCCGCCGTATAACATCCTGCTGCGCGACGATAAATCCTATCCGTACGTGTTCCTCTCCGACGGACAGTTTCCGCGCCTGAGCATCCATCGCGGTGCCAAAAAGGCCAAGGGCAAGTATTTCGGTCCGTATCCAAGTGCTGGGGCCATCCGCGAAAGCCTGAGCATTCTGCAGAAAACCTTCTTCGTCCGTCAGTGCGAAGACAGCTACTACAAAAACCGTACCCGTCCGTGCCTGCAATATCAAATCAAACGCTGCAAGGCGCCATGCGTGGGCCTGGTCGAGCCTGACGTCTACGCCGAAGACGTACGCCACTCGGTGATGTTCCTCGAAGGTCGCAGCCACGCGCTGACCAACGAGCTGTCCACCGCGATGGAAGAGGCAGCGATCAATCTCGAATTCGAACGCGCGGCCGAATTGCGTGACCAGATTGCCTTGCTGCGTCGGGTGCAGGACCAGCAAAGCATGGAAGGCGGAACCGGCGATATCGACGTTATTGCCGCATTCGTCAACCCCGGCGGCGCCTGTGTCCACCTGATCAGCGTGCGCGGCGGGCGAGTGCTGGGCAGCAAGAATTTCTTCCCGCAGGTCGGCATCGAGGAAGACGTTTCCGAGGTCATGGCAGCGTTCCTCGGTCAGTACTACATCAGCAGCCCCGAACGCGATCTGCCGAGCGAACTGATCGTCAACGTGGTTCACGAAGACTTCCCTGCGTTGATCGAAGGGATTCACACGTTGCGCGGCCGTGAGTTGGCCATCAGTCATCGGGTGCGCGGCACCCGTGCGCGCTGGCAGCAACTGGCCGTGACCAACGCTGAGCAAGCGTTGGGCGCGCGTCTGGCCAACCGTCAGCACACCGCCGCGCGATTCGACGCGCTGGCTGAAGTGCTGAATCTGGATGAGCCGCCGCAGCGCCTGGAATGCTATGACATCAGTCATTCCAGCGGCGAAGCCACTGTGGCCTCCTGCGTGGTGTTCGGGCCGGAAGGCGCGATCAAGTCGGATTACCGCCGCTACAACATCGAAGGCGTCACCGCCGGCGACGATTACGCGGCCATGCACCAGGCGTTGACTCGCCGCTTCAGCAAACTCAAGGACGGCGAGGGCAAGTTGCCGGACATCCTGTTGGTCGACGGTGGCAAGGGCCAATTGTCGATGGCCCGCGATGTGCTCAACGAACTGGCCGTGCCGGATCTGATCCTGTTGGGCGTCGCCAAGGGCGCCACGCGCAAGGCCGGTTTCGAAACGTTGTATCTGAATGATGCAGCGCACGAGTTCACCTTGCGTGGCGATTCACCTGCCTTGCACCTGATCCAGCAGATCCGCGATGAGGCGCACCGCTTCGCAATTACGGGGCATCGCGCCCGTCGCGGCAAGACCCGCCGAACCTCAACGCTGGAAGGCGTGGCAGGGGTAGGGCCGACACGCCGCCGTGACCTGTTGAAACATTTTGGTGGATTGCAGGAGCTGTCTCGTGCAAGCATCGAAGAGATCGCCAAAGCCCCGGGGATCAGTAAAAAGCTCGCTGAGTCGATTTATGCGAACCTGCATAGTGAGTAGAATGCCCCTTCACCTCGTAGCCAGTTGTGCCGATGAATATCCCTAATCTGATTACCGTTCTACGCGTCCTGCTCATCCCAATCTTTATTTTGCTGTTCTATCTGCCCTACGAGTGGAGTTACATGGCCTCCGCTTCGGTGTTCGCCTTTGCGGCCGCAACCGACTGGCTCGATGGTTACCTGGCGCGCCGATTGGAGCAAAGCACACCGTTCGGGGCGTTTCTCGATCCGGTCGCCGACAAGCTGATGGTCGCTGTTGCCCTGGTCCTGCTGGTGCAGGAACACGGCAATCTCTGGCTGACGCTGCCAGCGGCGGTCATCATCGGTCGTGAGATCGTGATTTCGGCACTGCGCGAATGGATGGCAGAACTCGGCGCACGAGCGCAGGTAGCCGTTTCCAATCTCGGCAAATGGAAAACCGCTGCGCAGATGCTCGCGCTGGTGATTCTGCTGGCTCATCCAAAGGCATTCAGCTTCTGGGTCGTGCTCGGATATACACTGCTGATTGTATCGGCAGGGCTGACCCTGTGGTCGATGGTTCAATACCTTCGCGCCGCTTGGCCGCACCTGAAGACCGATGTCGAAAAGAAATAAAAGTTTTTTGAATCAAGGGGTTGACGGGGCATCTTAATTCTATAGAATGCGCCACACCAAGCGGGAATAGCTCAGTTGGTAGAGCACGACCTTGCCAAGGTCGGGGTCGCGAGTTCGAGTCTCGTTTCCCGCTCCAATTTGTACAGTGTTTGTTGTTGTGCTACTGACAGCGAATACTTTGAGGCCGAGTAGCAAAATGGTTATGCAGTGGATTGCAAATCCACCTACGCCGGTTCGATTCCGACCTCGGCCTCCACTATCAAAAACCCCGTAGATCAATGATCTACGGGGTTTTTTGTTGTCTGCAGAAAAGTGTGGTGCTCACCTGTTTGCGGAGGGTCAATCAGTCAAGCACGATCCGGTCTGGATGTGGCTGGCACCTTCCACCGTGAGATTCGAGAAAAAGATGCAGCCAATGAGCCGCGCGAACAGCGTCAATGTCTCTGCAAGATCGGGGTTGTCAAACAGAACAGCCCTTGAGTCCAGAGCACATAAGGCACCCCAGAGTCTCCCGTCCGGCAGGAAAACAGGCGCGCCTGCGTAGCTTTCAATCGAATATTGCTTCACCACAGGACGTGACGAAAGTCGTCCATCCTGGCTGATTTGTGGAAGGAAGAGGGCTTGCGGATTTCGTCGAAACTCACTGCAAAGGGTGGTTTCCAGATCCAGCGTATCGCCGACATTTATTCCCAGTTCAATCGGATCGTACGCCGAACAAACGATCCACTCTGTTTCAGTGAATTTTGCGATGCCGGCAAAGCGTGTACCGGTCAGACGGGTGACAAGTTGCAGGATATTGGTGGTCGCTTCGATCTCGGCGATCGCCGAGCGCTCCTCTTGGCTTAAAGACGCTTTTAGAACGGTGTCACTCATTTGCATGGAATCAATCTCCTGATTGCTTGTACATCCCTGAGCACTGCTCTGGTGACGTTCTGTGAGGCGTGATCGTGGTTGAAGGGGGGGGCGTGCTGATTACCCTTTGATTATTGATTTCGGCGCCATCCTTTAGCGTAGACATCCCGTCCAGTCCTGGGTTGCCTGCTCATAATCTCAATCGATGAAACATCTGTCACCCGTGCAGCTAAGGTGATGGTGAGCGTCTGAATCTTTTGAGTTTATCGTCTCAATTTCCAGTCGGGTTGCTGCGATTTGCCAGTAACCTCGGCGTCTACTTCAAGCAAACTCCGTAGCTCCCTGATTTCTGAGGCTTTTTGATTTTCCTTGGTCAGCGATATTTAGTTCTCAAATCGCGCACTCCAAACTTGCTTCACCGGGACGTGATGTATATATTCCCCGCTCGGCTTTTCAAGCGGCCATCCTGTCAGGATCGCAACCGCAAGGCTGAGCAAAGCAACACCGCGCTACCGCCCGAATGGCGAAACTGGTAGACGCATGGGACTTAAAATCCCCCGCTCGTAAGGGCGTGCCGGTTCGATTCCGGCTTCGGGCACCATCTTTCAACAAAGGCCTGCTAGCGAAAGCCAAGCAGGCCTTTGTGCGTTTACGCTTCGAGATATTCCTGGTTTTTGCCGCGTCGATGGCTTGGGCAAGGTGCGAAATCCGGAACTGCCAGCCCTCGCCGATGCCGAAATAGCATCAACAACGAGGGCAAAGCCATGACTGAAGAAAAAACCGAAGTGCCGCAAGAAGTACCGGATCAAACCACCCCGGCGCATTCCACCGAAGAAGAGCGCGAGCGCTTGAAGGACTTCAACAAGGACGGCATCCCGCCGGGCAGTTGCTGATCACCTGTCACCGTGGCTGCGTCACCAGTTCCCCGCTGATCGCATCCATCATCGCCGGATGCTCCTCAGCGGCGACGCGCAAATCCTCGGTGACCCGCAACTCCGCACCCGTCGGCGAATAGGTGGCTGCGGCCGTGAACGGTGCGGGGTTGGCCGGCACCGGGCGTTTGCCGCGGCGCCAGAAGAAAAAGCTGACCATGCTCAAATTAACCACTGCGAAGACCCAGAACAGGCCGTTGGCGCCGAACGAGTTCATCACCGGCGAGATCATCATCGGGCTGATGGCCGAGCCCAGCGAGTTGATCAGCAGCAAACCCTGAATCATCGGCACCAGCGCTTCGGCCGGGGCGCGGTCGGCCGCGTGGCTGACGGCCACCGGGTATAGCGCGAAGACGCCGCCACCGAGCAGAAACAGCATCGCCGCGAGCATTGTCGCAGACAGCGGCAGCAGCACAATCACCAGTGATAACGCGGTGCACGCCACCGTCAGCAGCGTCAGCACCTGCAAGCGATCGGTGCGGTCGGACCAGCGTCCGACCGGATACTGCAGCAGCATCGCGCCGAGAATCGTCCAGGCCATCATGCTGCCGACTTCACCGACGTCCAGACCTCTGCGTTGCAGATACAGCGGCAACAAGGTGTAGATCGCCGCGATGGTCACCCCCGAGCCGAAACAGCCGACCAGCCCGGTCGGCGTCACGCCCAGCAGTTGCCGGGGCTTGAGCGGCTCGACCTGATCGAGCAGCGGCGACACGCGCGGCAGGATCACGATCGGCAGCACCGACAACGCAGCGAGCATGCCGGCGACCATGAACGGCGCGCTGTCGCTCATGCCGGTGATGGTCCCCAGCGTGGCCTGGCCCAAAACACCAGCGCCATAAAGGACGATCATGTACAGCGCGAGCAAGCGCCCGCGAATCTTCTCGTCACCGGCCAGCAGCAGCCAGCTTTCGATCACCAGAAACACACCGACCGTGGCCCAGCCGTTGATCAGGCGCAGGACCAACCAGCCCCAAGTGTCATAAAACAGACCTTGCAACAGGATCGTCACGGCGATCAGCGAGGCGAAGCTGCCGTAGGCACGAATATGGCCGATGCGCAGAATCAGCCGGTCATTGAACACCGCGCCCAGCGTCAGGCCGATGAAATAGGCCGACGAAACAATTCCGATCATCGTCGCCGAGGCGCCGGCGGCGTCCAGGCGAAGGGTGGTCAGGGAAGACAGAAAACCGTTGCCCAGAGCAATAATGAACAGCCCGAGCAGGGGCGCCAGCGCCATGGCCAGCAAACGCGGAGACATAAAAACCTCAGGAAATCGTACAGCGCAACGTGCGCCTCTGCGCATGCGGTTGCCAGGCTGGAACAGGTGTTGTGCAAATGTCTGCCGATCGGGCAGGGCGGTGGCGTCGGACGACATGGCCAGCCCTGCAAGTTCGCGTCTGTGACCAGACGCGCGATTGCAAGAGCGCGCGGGATTCTACGGCTTGCGCAGGATTTGCCAATAGCCGAAGGCTGCGACGTTAGGACGCAGGCTTGTCAGAGTCCGCCGCGCTCAGGCCTTGAGCAACCTCGCGGCACAGCTGACAAACAACAACAGCACGACCACGCCACCCAAAGCGATCGTCAACGAGCTGAAATGGGCGATCATGCCTATGAACGCCGGCCCCATCAGAATCCCGGCATAACCCATGGAAATGATTGCCGGAATAGCGGTGCGCTGCGGCATGCGCTGTTGTCGACCTGCGGCGCTGAACAACACCGGAACGATGTTCGAGCATCCGGCGCCGACCAGCGCATAGCCCAGCAATGACGCCGGCCAGCCATCGAAAACCAGCGAAACCAGCAGTCCGACTGCCGCGCAGACTCCGCCCAGCGTCACCACGCAAATGCCACCCAATCGGCTGACAATCGCGTCGCCGGTCAGCCGTCCAAGCGTCATGGCTGCAGCGAAACAGGCGTAGCCCAATCCTGCGTAGCTCGATGGCATATCGCGTTGCGAGGCAAGAAACACCGCGCTCCAGTCCAGCATTGCGCCTTCGGTCAGGAACACGATGAAGCAGAGGACACCCAGCATCAGGACGATTCCGCGCGGAACCGCAAAGATCGGACCGTCGCGCTCGGTACCGTAAGGCAGCAGGTCTGGTGCAGCCTTATATAGCGAGGCGAGAATGATCGCCACCAGACACAGCACCGATGGCAGCGGATCGAGCCCAAGACTGAGCATCGCTGTCATCGCCCCGGCACCGGCGATCCCGCCCACGCTATAGAGCCCGTGGAAACCCGATTGCAGGGTTTCGCCACTGTTCTTTTCGACGATGATCGACTGGATATTGATCGCGCAATCGAGCATGCCCATGCTGGCGCCGAACAACAGCACCGTCAGGGCCAGCCCGGGCAGCCACGTCAAATGGCTCAACATTGGCAGCACCGCACACAAGACCAGAGTTGAGGCGATGATCACCGGCCGGCAGCCAAATCGCGCGGTCAGGTAACCGGCGAACGGCATGGCCACGATCGAGCCGATGCCAAAGCCCAGCAACAACAGGCCCAGGCCACCTTCGTCCAGCCCGGTGCGCGCTTTTACCAAAGGAACCAGCGGCGCCCAGGCCGACATGACAATGCCGGTGATCAGGAAAATGATCCGGGTGGATGCGCGTTCGCCGTAGTTTTCGCGAATCGTCAATGATGATGTGCAACCGGTCATGGACAGAAGTACCTATCAACCAACCGACTTCAACGGAATCGGCCCTTTGAGCCGATCCATCATCGTCGCGCAGTACCAGTCATCGAACTGACAGACGCCAGTCTCGGCGGTTTCCGAATACGGGCCGGGTTCGTAGGACGGCGAAGTCACACCGCGTTGGGTGCCTTCAACCAGCGTGCGGTCCTGATCGTTGGTGGCAATCCACACTTTGGTCAGGCGCTCGATGTCGTAATCCACGCCTTCCACTGCTGTGTTGGGCACCAGCCATTTGGTGGTCACCAGTGTTTCGGTAGCGCTGATCGGCAGCACGCGGAAACTCAGCGCATGGTCGCCGAGGAAGTGGTTCCAGGTGGACGGGTAGTGGAAGTACAGCAGCGCGCCGATGTCGGCTTCGGAGGTCTTGTCGAGGCGACCATTAACCGCCGGCTTGCCGTCCATGGTGTAGCTGACTGCACCGGATGAAAGAGGGATGCGCGTCATGCGGAACTGGCCATTGATGTCCATCACCAGGCGGCTGGGCAATCCGGCCTTTTCGCATTTGGCCCAGTATGCCGACAGCTCGGGATCGTCTTCGCCGCTGACGCCACCGACTGAAAGGTTATCGACAAACGAGTGCAGCAGTTCCGGGTGTGAGCCGTCGCAGTGGTAGCACTCGCGATTGTTTTCGAAGACCAGTTTCCAGTTGCCTTTCTCGACGATGTTCGACTCGAACGCGACTTTGCAGTCTTCGAGGTAATGCGGCGCGATGAAAGGGCTGACGGCTTTGCGGAAACCTTCAAAGTCGGGTGCCTTGGCGGCAACGCAGACGTAGATGTAGGTGTCGACGATTTCGCAGTGCACGCTTTTCAGGTTGTACTGCGCTTTGTCGAAGTCCTGGCCCATGTTGCCGGCGAACAACAGGTTGCCGTCCAGCTCGTATGTCCATTTGTGATACGGGCAGACCATCTTCGCTACTTTGCCGTGATCGGCCTCGCAGATTTTCGCGCCACGGTGCCGGCACGCATTGTGGAAAGCGCGAACCTCACCATCCTTGCCGCGAACGACGGCCACCGGGTAGTCACCGATCTGCAGCGTGAAATATTGCCCCGGCTTGGTGATTTCAAAGGTGTGGCCGGCGAAGATCCAGTCCTTGTGCCAGATCTGCTCAAGATCCTGACGGTAAACCTCCTCACTGCGGTAAAGCGCGCCCGGCAGCGAATGCCACGGTTTGCGTTGTGCGATCAGGTCATAAACGCTTTGCTTGTTGTTCATTGTTATCCTCCCAGGACTTCGATCTTGAGCGGTCACCTTTAACCGTGACTTTCTAAATAAGCGAACGATAAGCCTCAGCCTATCCGGCACAGAACAAACGTCACAACCGACATTTGCTGAGGGCAATTAATGATTTGCGGTTATGAGTGACAGAGTCAGGGTGAAGTCGGCACCGCTTGAAAAACCGCTTGCAGTGCAGTGATGGCGCAGTCGGCTTTAGCGATGTTTCTGATTGCCATCTTCACAGCGGTACTGCGTTCAAGGCCGAGCCCCTGAGCGAACAGATCGAACTTTTGCTCCAGCTCTTCAACGCTCAAAGGCGTCTGCGGATCGCCGCGCGCAGCGGTGACCGGGCTCACCAGCACCTCGCCATTCTTCAGAGTAATGCTCAACCGCGAGAGGATTTCCTCGGGGAATCTGGCCGAGATATCGGCGGCTTCGACGATTTCGATGCGGGCGCAGAGGGCCAGGATATCCGGCGCAGTAATCGCCATACCGGTGACTTCCTCAGGCCCGACCTTGCCCCTGACAACCAGCGCTGCGAGTGGAAACGCCAAGGCGTATTGCGCTTGATCGGCGTCCTTCGGTGAATGTCCCTGCAGGCACATCGACTCATAGAACGTTTCCACACGTATGGTTTCGATCGAATCGGCAGCGAGCAACGGATGTTGTCGTTGCAGCTCAAGCATTGCGGTCAGCGCCGGTTGCGCCCAGCGGCAGACGGGCCAGGGTTTGAAGTACTGACTGTCGATTTCCCAACGCTGACCGAGGTCGCGCCAATGCTCTGAAACGGCGATGTCTTCGACTGTTTCCGCTGGCGCGCCGGTAATGCCTTCCAAGGCCATGAACAAAGCGTTCAGACCGGTGAATGCGCCCGCACCATGTGCATCACGCAGCATCGTCGGCGCTTGCACCACGCGCATCATCGGGCAGCGCGCGCTGAAGTATTCGGCAATGCCCAAGGCGTGGCGGAACGTTGTCTCATCCAGACGTAACAATCGCGCGCCAGCGCAGACCACGCCCAGGGCTGAAAAGCCACCGGAAGCGTGATACGTAGGTGAGGTCGCCATCAATGCCGAACCTGCGCGCAACGCGGTTTCGTAACCAATGCATAAAGCGCTCAGCAGATCATGCCCGCTAATGGATTGGCCCTGATGATGCAGTGCATCGGCGAGGGCGAGCACGGCGGGTACCACGGTCGCCCCCGCGTGGCCCTTGGATTTGAAATGGCCTTCATGGGCGTCGAGGCTGTCGGCGCTGAAGCCGCCGGCCCACGCTGCGCCGAGCACGTTGACGCGCTGCCCGGAGAAAATCAGGCGACTGCTGTAGAGACCTGCCGGATAGTGCCGTTCGGCAAACCGGCGCATCGCGACACTGGTGTCGTTGCTCGCCGCGCCGGCCATGACTCCGATAATGTCGAGCAGACTGTTTTGTACGATCGCGCGGGTTTTCTGCGGAGCGTCGAGAAAATCAAAATCGCAAGAAAATTCGAAGAGTGACATGCAACAAGCCCTTCCTGTGTGTTGAGCGCGACCGTGCTTGGTCGGCGTCGCTCAACAATGGGTCAGGGACGGCGAGCTGCTCCAGCGACATTTTCGTCGGGCTATTGATAACCAAAACGACCGACGCTGACGCAGAGCAGATCAACGGCGGGGAAACTTCCCCAGAATCCATTCACGGAAGCGCTGCAATTCGTCTTCATTGTCCGAATTTTCGCGGCAACTCAAGTAGTGCCAACTGTTGCGCAGCTGTACCTGCTGCTCGATCGGTCGCACCAGCAAGCCTCGCTGCACCAGCGACGTGACCAAGTGATTCCAGCCCAGAGCGATGCCTTGATGAGTCAGCACCATGCTGATCAGCAGGTTGTAGTCGTTGGCGTTGAAAATCTGTGGACTGTTGGCCGGGCGGTCGTCGATATCGATTGCCTGAAACGCCAGCCACACGCCCCAGTCGACGTGCTCGGCAACTTGCGAACGGCCGTAAGGGCTGAGGTTGAGCAGCGCCGAATCGCGCACGCCCTCGATGGTGGAAATCTCCGGATGCTGCTCCAGATATTGCGGCGTGCACACCGGGTAGATCACGTCGTGGCAAAGCGGATAGCTTCTATAGCCTTCGCGGATGCGCGAAATCTTGGTGATGAAGATATCCGGCTGCACGCCGGGTTCCATGGTCAGAAAGTTCTGCGTGGTGATCAGGTTCAGTTCAATGTCAGGACACTGAGCGAAGAACTCCTGCAGGTGATCGGATAACCACAGCGCGGAAAAGGCCGGGGAGCAGCAGATGGTCAGCACTTTCTTGCTCGACTGGCTGTTGCGAATGCGTTCGGCGGCTTGGGCGATGTTGACGAACGACAGTTGCGCGGCATCAAAGAACACCGCACCGGCAGCGGTCAGTTCTACCGCACGACCCACCCGGGTAAACAGTTGCGCGCCCAGGTAGCTTTCCAGCTCGCGGATCTGCCGGCTGATCGCCGCTTGCGAAACGCACAACGCCTCGGCGGCACGGGTGAAGCTTTCGTATTTGGCGGCGGCGACAAATGCCTTCACAGCCCTCAAGGACGGCATTTTCAGCAGGATGGTGTCAGGGTCGACATGCTTGGTCATTCGTACACTCTCCTAACGATACAGCTCCCCAACGAAGCGCGTGGAGGGTAACGGAACGCTCCTCGCAGGGCCACGCCAGCGTCGCTTTGGGAATAGACCCGGTCGCTCATGGTGCGAAGCCGAACGGTCAGCCATGCCCGAGCCCGCAACCGATAACCCGACGTTATCAAATTGTCCCTGTAAATGTAGTTGGATTAAGCGCGATGATGCTAATAGATTTGCAACATCCCTCTTTCCTGGGCACCCAAAAATAATAAAAGGAAACCCGTCGTGAAAACATTCATTGATTACCGCTGCCGTTCAAAAACAGTTTCGCTCGATGGCTTGTCGTTTAAAGCGATCGAAGTGCAACACGAAGGAGGCATGGTATGACAAGTTCCGACGAGATCATCTGCGTAAAGAATGTATTCAAAGTCTTCGGCAGCCAGCCAGCGCTGGCCATGAAGATGATTGAAGAGGGCGCCTCGAAAGCTGAAGTATTCAAAAAGACCGGTCAGGCAATTGGTGTATTCGATGCCAACTTTTCCGTTCGCCGAGGCGAAATCTTTGTGATCATGGGTTTGTCCGGCTCCGGCAAATCGACCATGGTCCGCTTGTTCAACCGGTTGATCGAACCGACCTCCGGCAAGATCTTTCTCAACGGCAAGGAAATTACCGGTCTGGGCGACAAGGATCTGTTGCAAGTGCGGCGCAAGGACATGGGCATGGTCTTCCAGTCGTTCGCCCTGATGCCGCACATGAGCGTCATCGATAACGTCAGTTTCGGACTGGAAATCAGCGGTGTCAGCGAGAAAGAACGCTACTGCCGGGCCATGGGCGCACTAGAACAGGTCGGGCTTTCCGGCCAGGAATTCAGCTTTCCCCATCAACTCTCCGGCGGCATGCAGCAGCGCGTAGGCCTGGCCCGCGCCCTGGCCAACGACCCCGCCATTCTGCTGATGGACGAAGCCTTCTCCGCACTCGACCCGATGATCCGCAGCGAAATGCAGGGCGAGCTGATCAAGCTCCAGGCCGAGCAGGATCGCACGATCATTTTCATCTCTCACGATATCGAAGAAGCGGTTCGCATCGGTCATCGCATTGCAATCATGGAGGGCGGGCGCGTGGTGCAGATCGGCACTCCGCGTGAACTGCTGTGCAACCCGGTGAATAAATATGTGCGCGACTTCTTCAATGGTTTCGACACCAGTCGAATATTGAAGGCCGGGGATATCGCCCAGCAGGATTCGAATGTTGTTTATCTGCCGGGCAGTCAAGTAACGATCAAGGCTGAGGCCTCATTGCGAGACATCTTTCATATTGTTGCCGCGTCGGCAACTCCAATGCCGGTGGTCGATGAAGTTGGACTTTATAAAGGTTCGATTTCCCAAGGACACTTACTGAGCTGCCTAAGTAACAGCTGAACTCCGAAAAGTCAGAATTGATAAAGCAGTTTCTGCGGGCGAGGTAGCACCATGTCAGATTTCAATATTCTGGATCCTTTCCAGAGCATCAACATTCCTTTGGGTTCGTGGGTCGAAACCGCGCTCAAATATCTGGTCAGCAACTTTCGTGAAGTGTTCCGCTCGATTCGCTGGCCGGTCGACCAGGTCCTGGACGGTGTGCAGTGGAGCCTGCTGTCGGTACCTCCCACCGTCTTCATCATCATTGCCGGTCTGATCAGTTGGCAGATCGGCGGTAGACGCATCGCCATTTTCAGTGTCGCCACGCTCACCGGCCTCGGCCTGATCGGCGTGTGGAACGACGCGATGGTCACCCTGGCTCTGGTGCTGACATCGCTATTGTTCTGCGCGGTCATCGGCATCCCGCTGGGCATCTTCTGTGCGCGCAGTGATCGCACGGAAATGATCATCCGCCCGGTTCTCGACGCCATGCAGACGCTGCCGGCATTCGTGTACCTGGTGCCGGTGGTCATGCTGTTCGGCATCGGCAACGTACCCGGGGTGATCGTCACCATCATCTTTTCCGTCGCGCCGCTGGTGCGGCTGACCAACCTCGGCATCCGGCAGGTGCCCGCCGACAAGGTCGAGGCGGCGCGGGCGTTCGGCTGCACGGCCACGCAGATGCTGCTGAAGGTGCAATTGCCGCTGGCGGCGCCAACGATGATGGCCGGGCTCAACCAGACCTTGATGTTGTCGCTGTCGATGGTGGTGGTTGCCTCGATGATCTCGGTGGGTGGTCTCGGTCTGATGGTGTTGAGCGGCATCGGCCGCCTCGACATGGGCCTGGCCAGTGTCGGCGGCGCCGGTCTGGTGTTGCTGGCGGTGTTTCTCGACCGATTGACCCAGGCCATGGGCGAACGCAGCAGCGATCTGGCTACCGGTCAGCGCTGGTATGACACCGGCCCGGTAGGGCTGCTGATGAAACTGAAAAAAAAGAAAACTCTTGCACGTCCCGTGACCAACTGAATTTGCCTGCTCACCCATAAACACTTTCAAGCGTGGTGAAACATGAAACTGACAACTTTCAAGAAAGGCCTGATGGCTTCGTTGTTCGGCACTCTGTTGTGCTCGGCAGTCTACGCAGCCGATGCCAACAAACCGGGCGCCGGTGTGTCGATCACGCCGATTTTCCCGAGCATCGCCGAAGAGCGTTTTCGCGGTGAAGTGGTGATCGCCGGCCTCAAGGAATTGGGCTACGACGTGAAAGCGCCAAAAGAGGTCGACTATCCGGCGATGTTTCTCGCGCTGTCCTACGGCGATGCGGATTTCACCGTGCATGAATGGGAAATCCTGCACCAGGCATTTTATGAGAAGGCGGGCGGCGATGACGTGATGGTCAAGGTCGGGCAGGTCATGAAAGGCGTGCTGCAGGGCTACATGATCGACAAGAAAACCGCCGAGGCTTACCAGATCAAGGATCTGTCCGATCTGAAAAAACCGGAGATCGCCAAACTGTTCGACAGCAACGGCGATGGCAAGGCCGACCTGACCGGCTGCAACCCGGGCTGGGGCTGCGAAATCATGATCGAACATCACATGAAGGCCTATGGTCTCGGTCCGACCGTGGTGAATAACCGCGGCTCGTATTTCGCCTTGATGGCCGACACCATCGCGCGCTTTCAACAGGGTAAACCAGTGCTGTTCTTCACTTGGGTACCGCAGTGGATTGCCGGCGTGCTGGTGGAAGGACGCGATGTGGTCTGGTTGCCAGTGCCGTTCACCTCGCTGCCAGACGGCAAGGAAAGCAAAGACACCTTCCATGACGGCAAGAACCTCGGTTTCCCGGTAGACACAGTCAATGCCGTGATGAACAAGGAATTCGCCGAGAGGAACCCGGTGGCGCGCAAATTCCTCTCCGAGGTCAGCATTCCGACCAGCGCGGAAAGCGAACAGAACCTGCGCATGCAAAAGGGTGAAAAATCCCTCGCCGACATCAAGCGTCACGCCGCTGAATGGATCAAGGCTAATCAGCAGGCTTATGACGGTTGGTTGAGCGACGCACGCGCGGCGGCGAAGTAATCGGTTCGAGTGCACTTGGCGACGGTTCAGCCCGTCGCCAACGTTGCGGTCGCAGGTGTCAGTGAACGGCAAGTGAGTGAGGCGAAGATGGAAACCTTTCAGAGTCCGTTGAAGCAGCAGAACATCGGCTTTCGCCAGTCCGCGTCGGTGGCCGGACAGGCCCGAGTGGTGCGAGTGGCCTTCGTGCTGCTCGAGCATTTCTCCCTGACGACCCTGTCCACGGCGATGGACGCGCTGGCTACCGGCAACCTCATCAACGGCGAAACGCTGTACACCGTCTCGACCTGGTCGCTCAAGGGCGGACGTGTCGAAAGCGATATTGGCGTGCCGGTCGATTCGCAACGACTGGTCGCAGAGGGCTTCAACCATGACGTGCTGATTGTGATCGGCGGTCAGCGCGTCCGCCTGGCGCCGCAACCGCTGCTGCGCCGAGTGCTGAAGAAAACCGCTGGCAAGGGCATCGTCGCCGGGTGCTGGAATGCAGCGTTCCATCTGGCTGATGCGGGATTGCTCGGCGCTGAGGAATTCGCCTGTCACCGCGACAGCTGCGGTTTGCTCAGCGAGTACTTCCCGCAGTTGAAAGCCTCCAGTCGTGAATTCATCGTCGCTCAGCGCCGAGCCACGTGTGCCAACGCTCATGCGGCACTGGATATGACCCTGGCGGTCATGCATGAACTGGGCTCGCACAACGATGCGGCGCTGCTCGATGAAATCAAACGGGTCCATCAGCCGGCACAGGGCAAACCTGCGGGAGCTGCCGACGGTGATCGGCCTGCAGCGATTCCCAGGCCGCTGAACGTCGCCATCGACCTGATGGAAAACAACATCGAGGAGCCGATGGAAATCGATGCCATCGCCAGTTACGTCGGAGTGTCGCGCCGACAATTGGAACGCCGGTTCGCGCGCTATCTGAACGCTGCGCCCAATCGCTATTACCTGGAGTTGCGCCTGACCCGCGCACGGCAATTGATCGTGCAAAGTGATCGCTCGATGACAGACGTGGCACTGGCGACCGGATTTGTCAGTTATCCGCACTTCTACAAGCGCTTCAAGGATCTGTTCGGCTTACCGCCGATGACGTTCAGGGATTACCACTACGCCAGCGACTCTGCCAGCAACGGGCGCTATGCCTTAGCCGCCAGCTACTGAATCAGCCGCGCGAACTGACGGTTTGCGCCAGTCACGGTTTTACCAGTTCCCGATCAACGCCACTGCGTGCGTTCGCTTTGTGCCGCGTGCGTTTTGCAACTTCAACGATTAACGGTTCAACACTATGAAAGTCAGTTCATTACCCGCCGATGATGACAGTTGTGGCTGGTTTCATCTGAGCAAACCGCGTAGCCCCGAGCCTGCGCACCGTGGGCAGCGCTCGGCGCGGTGGGTGATCATCGGCGCCGGTTTCACCGGACTCGCCTGTGCGCGGCAACTGGCGTTGAATTTTCCCGATGACGAAGTAGTACTGGTCGAAGCACAGGAAGTTGGATTAGGGCCATCGGGGCGCAATGCCGGTTTCGCGATTGACCTGCCGCACGATATCGGCGCCGACGATTACATCGGTGACATTGCACTGGCGCGCACCAGTCTGAAACTCAATCTGGCCGGCCAGTCGATCCTGCGTGATCTGGTCGATCAGTACCGCATCGACTGTCAGATGAAGGCGTGCGGCAAATATCAGGCTGCCGTGGAGAATCGCGGTATCGCCGTGCTTGATGCCTATCGTCGCGGTCTGGAGAAACTCGATCAGCCGTTTCAAATGATCGACGCCGATGAGTTGCCTGAACATCTGGGCACGCATTTCTACCGCAAGGCATTGTTCACGCCGGGCGCGGTGTTGCTGCAGCCATCCGGGCTGGTCAAAGGCCTGGCCGACAATCTGCCTGCCAACGTCACGCTATACGAGCGCACGCCAATTCTCGAAGTCGAGTACGGCGCCAAGACGGTTCTTAAACATGCCCACGGCAGCATCACGGCCGACAAACTGATTCTGGCGAACAATTCCTTCGGCATGCGTTTCGGTTTCCTCCAAGGGCGCATGTTGCCGATCTACACCTACGCCAGCATCACCCGGCCATTGACCGAGGAAGAGCAGGCGCGCCTCGGTGGCAAGCCGTTCTGGGGCGCCATTCCCGCTGATCCGTTCGGCACCACGGTGCGCCGCACGCCGGACAACCGCTTGCTGATCCGCAACAGCTTCACCTTTAACCCCGATGGCCGCAGCAACCGCAAATACAACGAGCGTTTCGTGCGCCGGCACAAGGCCTCGTTCGACCAGCGTTTCCCGATGCTGCCCAACGTCACGTTCGACTACACCTGGGGCGGCGCGCTGGCGATGTCGCGCAATCACAACGGCTTTTTCGGTGAGCTGGCGCCCAACGTCTACGGCGCGCTGGGCTGCAACGGCCTCGGTGTCACTCGCGGCACTGTCACTGGCAAGTTGCTGGCCGACTGGCTGGCCGGGCAGCGCGACGGGCTGATCGATTTCCTCCTGCAAACCCCCGGTCCCAACAGCAACCCGCCAGAACCGTTCCTCTCGCTGGGGGTGAACATGAACCTCAAGTGGGGGCAGTACCGCGCCGGCAGAGAAAGCTGAATTACCTGAAGTCCGAAATCCTGAATATTGAACCCTGGAGAAAACCCGATGAACTTTGATGGAATCTTTACCCCGGCCATTACCCCGTTGTCCGCCGATGGCCAGATCGACTATGCGGCGTTCTCCGAAGTAATTGAATACCTGATCGAGTCCGGGGTGCACGGCATCGTGATCGGCGGTTCGACCGGCGAGTATTACGCGCACACCGCAGAGGAGCGGGTCGCTGTGGCCCAGCGCGCGAAAGAGGTCATTCGCGGGCGCTTGCCTCTGGTGATCGGCACTGGCGGCATCCGTACCGAGGACTCGGTGTACTTCGCCGAGAAGGCCAAGGCACTGCAAGCAGACGCGATTCTGGTCGGCTCGCCACCCTATGCCTTGCCGACGCAGAAAGAAATCGCTGCCCACGTGCTCGCCGTGGACAAGGCCGCCGGTCTGCCGATCATGCTTTACAACTATCCGTCGCGGATGGGCGTAGCGATGGGCGATGAATTCTTCACTGCCATTGCCGATTGCAAGAACATCGCCGCGATCAAGGAAAGTTCGGGCGAGACCGCCCGGCTGCATCGTCTGGCTCACTCGCACCCGCAGATCCAGTTGTCCTGCGGCTGGGATGATCAGGCGCTGGAGTTCTTTGCCTGGGGCGCACGCAGCTGGGTCTGCGCTGGTTCCAACTTCATCCCGCGTGAACACATTGCGCTGTACGAAACCTGCGTACTCGAGAAGAACTTCGACAAGGGCCGGCGGATCATGTCGGCGATGTTGCCGCTGATGGACGTCCTCGAAAGCGGCAAGTTCGTGCAGTCGATCAAGCATGGCAGCGAACTCAGCGGCCTGCGTGCCGGCGGTGTACGCGCACCATTGCAAGCGCTGGAGCCCGCCGAAAAAGAGCAACTGAAAAACGTCATCGAAACCCTGCAGAAGAACGTCGCGCGCATTGTCGAGGAGGCTTGAAATGGCAGATCTGCTGAGTAAAGAGCAATACCGTGAACTGGCGGGGAAGCTGGAATTTCGCCATCAGGCTTTTATCAACGGGCGTTTTTGTCCGGCAAAGTCCGGCAAGACGTTCACCACGACCAATCCGGCCACCGAGCAAGTGCTGACCGAGATTGCCGCGTGTGATGCCGACGATATCGATCAGGCCGTTGCAGCAGCGAAAGCAGCGTTTGATGACGGCCGCTGGCAGTCACTCGCACCGTCGGCGCGCAAGTCGGTGTTGCTGCGCTTTGCCCAATTGCTGGAAGACAACGCTCATGAACTGGCGGTGCTGGAAAGCCTGGACAGTGGCAAGCCAATTCGTGAGTGCCAGACCATCGACGTGCCGGAAACCATCCATACCTTGCGCTGGCACGCCGAGCTGATCGACAAGATTTACGACGCCACGGCGCCGGTCGGTTCCGGCGCGGTGACCATGGTCGTGCGCGAGCCGATAGGCGTGGTCGGGCTGGTGTTGCCATGGAATTTCCCGCTGCTGATGCTCGCCTGGAAAGTCGGCCCGTCACTGGCCGCAGGCTGTTCGATCGTGGTCAAACCGGCCAAGGAAACTACGCTGAGCACCTTGCGTGTCGCCGAACTGGCGCATCAGGCAGGTATTCCTGCCGGTGTGTTCAACGTCGTGCCCGGCGGCGGCAAGGAGGCGGGCGAGCCGCTGGGGCGTCATCCCGATGTGGCAATGGTCAGCTTCACCGGCTCGACCGACACCGGCCGGCTTTTCCTCAAATACTCCAGCGAATCCAACCTGAAACGCATCGTGCTCGAGTGCGGCGGCAAGAACCCGGCGGTGGTCATGAACGATGTCGAAGACATCGATGTGGTCGCGCAGCATGTGGTCAATGGCGCGTTCTGGAACATGGGCGAGAACTGCTCAGCCTCATCGCGCCTGATCGTCCACGCCGACATCAAGGACGAACTCCTGGAGCGCATTCAGGCACACCTCGGCGACTGGAAAATGGGTGACCCGCTGGACCCGGAGAACCGTTTGGGCTCGATGATCAGCAAGGCACATTTCGACAAGGTGCGTTCGTATCTTGATCTCGCTAGAGATGAAAAGCTGAGCGTGATGGTGGGCGGTCAGACCCGCAACGATATCTTCGTCGAGCCGACCATCGTCGATGGGGTCAGCCGCAATAGTCGCCTGTTCCAGGAGGAAATCTTTGGCCCGGTGCTGAGCGTCACGACCTTCCAGACAGTCGATGAAGCCATCGCTCTGGCCAACGACACCGCTTATGGCCTGGCCGCTTCGGCCTACACAGGCAACCTGCGCCACGCGCTGAAGCTGTCACGCGGCATTCGCGCGGGGATCGTCACGGTCAACTGCTTCGGCGAAGGCGATGCCTCGACGCCGTTCGGCGGTTACAAGGAATCGGGATTCGGTGGACGTGACAAGTCGATCTGGGCGCACGACCAATACACTGAACTGAAAACCATCTGGATCGACGCGTCGTAACTGGCGTCTGGACCTGCACAAGGGCCTGCCAGCGAAAGCTGACGCAGGCCCTTGCTCGTTTCAGCGCCTAAGTATGCGAAATCAACAAGTCACTGATGATGCAGATCGAACCATCCTCAGGCGGCGTGGCGTCGGTGTAGTCGATCTGGTTGTAGACCCCGCCGTGGAAATTGAACACCTGCGAATTCCAGGTTGAGTCGAGCTGCAAGTCACCTGATGTGCCGACAACGCCGTTGTAGTCGACAGTGACTCTAGCCACGCCGGCAGAGTTGGCGCGAATGGTGATCTTGAACTTCGCCCCCAACGGTACGCCCTTGAGCACCGTGGTGTTGACCGGGGTGGGCTGGTTGAAGCTCTGGCGGAAGCCCATGGTGATATTGCCTTTCTGCCAGAACACTTTGATGACCGGGCCGTCGTCGTTTTTCACATGCATCTGCGAGATAACGACTTTCTGCGCAGAGTTGACCTTGGTCACGGTCATTTCCTGATAGTTGAGGTGATCAGCGGCGCTGCCCAGCGACCAATAAAAGGATTCTTTCCATTCGCAGCGGGTGCGGTGAGTGCTTTTGCTTGAGGCGCCTTTGGTCGGCGCGGACAGTTGCAGCGAACCGTCCGGTAGCACCGTGACGATGCTAGGGAACTGCGCAATGGCCTCGGCGCCGTTGAGCTCAAGTGCGACCGGATTGGTTGCCGAAACGGCCACCGGGGTGGACAGGGTGAGATTGCTGATGTTTACGGCCATGGTTTGTACTCCTGACGATAAAAATCATTAGCGACCCAAGCCTTCGGTGGATTGGCACATCTGTCTGCGCGGACTTTCACCATCTCTTGGGCACAGCACCATGGCGGCGCAAGCGGCCGCCGCGAAAACACAGAGGGCAACGATTACGCCGGCAGCCTCCAGCACAGCGCCGAAAACCGGGGTGCCAGCGGTCTGACCGAGCGCCAGTACCAGAAACGGTATGCCCAGTCCCAAGTCCGGACGATCCGGAAACAGGCGGATGCCTTGCAGCAGATAAACGCCTGAAGAAACGATATAGGCCGCGCCAAACAGGCACATTGCGACGAGGCCAGACCCGGCTGATATCGAGGCGGCCGACAGGCCCAATGTCCCGAGGGCGATCCCAGCCAGTGCCAGATGCTGAATACGCACGACACCGAATCGGCCGGTGTACACGCCCGTCATGCATCCGCTGATTCCCGCCGCACCCAGGACTATCCACGCCCAAGCGATCGACTGATCACTGAATCCAGCCTCGCTGCGCAGGATATCGGCACCGAATGTCCAGATCGCCGTGCTCGCCAGGCCCATCAGGAAAGCACTGGCGCCCAAAGGCAGTACGCCGGGTCGACGCAGCATTGCCAGCGAGAAGTTCTGCGCGACGTCACGCTCTACCCGGCGCGGTAGCGCAAACCAGAGCCAGATCGTGACGCCGATGCCGATCAAGGCAAACAAGGCATACAGCTGGCGCCATTGCCCGGCTGCCAATATCGCCGCCAAACCGGAAAAAACGATGCCCGCCGCTGTCCCGGCATTGATAAATCCATTGGCCCGCGGGCGATCCGCATCATCAAGACGCGCCGCTACCGCGCTGGCCAATGGCGGCGAGGTCAAACCGGTGCTCAATCCCGCCAGCGCCACGCCGCAGCCCAACGTCAGCCCCGACGAAGCGACAACCACCAGTCCCATGCCCAGCGTCGCAGCGGCGCCGGCCATCACCGTCAACCCACGCGGACTCACTTTGCCGTTGCACACAAACGTCGCGACGATGCCCACGCAATACGCCGCAAATGCACTGCCGCCGATCCATCCAGCGGCGGAAACACTCAGTGCCAGATCCTGACGAATCTGTGGCAGCAGCAGGCCATAGGCGAAGCGTGCCAGACCGTAGGACAACGCCGTCAACGCGAAGGCCGCCAGCACCAGATTGATGCCGCGCTTCACGAGCCCATTCCTCCCGCAAGCGCGCGCCTTTGAAGATCGGTCATTTAGCAGCAGACGTGGTTTTTTTGCGGGTTCTGGTCGCGGGAGCAGCGGTCCCAGGCTTGGCCTTTTTCCGTGGTGCCGGCGGCGCTACGCTGCTGGCGACCGAACCCGGCAAGCCATCGGAATCGAACGCATCCAGTTCTGCGCGCGCCTGCAACCAGTGCTCGAAATCATTGCCGTGCGGCCGACCTTGTTCCTCCCAAAGCCTGTAGGCGATCTTGCGGATGGTTTCCTCGTCCATTTCATTTCTCCTGCAGATGAAAAAATCAGTGCTTTCAGGCAAAGGGTCAAGGCGAAATCGGATCGCTGGCGGGAAACGTTTCCTCAACCGCTTCATCCAGTTTCGAGTCACTCACATTGCGCTCATAAGTCCCAAGGTTTTGCTCGCAATGACAGGAGGACGAGGGGCAGGGTTGGCCCTTTGGATGCAGATCCGCACAAGCCTGGCTGCAATAGTGTTTGCCGTCGCGCTCGATGGTTTGCTCACCGCTGCACTTGCAGGTGCAGCCCGGGCAGGCGCAATCGGATGTTGAAGGATCGTTAGCCATGGGTTTCCTCCAGGGTGTCTGTTGTTGAAGCCGTTATCGATTCTGATAACCCGCCACGCACCTGCGTTTGATGATTTTCCGCCACGCCCGATGAGCGGTAGAGCGCAGAGGGCGAGGGCAGTACGGCGTTCAGTGCCAGGGAAAGATTCAGCGCCAGGATCAGCAGGATCGACACGCTGAAGATGCGCCGCGCCCAGACTTTCGCATTGGCATTTCGCACCGGTCGCAACGTCAGATAAAACCAGTAGCCGCCCAGCCCGAGCACCACCAGCGGATAGGAAATATTGATAGCCGCTACCCAGCCCAATATCGCTGCGCTGATCAGGAAGGCGACCATGTAGAGGTTGATCTCGCGTCGGGCCTGTCTGAGCGTCAGGGTTGGCAATCCGGCGGCACGAAAATCTTCGTGGCGCATGACAGTGATCGCGTGGGAATGGGGCATCTGCCAGCAGCAAAACACCACGATGAGCATCAGCGCCGTGGCATCGAAGCTGCCGGTGACCGCGCAATAACCGACCACCGGCGGCATGGCCCCGGACAGGCTGCCGACCAGCGTGCCCCAGTGCGAACGGCGTTTCATCAGGCAGGTATAGACGCCCGCATAAACCATCAGACCGACTGCCGCCATGGCGCAGGCCAGTGCTGTGGTGCCGACCCACAACAAGCCGAAGCCGATCACACCCAGCACCGCCGCGTAGCAAAACGCACTGGGCAACGACACAGCACGAACCGCCAAGGCCCGATGACAGGTGCGCACCATGCGCCGGTCGATATCGCGGTCGACGCAGTTGTTGATCACGCAACCGCAAGCGATGACCAGCGCGGTGCCGAGGAGGGCGGCCAAGAAATGCGCCAGGGACACCGGGCGGCCACCGGCGGCAAGCAGATAGCCGCCGAACACCGAAGCCAGGTTGCCGACGATGATGCCGGGCTTGGTCAGTTCCAGCCCGACATTCAGCGACAGCCGCCATTGCTTCAGTGCGCCAGCATGTTGTGGTGAATGCTGTCCATGATCCATAGCGAAAGCCCAACCAGCAGAAGAATGATCACCACCGAGAAGATCAGCGCTCTGAGGTTCCAGCGTTGCTCCTTGGCGGTGTCCAGATGCAGGAAATATTTGAGGTGGGCGAAGATCTGCACCACACCGAGCGCGACCACCACCCAAGCGGTGACGCTGCGTGGCAACGTCGGGTACATGACCAGGCCAAAGGGAATCACCGTCAGAATCACCGAAATGATAAAACCGACCATGTATGAACGACTGGTGCCATGGCTGGTGCCGGCACTGCTATGAATCGGACTCTGGTTATACATGTCACACCACCCCCAGCAGATAAACCACGGTAAACACGCAGATCCACACCACATCGAGGAAGTGCCAGAACAGACTCAGGCAACTCAGGCGCGTGGTGTTGGTGTTGGTCAGGCCCCGGCTGCGCACCTGCAGCATCAACACCGCCATCCACACCAGACCACTGAGCACGTGGGCGCCATGGGTGCCGACGAGGGTGAAGAACGCGGTCAGGAATCCGCTGCGATCCGGCCCGTAGCCTTCTGCGATCAGATGATGGAATTCGTTGATCTCCATGGCGATGAAGCCGCAACCCAGCACGAAAGTGACGCCTAGCCAGCGCAGCACGTGGGCTTTGTCATTGCGGTTCATCGCCAGCATGGCGTAGCCGTAGGTGATGCTGCTCAACAACAGCAACGCAGTTTCGGCAAGGACGTAGGGCAATTCGAAAATGTCGACGGTCGACGGACCGCCAGCCACGCTGTCACGCAGTACGGCATAGCCTGCGAACAGCGTCGCAAACAGGATGCAGTCGGTCATCAGGTAGATCCAGAAACCGAAAATGCGCATCGAGCCCGCGTCTTCATGGCCATGTTCATGGCTGTGCGCGATGTCTTTTTCCAGAACGATATTGGACATGTTCAAGCCTCCGCCAAGTCTTTGAGACGCGCTTTTTCAATTCGCGCCACTTCCTGCGCCGGGACGAAATAATCGATGTCTTCGTCGTAGCTGCGCACGATCATCGCTACCACAGAAGCGACCAGGCCGAAGATCGCCAGCCACCAGATATGCCACACCAGGGCGAAGCTGCAGATCAGCGCGAAGACACTGATCACCAGGCCGGCGGAGGTGTTGCGCGGCATATGGATGGCGCGGTAGTCGGTGTGGCTGAGGGTGCTGACGCCGCGCTCCTTCATGCCCCAATAGGCGTCGAGGTCGTTGACTTTCGGTTGCTCGGCGAAGTTGTAGAATGGTGGCGGCGAGGCCGTGGCCCATTCCAGCGTGCGACCGTCCCACGGGTCGCCGGTAAGGTCGCGCAGTTTCGCGCGGTTGCGGATGCTCACGTAGAGCTGCAACGCCTGCGCGGACACGCCGCAGAGAATGATGCCGACGCCAAACAGTTCCAGCAGCAGCCACGGTTGCCAGGCCGGGTTGTCGAAATGGTTCAGGCGCCGGGTCATGCCCATGAAACCGAGCACGTAGGACGGCATGAACGCGAAGTAGAAACCCACCAGCCAGCACCAGAACGCAATGCGCCCGAGGCGGTCGTTGAGGCGGAAACCGAACGCCTTGGGGAACCAGTAAGTCAGCCCGGCCATGTAGCCGAACACCGCGCCGCCGATGATCACGTTATGGAAGTGCGCGATCAGGAACAGGCTGTTGTGCAGCAGGAAGTCGGCCCCGGGCACCGCCAGCAGCACGCCGGTCATGCCGCCGATACTGAACGTGACGATAAAGCCCAGCGTCCACAGCATCGGCGTTTCGAAGCGCACGCGGCCGCGATACATGGTGAACAGCCAGGTGAAGATCTTCACCCCGGTCGGCACTGCAATGATCATCGTCATGATGCCGAAGAACGCATTGACGTTGGCCCCCGCGCCCATGGTGAAGAAGTGGTGCAGCCAGACGATGAACGACAGGATCGTGATCGCAATCGTCGCCCACACCAGCGAGACATAGCCGAACAGGCGCTTGCTGCTGAAGGTCGCGGCGATCTCCGAGAAGATCCCGAACGCAGGGAGGATCAGGATGTACACCTCCGGATGGCCCCACGCCCAGATGAGGTTGACGTACATCATCGGGTTGCCGCCGGCCTCGTTGGTAAAAAAGTGCATGCCCAGATAACGATCGAGGGTCAGCATCAACAGGGTGGCGGTAAGGATCGGGAACGCAGCGAGAATCAGGATCGAGGTGCACAGTGCGTTCCAGGTGAACACCGGCATCTTGAACAGGGTCATGCCTTCGGTGCGCATCTTGAGAATGGTCACGAAGAAGTTAACCCCGGTTAACAGCGTCCCTATGCCGGATATCTGTAATGACCAGATGTAGTAATCCACCCCGACCCCGGGGCTGTAGCCAAGTTCGGACAGGGGCGGGTAGGCGACCCAGCCGGTGCGGGCAAACTCACCAACGCCCAGGGAAATATTCACCAGTGCCGCACCCACGACGAACAGCCAGAAACTCAGCGCGTTGAGGAACGGGTAGGCGACGTCGCGGGCGCCGATCTGCAGTGGCACGACGATGTTCATCAGGCCGACCACGAAGGGCATGGCCATGAAGAAAATCATGATCACGCCGTGGGCGGTGAAGATCTGGTCGTAGTGTTCCGGCGGCAGATAACCCGGCCCGCCACTGGATGCCATGGCCTGTTGGGTACGCATCATGATCGCGTCGGAGAAACCGCGCAGCAGCATGACCAACGCGACGATGATGTACATGCAGCCGATTTTCTTGTGATCCACCGAAGTGAACCACTCGCGCCACAGGTAGCCCCACTTGCGCTTCCAGGTGACGGTACCGACCAGGGCAAAACCCATCAGGCCGACGATAGCCAGGGTGTACATGACAATCGGCTCGTGCAATGGAACCGCGTCCCATGAAAGTTTCCCGAACATGATTTAACGCTCCTCGGCCAGCAGACTCGGTTGTTGATTGACGCGCACATCGTCACCGTTGCGTTGCACCTGGGTTTCCTTCTTGCGCGGTGCTTTGTTCATTCCTTCGTATTTGTCGACGATGTCGAGAAACAGTCGCTCCTGCACAGCCGAGTAATAAGTGATCCTGTGCGCCACTGAAGGCTTGGCCAACTCGGCATAACTGGCTTGATCAAGTTGCCCGGGCGCTGCTTTGACTTTGTTGACCCACGCCTCGTAATCAGCGCCACTGAGTACCAGGGTGCTGAAGTGCATGTCGGAAAAGCCGTGGCCGTTATAGTTCGCAGCAATTCCGCGATACTGGCCGATTTCATTGGCGATCAAATGCAACTTGGTCTGCATGCCAGCCATGGCATATATCTGCCCGCCCAGTGCCGGAATAAAGAATGAAGTCATGGCCGCGTCGGAAGTGACGGTAAAACTTACCGGCGTATTCACCGGTATCGCCAGTTCATTGACCGAGGCAATGCCCAGATCGGGGTAAATGAACAGCCATTTCCAGTCCGTTGCCACCACTTGCACATTGAGGTGCGGCACGTCGGAGTCCAACGGGCGATAGGGATCGAGTGCGTGGGTGGTTTCCCAGGTCACCCAGCCGAGTACGCAAATAATCAGGAACGGCACGCCCCAGACCACCGCCTCGATCTTGTGAGAACTGGCCCAACGCGGCGAATAACGGGCCTTCTTGTTGGTCGCGCGGTAGCGATAGGCGAACAGGAAGGTCATGACGATGACCGGGATCACCACCAACAGCATCAGGCCCGTGGCGAGAATGATCAGGTCGCGTTCATCTCGGGCAACATCGCCCTTGGGGTTGAACACCACCAGATTGCAACCGGCGAGCAGAACGCTGGTAGCGAGATAGACCAGGCAATAGCTGATTGTTCGCTTCATACATGCTCCTGTTCTTTATATCGATCCTTGTTTTCTTCGGGCAACAGTTGGCCATGGACAGAAAACCCTGTTTCTGTACCGGCTAATCACGCTGGGCTGAATAACGAGTTGTACTTGAGCTCGCCTGGGCCTCGAACTTTTTGAATGAGCATTGCGGCGTTGGTTTTACAGAATGTTACGCAAGCTGACGAACGGTTGAACTAGCGAAACGGCGGGCGCGAATCAACGCGCTATGCTGAAAATGCCTCTTGGCAATCCTTGGAATTATTCCGCCAAAGGAAAGATCTTTGACGTGAGCGAGTTGAGTTCAGGAGTACGACATGTTCAAACGCGGCGAAACCTACAACAAATGGAAGGCGACGGAAAAGGCGGAAAAGTGCCATACCGAAGAGGTTGAAAACGGCTGTCATATCGAGGTGCGGGCACGGGAAGCCGATGATGGCGACGTCGAAATGTTCATCAGCGTTTACACCGCAACCGGCGAGTGCGCCTACGAGCGCATCAGGAAATTGCCCGGCGTGGAATGGGAAGTCGAGGACGCGCTTAAACGTGGCATCGATCAGGCAGAACGAATTGCCGGCGGCGAGTCCGGACGATTGTCCTGTGCCGATGCGCACGGCCACGAGAATGAGTGACCGTGCGCAGCTTTCAATTGGCCTGGCGAACGTCAACCTGGCCGAGTTGATTGCACTGCCAGCGCCAGGCATCGGCGAGCATGCTGTGCAGTGAGCGGCTCGCCTGCCAGCCCAGTTCTTCGAGGGCTTTTTGCGGGTCCGCCCAGCAGCGCGCAATGTCGCCGGGGCGCCGCGCTTCAATACGCAACGGGATCTTGATGCCGGTGACCTGTTCGAAGGCGCTGATCACCTCCAGCACCGAATAGCCGCGCCCGGTACCGAGGTTCCAGATGCTCACACCATGGCGATCGCGCAAGGCGCCGAGCGCGCAGACGTGCCCGAGTGCAAGGTCGACGACGTGCAGATAATCGCGAATGCCGGTGCCGTCCGGGGTCGGGTAATCGTTGCCGAACACTGACAGCTGCGCGCGCTGGCCACTGGCAACTTCCAGCAGATAGGGCAGCAGGTTGTTGGGTGTGCTGGTGGGTGCCTCGCCGAGCAGGCCGGAAGGGTGCGCACCAATCGGATTGAAATAGCGCAGCAGGCCGATCGACCAGCGCGGGTCGGAACTGACGACACTCTTCATGATGTTTTCCGACATCAGTTTCGACATGCCGTAAGGATTGGTCGGCTGGCCAGTGGCGCAGTTTTCGTTGATTGGCAGGGTGGCACAGTCGCCATAAACAGTGGCCGATGAACTGAACACCAGATGGAAAACTCCGGCCTGGGCCATGGCTTGGCACAGCGTCAGGCTGCCGCCGACATTGGTGTCGAAATAGCGCAGAGGTTCACGCACGCTTTCGCCGACCGCTTTCAACCCGGCGCAATGCACCACGGCATCGATCGGGTAATCGTGCAGAAGATTGTCGAGCAGTCGTCGATTGCGCACATCACCCTGAATGAACTCCGGTCGTTTTCCGGCCAGCGTACTGATGCGCTCGATCGCCGCGCGCTGGCTGTTGCACAAGTTGTCGAGGATCACCACATCCTCGCCGTTGCCCAGCCATTGCAGTGCGACATGCGCACCAATGTATCCCGCACCACCCGTAATCAAGATCATGCGCCCGCCCTCACAAGTGACGCCATCGGCGATGGCTTCGTAGATGGTTTCGATGCGCCTGTGCGGCGGCAAAAACCATGGTTGTTCTGGACGGTAGGGGCTGGATTGATCGGCAAGTTCAACCTTGTTTGCCAGCCGGTATGTGCACTTCATCGGCTGCGCTCGAAGTTGGGCTGAACGTCGCGTGAACGCGGCTATTCCAACCTTCAAGAGCCTTACGGCCTCATCGAGAAATGCCCTGCACTTGCAGTGTCGACAAGTGTGACGGCCCGGTGGCTCGGCACTGAGTCGTCTTGTTTTTTTGATGAGGATCTGGCTATGAACCTGGCAGAACAACCCGAGGCGCTTGCACTGGCGAGCGCGCAAAATGCTGTCGAAGCATCCCTTCAGGTGCGACCCACGTTGGTGTGCCTGTCGCATCTGCGCTGGGGATTTGTTTATCAACGGCCGCAGCACGTCATGTCGCGATTGGCCAGACACTACGACGTGGTGTTTTTCGAAGAGCCGGTATTTGTCGAAGACGCCACGCCCAGACTCGAGCTTTCGAATCCGGCGGCGGGAATAGAAGTGGCGGTGCCGCAATTGCCGATCGGCATGAGTGGCGAGGCGATCGAGCAGGCGCAGAGGCAATTGCTCGATGAGCACCTCGCCGGACGCGTTCAGGGCGATCTTTTGCTGTGGTATTTCACGCCGATGAGCCTGCTGTTTACCGAGCACCTCGACGCTCGGGTTGCCGTCTATGACTGCATGGATGAACTGTCGGCGTTCATGGGCGCACCGGCGCGATTGATCGACATGGAGCAGCAACTGCTCGCCCGGGCTGACGTGGTGTTTACCGGCGGCTTCAGTCTGTGGGAGGTCAAGCAGCGCCAGCACGGTAATGCCTATCCGGTACCGAGCAGCGTCGACATCGCGCATTTCGCGGCGGCGCGGCAGGCACTGCCGGAACCGCCCGATCAAGCGTCCATAGCGCGGCCACGCCTGGGCTTTTTCGGCGTGATCGATGAACGCTTCGATATCGAATTGATTGACCGCGTGGCGGCGATGCGTCCCGACTGGCAGATCGTGCTGATCGGTCCGGTGGTGAAGATCGATCCGCAGACGCTGCCGCAACGGCCGAACCTTCATTATCTGGGCGGCAAGCAATATGCCGAGCTGCCGGACTACCTCGCTGGCTGGGACGTGGCACTGATGCCGTTCGCCCTCAACGCCTCCACGCGTTACATCAGCCCGACCAAGACTCCCGAATACCTCGCTGGCGGTTGCCCAGTGGTGTCGACGCCGATTCACGATGTGATCAGCGGCTACGGCGAGAGCGGCGCGGTGTTCATCGCCGACACTGCCGAGGCCTTCGTCGAGGCGATCGAAAAAGCTTTGCCACTCAAAGGCACCATCGAATTTCTGCAGCGCGCCGATGCCGCGATCGCCGGCATGTCGTGGGACAACACCAGCCGCTTCATGCAGGAGCAGATCGAATGCCTACGATAAGCCTTGAGCGCGCCAAGTCCGGCCACGCCTATGACTACCTGATCGTCGGTGCCGGGTTCGCCGGCAGTGTCATCGCCGAGCGTCTGGCCGAAGGATTGGGCCGCCGAGTGTTACTGATTGACCGGCGCCCGCATATCGCCGGCAATGCCTACGATCACTACGACGCCGCCGGCGTGCTGGTGCATCGTTATGGCCCGCACATCTTTCACACCAATGCCCAGCGCATTGTCGATTACCTGTCGCGCTTCACCGAATGGCGACCCTACGAGCATCGAGTTCTCGCCCAGGTCGACGGCCAACTGGTGCCGATTCCAATCAATCTGACCACATTGAATACGCTCTACGGCTTGTCGATGTCCTCCGCGGAAGCCGAGGTTTTCCTCGCCGAACGCGCCGAACCGGTGGCGACCATTCGCACCTCCGAAGACGTCGTGGTCAATCAGATCGGCCGTGAACTCTACGAGAAGTTTTTTCGTGGCTATACGCGCAAGCAATGGGGGCTGGATCCCTCGGCACTGGATAAATCGGTGACTTCGCGCATTCCGACGCGGACCAGCGAAGACGACCGCTATTTCGCCGACACTTTCCAGATCATGCCCCTGGGCGGCTACACGCAAATGTTCGAACGCATGCTCGATCACCCGAACATCGATCTGCTGCTCGGCACCGATTTCAAGGCAGTGCGCGACGAGGTGAAGTACGCGCATCTGATCTACTGCGGCCCGATTGACGAATACTTCGATTTCCAGTTGGGCCGTTTGCCGTATCGGTCCTTGCGCTTCGAACACCAGACCCTCGAGCAGGAGCTCTATCAGCCAGTGGCGGTGGTCAATTATCCGCACCCGGACGTGCCGTACACGCGCATCACCGAGTACAAACACCTCACAGGGCAAACCCACCCGTGCACCAGCATCACCTACGAATATCCGTGTGACGAGGGCGACCCGTATTACCCGGTGCCGCGCGCAGAAAATGCCGAGCTGTACAAACGCTATCGAGCGCTCGCCGAGCAGACGCCGAACGTGACGTTTCTCGGCCGACTGGGTACCTACAAGTACTACAACATGGATCAGGTGGTGGGCCAGGCGCTGGCCCTGTATCGGGATATTCAAGCGGCGCAGGCAGAGACCACGGCTGCAACCGAGATCGATGCTTCATGACCGCGCAGCCGAAAGGCGACGAGCCCGGCGCAGATGCGTCTTCGATCTTCAGCAGCTTCGTCATGGCCGGTTTCGAATGTTCCAGCCAGCGCCGCCAGGACGGTCGGCGCCTGGATCTGCTGGCCGACACCGGGCATGCGCGCTGGGTCGACAAGGACTACCTGCGACTCAGCGGATTGAACATCCGTTGCGCCCGCGACGGCTTGCGCTGGCACCTGATCGAGCGCAGCCCCGGGCGCTATGACTGGAGCAGTTTTCTGCCGATGCTCAAAGCGGCACAAGCGCAGCAAGTGCAGGTGGTCTGGGATCTGTGCCATTACGGCTACCCGGATGATCTGGATATCTGGCGCCCGGCATTTGTCGAGCGTTTCGCCCGCTTCGCCGCTGCTGCAGCGAAGCTGATGGCCGACGAGGGCGTGAGCGTTCCGTTCTACTCGCCGATCAACGAGATTTCCTTCTGGAGTTGGGCGGGAGGCGAGGTGGCGTATTTCAACCCGAACGCACGCGGACGCGCGCAGGAACTCAAGCATCAGCTGGTACGAGCGAGCATTGCTGCGATCGAAGCGATTCGCGAACAGGCGCCGAATGCGCGGTTTGTCCAGTGCGATCCGTTGATCCATGTGATCGCCGGCTCCCGGCGCATTGACGATATCGAAGCCGCTGAGGCCTATCGGCTGTCGCAATTTCAGGCGTGGGATCTGCTCACCGGCCGCGAATGGCCGGGTCTGGGTGGGCAGGAGCATTACCTGGATATCGTCGGCGCCAATTTCTATGCGCATAACCAGTGGTATTTCCACGGCCGGCGGATCCTTCGCGGCGAGCGCGACTTCCGGCCGTTGTCGGGCATGCTCAAGGAACTGCACCAGCGTTATCAGCGGCCAGTGCTGATCGCTGAAACCGGTGCCGAAGATGAAGAACGCCTGCCGTGGCTGGCTTACATCGTCGAGCAGACGCTGCTGGCCCTTGAACGCGGTGTGCCGGTGCAGGGGATTTGCTGGTACCCGTTTCTCGATTATCCGGGCTGGGATAACGGCCGTTATTGCCCCACCGGTGTGTTTGGCTACCCAGATGGCGAGGGCGAGCGCGCGGCGTTTCATCCGCTGCACGTCGAGCTGGCGCAAGTGCCCGAGCGGATTGCCGCAAGTCTGCGCCGGGTCAATGGCCGGCGTGTTGAGGGGCGGGGGAGATGAACTTCCAGCGCAGGCGCGATGAACCGTTGCCGGCGTCAGCCGCTGCATTTTTATGGCGTTATATAAGAATCCGCCCGGCGCATTTCATCGCCATGGTCGGCCTGGTGACCGGCGCGGCGTGCTGCGCGGTGGTGGTGCAGTACGGCATGAAACTGCTGGTCGATGCCATGGCCGCCGGGTCGGCGGCGGAACAGGTCTGGCACGCGTTCGGCCTGTTCATGGCGTTGATCGTGATGGAAAACCTGCTGTGGCGCCTCGGTGGTTGGGTCGGTTGCCACACCATCGTCGGCAGTTGTGCGGATCTGCGCGTCGACCTTTTCCATCACCTGACTGGCCACCCGATGCGTTATTTTCGGCGGCATTTCTCCGGCTCGCTGGCCAATCGCGTCTCGGCGATCGGCGCCGCTGCCGACAAGGTCTATGGCGGACTGACCTGGCGTATCGTGCCGCCATGCGTGGATTTTATCGGCGCCGTGGCCTTGCTGTTGGCGGTGCACGGTGCGATGGCGCTGGCGTTGGTCGGTTGCGTGATAGTCGTCGCCGCGCTGATTACCATATTCGGCGTGCGCGGTCGCAGCCGGCACATCGCGTTCGCGTCGCAGTCGGCGCGGGTCGGTGGCGAGATTGTCGATCTGGTTTCCAACGTATGGACGATCAAGGCTTTTTCCGGGCGGGAACGCGAGCGCTTGCGCCTGGAGCGCGAGATCGGCATCGAGGCCGATTCGCACCGCAGCAGCTGGATGTACATGGAAAAAGCCCGGGTACTGCACGACATCTGCCTGACCGTTATGGCCGGCGGCATGCTCGGCTGGGCGATTCTGCTCTGGCGAGCGGGACAGGTGACGGCGGGGGATGTGGTGATGGTCAGCGCGTTGACCTTCCGCATCCTGCACGGATCGCGCGAACTGGCGCTGGCCCTGGTGGAAACCAGCCAGCAGATGGGCGTCATCAGCGAAACCCTCGGCATCGTCGCCCAGCCCCACGAGCTCAGCGACGCCTTGGAGGAACTGGCGCCGACGCGCGGGCACATCAAAATGCTCGACGTCAGTTACGCCTACCCGGATGGGCGCAAGGTCTTCGAGCATTTCTTTCTCGATATTCCGGCCGGGCAAAGCGTCGGCATTGCCGGCACCTCGGGCTCGGGAAAATCGACCTTGCTCGGTTTGCTGCAACGTCTGGATGATGTGCGCAGCGGGGTGATCCTGATCGACGACCGCGACATCCGCTCCGTCAGCCAGGACAGCCTGCGCCGGCAGATCGCCGTGGTGCCGCAGGAACCGGCGCTGTTCAATCGCAGCATTCTGGAAAACATCGGCTATGGCCAACCGTACGCCACCGAGCAGCAGATTATCGAGGCGGCGCGCCAAGCGTTTTGCGATGAATTCATCCAGGCGTTGCCGCAGGGTTATCACACCCTGGTGGGTGAACGGGGAGTGACGTTGTCCGGCGGGCAACGCCAGCGCCTGGGGCTGGCGCGGGCGTTTTTGAAAGACGCACCGATCCTGATTCTCGACGAGGCGACCTCGGCACTGGATTCCGATTCCGAAGCGATCATCCAGCGCGCATTGAGCAACCTGATGCGCGGCCGCACGGTACTCGCCGTGGCCCACCGCCTCTCGACCATCGCCAACTTCGATCGGGTGCTGGTGCTGGAGGACGGCGAGATCGTCCAAGACGGCACTCCCGAAGAACTGCGCGAAAGCCAAGGGCGGTTCCGCACGCTGTGGCAGATGCAGGCGATGGTGCACAACCGTTGAACGCGCTGCTATTGCGCTGAGCGCGTCCAGACCCTGACGTAGTCGATGCGAAACACCGACGGCAGATCAGCATCGTCGACCACGCCGAACCAGTCCCACATCGCTTCACTGTCGAAGACGATTTGCATGGGGAAATGCCAGTAGTTGTTTTTCGCCTCTCGCACCAGCACGCCGTCGACGTACCAGCGCAAAGTCTCGGGTTGCCAGTCAAAGCCGTAGACATGAAAAGTATTGGCCAGCCGCCACGGTGCGATCCAGGTACTGCCGGAGCTCAGGTGTTGATCATTTTGCGGTCTGGCCCAGACATGGGCGTTCATGTTGTACCGGCGATCAAAGGCTTCGTTGCGGGTCTTGCCGCCGATTTCGAAGATGTCGATTTCCGTGGCGTTGTCCGGCAGCCCCGTCCAGGCCAGCCAGAAGGCACTGGAACCGGCAGAGTTCATCGGTTTTGCCCGGGCTTCGTAATAGCCGTACATCCCCCGTTCGTTGGTTCGGACCATCGCCGAGCTGTAATCCTTGTAGCCCAGGGCGACGTATTTCTCCGGGAGGGTCTGTTTGCGGAAAGTGATGTTCAGATTGCCGTTGCCGAGCTTGGCGTTCTCCGGCAAAAACAGCGCCGGTTTGCGCCCGAAGGAATCGGTGCCGGTGGCGTTGTTGACGTGCCAGCGCTCGGCGTCGAGGTTGCTGCCGTTGAACTCATCGGACAGACGCGTATCCAGCTTCCAGCCGCCGGCATTGGCCTGATCCGACAACGGCAGGTCAGGTGTGGCGTGAGTCGGTGTCGGTCCTAACGGACCAACGCGGGTCCAGGCATCGGCCTGTTGCGGAAGGGCGACCGCCCACTTTTGCGCCAGATACTCGAACACATTGCGGCGTTCTTCCTGGCTGCTGAATGGGCGGTCATAAACCAGTACTTCGGCAATGTCGCCACGCAGGATTTCCGAGGTGCCAACCACGTTGCGCGCCACCGCGAACGGGCCGATCGGCACGTCACTGGTTTCCAGCAAGGCCAGGGCTGGCTCGTAGGCGGTGGTCTGCTGCACGCTGATGCCGAAATTCGGCGCTACGTTATCGTTATCCGCCAGTTGCGGCCGCGAGCTGAACAGGCGCTGCCAGGCCTTGCCGCCGGCCTGCTCGGGCAGACGCCGCGAGACAACGAACACCGTCACCGGGCCTTTGCTTGTGCGGATCGCCTGGCCCATGAATGCCGCCGTGCCGCTGAACCGCACTACGCCGTGGCCGTTGAGGGCGTTGTCGACGCGCGTGGGCAATGTCGTCGCCGCGCGATTGTCGACGACCACGTCATTGCCCTTGCCGGATTTATCCAGCCAGCGCACGACCTGATTTTGTCCCTCCAGCGTCATCGAGGCCGGATCATTGCCGTCCAGCCACAGCACCAGTCCGTCAGCCACCGGTCGTGGAATATTGGCGTTGGCGCCAGCGCTCAACAGCAAAACCAACAGCAAGCAGCGTGATCTGTTCATGAGTCGTCCCTAACGTGGATTTGCCCCGGTTCAAGTGCCCACCGCTAGCAGCGGCGCCGGTTGCGGGCGGTAGCCCCATGGGTTGTGAGTCTGCCAGCGCCAGCTGTCGATGAGCATTTGCGTCAGCTCGCGTTGCGCGCGCCAGCCCAGTTCGCGCCCGGCCTTGCTCGCATCGGCGCGGCACTCGGCGACATCACCGGCGCGGCGCGG
Source organism: Pseudomonas iranensis (assembly GCF_014268585.2). Taxonomy (NCBI): domain Bacteria; kingdom Pseudomonadati; phylum Pseudomonadota; class Gammaproteobacteria; order Pseudomonadales; family Pseudomonadaceae; genus Pseudomonas; species Pseudomonas iranensis. The sequence continues at coordinate 2,971,523 of NZ_CP077092.1, forward strand.
GGCGAAGCGGTAGGGAATGCGCAGGCCGGTGACGTCTTCGAAAGCGCTGATGATCTGCAACACGCTATAGCCGCTGCCGGTGCCGAGGTTCCATACGTGCAGGCCATGTTCATCGTCCTGCAAAACCTGTAGGGCCTTGAGATGACCTTCGGCCAGATCCAGCACATGGATGTAGTCGCGAATACAGGTGCCGTCGACGGTTGGATAGTCGTTGCCGTAAACAGTCAACGCCGCGCGCTGGCCGCTGGCAACTTCGCTCAGGCACGGCAGCAGGTTGTTAGGTCGACCATTGGGCGCTTCACCGATCAATCCACTTTGGTGCGCGCCGATCGGGTTGAAGTACCGCAGCACGGCGATGTTCCAGCGCGCATCCGCGAGGGCGAGGTCGCTGAGCAGTTCTTCGATCACCAGCTTCGAGCGCCCGTACGGGTTAGCCGGTTTGCCGGTGCCATGCGATTCCACGATCGGCATCACAGTCGGCTCGCCATAGACAGTGGCCGAGGAACTGAACACCAGATTGAACACCTGCGCGCGCGCCATCGCCTGACACAGGTTCAGCGTGCCGAACACATTGTTGGCGTAGTAATCCATCGGCCGGCGCACGCTTTGCGCAACGGCTTTGAGCCCGGCGAAATGCAGCACGGCGTCGATCGCGTAGGTGCTGAAAATCTCGTCCAGCAGTGCGGCGTCGCGGATATCGCCCTCGATGAAATCGACGTGCGAATGACTCAACAGCTCCAGCCGTGCGATTGCTTCGCGGCTGCTGTTGCACAGATTGTCGAGGATCAGTACCGAGTGTCCGGACTCGATCAGTTGCAATGCCGTGTGCGAACCGATGTAGCCGGCACCGCCCGTGATCAATGTGGTTTTGCGCATGACGACGTGCTCCATTGCGAGGAAATGCAGCTCAGCGGGCGGTAAACACCAACTTGAATTCTTGCGGCCAGCGCGGGTGCAGCAGGCTGTAGGCCAAGGCGTAGGTCAGCGCGCCGATGGCAATATCGCCGGCCAGGTGCGCGTATCCGGACAGGCTCGTTTGCCGCGACGTCCACATCACCACGACGACCATCAGCAGCGAGGCGAACAGGCTGCGGTAACTGGACTGAAAGAAGCTGCGCCAGTCGTAACCGATCGCGGCGTGCAGGCCGCGTACCTGCAACGGCGTGATCAGCAGCATGCGCAGCAGCAATGCCAGCGCCGCCGCCATGCCGCCGTAGGTCGCGCCGAGCAGATAGACCAGCGCCAGCGCGAGCAGAGTGGTGGCAACTTCGGCCTTGAGCGTCAGGTGCGTGCGATTGACCGCCACCAGCGCGGTGGTCGCGTACAGCGCCAGATTGCCCAGCGCTGCCGTGCAGGCGAGCACTTGCAGCAAGGGAATCGCATCGGCCCATTTCGCGCCGAAGATCAGCAGGATGATGTCTTCGGCGGTCAGGGCGATGCCGAAGAACAGCGGTGTCAGTACGAAACCGCTGATCGCCGTGGAATCACCTATCACGCCGATCAGCCGCGCCGGTTCGGCACTGCGCCGGGCGAACACCGGTAGGGCGTAACTCATCAAGCCGTTGTAGATCGCCGAGCGCGGCAGATCGATGATGCGCATCGCCAGATTGAACATGCCCACCGCATGCGCCCCGGCAGTCAGGCCGAGAATCAGGTTGACGCCGCGTTGCAGGGTTTGCGAACTCATCACGTTGACGCAGACCGGGAGACCGGCGCGCAGCAGTTCGCCTAGCACCTGGCGATCAATCAGAAAAGCAATGCGCCGCCGATCGCCGCGCATCAGTACCAGTGTGGAGATGCCGTCCATGATCAGCGCCTGAGCAACCACCGCCCACGGGCCGAAACCCAGCATCGCCACAGCCACACCGCCGACACCGCCCGCGACTTTGCCGAGCAATGTGCGCGAGGCCAGCAACTTGAAATTGCCGCTGCGGCGCATCTGCGCCACATACACCCGCGCCATCAGGGTGAAGAGGATTTTCACCGAGGCCACGGCGGTCATCCAGCGCAGCGCGGTGGATGGCGTATACAGCACCACCGCCAGCGAAATCAACGCAATCGATAGCAGACTGACCAGCACGGCAAACCAGAACACGCTGCTGATGTGTTTGTCCTCGACACGTTGCAGGCGCACCAGCGGGTCTTCCAGCATCGACGAGAACAGAATGCCGACCACTTCGACCACAGCGATGATCAGCGTGCCGATGCCCAGCTCCGTCGGCGTCAGCAGATGCGCGTAGACGACAAAAGTAATCATCGAAAGAAAGATCAGGCCGAACTTCTCGGTGAAAATCCATACGAGGGTCATCAGGCGACGGTTGGCCATGGCGCGATCCCTGAAATTCAGCGGCTGTTGCCCAGGCTTTTAAAGCAGGCGTAGAGGTAGCGCAGGGTCGGTTTGCCCTGGAAGAAAAACAGCGTCTGCCACGAATGCCCGAGCATCTGCCGGAACACCTCGATGACCCGGCGATGATCGCCGCGCCGGGAAAACGCATTGAGAAATTCGGCGTGGTTGGCGAGGACGAAATAGATCCGTTGCTGTTTGTTCAGCCGCGTGCCGTAACGCGCCAGATAAAGCTGGATGAAGCGCAGCTTGTGCGGGTAATACTTGTGCGGTTGCGCGGTGATGTTGGCGGCGTTGACGGCGCGCCAGTGGAGGATCTGCGGCACGCTGTGGATCTCGCTGATTTCGGCGATGCGCGTCCACAGCAGGCGATCCTCGGCAAAGCGCAGGCTCTGATCGAAGCCGCCAATGGCGACGATGATCTCGCGCAGGGCGAGTACGCCGGAGGTGCCGTTGATGATGTTCTCGCGCATGAAATCGGCAAAGTGCTCGCCGTGTTTGCAGCGATCTTCCAATTGGCGTTTGCCGTCGCTGAATTCGCTCATCTGAAAGCAATCGATCAAACCGACTTTGCGTCCCTGTCGGGTCAACTCCGCGTGCAGCGCCAGTTGTTTTTGCAGTTTCTCCGGATGCCAGCGGTCATCGGCATCGAGGAAGGCGATAAAGGTTTCTTCGGCGCTGAACACGCCGCGATTGCGCGCACTCGCCGGGCCTTGGTTGGGCTGCTGTAACAGGACGATGGGCAAGGGCGCGGCGTAGTGCTTGACGATCTCCGGCCCGGCATCGCTGGAACCGTCATCGACGACAATGACTTTGTCCGGCAGGCGGGTCTGTGCGCACACCGAGTCGAGTGTGCGTTGGATGCTGGCGGCGGCGTTGTACAGCGGAATCACCACGCACACGGTGACGGCGGAGGGATCATTCAGCACGGGCGTTGCTCCCGGAAAGTGCCGCGCATTGGCCGAGCATTCGCCGCTGGCAGCGGCTGCGGACGGGCGACGAGGTGATGGCGGAAAGTCAGGCTGAGCACACAGAAAATCAGGAACTCGCCCGAGCGGTAGTTGGGAATCACATAGGCGACGTAATTGGTAACGACGAACAGGCCGATGATCACCAGCGCACAGGCCTGATAGCGCGCCGACTGATCCGCCGTGATTGCGCGATAGCGCTTGCTCAGAGTCTGGGCAAACATCAGCAGCAGGGCGATCAACTGGATCAAACCGCCGTTGAGCAGGGTTTCGACGTAGCCGCTGTGGGCATTGCCTATGTAACCCCAGCGCGTGATGAACGCATCGGCATCGGCACTGGCCCAGAACGCGCCGAAACCGTAGCCCTTGAGAAATTGCGCATCGATCAGCGGTTGCAACAGTTCCCAGATCAGCGTGCGGTCGGTCAGCGACGGGTCACGGCCAACCAGTTCCAGCAGCATCGCGTAGTTGGCGTAGAGCACGCCACACAGAAGGAAGAACACCAGCGTCGCCGCCGTGAACGCCAACAGTGAGCGGTTGATGCGCAAGCGGATCAGCGTGATGAAGTAGGCGTAACTGGCGGTGCCGGCGACGATCAGCGCAATCGCCGTGGCTGACTGCGCCAGGCCAATGGCAATTAGCGCGAACAGGCCGTAGAGCATGGCCATTGGGTTGCGCTGGCGGATCATCGGCAGCAGCAACAGGATCGCAATAGCGTTCAGGCGTGCACCGGCATTCTTTTCCGCGAACACCCCGCGAAACGCACCGTCACGGATGCCGCCGGAAATAAAGGCGATGTCCGGGCGAATCAGGGCGAAGATCAAGCCGACCAACGCCGCCGCACCGATCACACAGCCGAACAGAAACGCAATGCGTTCCAGGCTGTAGCGCCAGGCAATGAAACCGGCGAAGAACACCACACTGAGCAGCGCGACGAAACGCTTGAAGCTGAGGATCGGCTCGCTCGACCAACTGATCGACGCCGCCACGCAGCCCAGAAACAGCAGCAGAAACAGGTTCTGCCGGTAGAAGCTCTTGCTGAGGAACACCTTGTGCCGGATGAAGAAAAACAGCGGCACCAGTAAGGTCAGCAAGCCGCAGACCTGATTGGCCAGATTGCCTTCCAGGTCCTGCTGGGCATCGTCCAGCGTGCTCACATTGCCCAGGCGCAAAAAGAAGCCGATCACTTGCGTATAGAACAGCACACCGAACAGGGTGAAGGCGTCGGCCAGCGTCGAATAACGCACTTGCAGGCGGTTCATCTCAGCGCCTCCCGAGTAACGCCTTGAGGTAGGTCTGCACCGCGCGAGCATTGACAAAGCGCGCGGCAGCATCAATGCGGCGCTGGCGATGCACGGCTCGCGGCGTCGCCAGTTGTTGGCTGATCGCGGCGGCGAGCGCGGCCGGATCGTCAACCTCGACCAAGGGCGCGACCGCACCATCGGCGAGAATTTCCTGCGGGCCATACGGGCAGCGGGTCGCTACCACCGGCGTGCCGGTCGACAGGGCTTCGACCAGGGCGTTGGGGCTGCCTTCGAAACGTGATGACAAAACAAAGCAATCGGCCCGAGCGATCTCGGCGATTGGATCACTGGCGTAGCCCGGCAGATCGCAACGCTGTGCAACGCCGAGCGCTGTCGCCTGGGCCAGCAGTTCGCCGCGCAAGGCGCCTTCGCCGAAGATGATCAGCCGCGCATCACCTTGCGGCAGGCGGGCGAAGGCGTCGATCAGGGTGTCGAAGCCTTTTTGTTGCGCCAGGCGTCCTACAGCGACGATCACCGGAGTGGTTTTGTCCTTCAGCCAGGGATGGCTGGGCGCGGCGGCGGGTTTGTCGCGAAAATCGTTGTCGAGCACCGGGTTGTCAGCGGTCGTCACATCGCGCGGGCGGGTGATGGTGGTGTCGACCAGATCTTCGGCGACGCCTTGCGACACGCAGATCACCGGGTTGGGAATCAGCCGGTACAGCCACGGCGCCAGCCAGTAGGCGAGCTTGACCGACAGGGCCGGGTTGACATGCTTGTCCCGCGAAAAGGCATTGCGCTCGCTGACATGCAGCCGCGCCAGCGTCCCGGACAGCGCGGCGGCGGCAATCGCCACGACGTTGACATGAGTGAGCACCGCCAGTTGCGCGTCGTAGCGATTGCTGCGCAAAAAGCGCATCAGCGCGGGCACGGCGGCGGCACTGCGCGGGCTGTCGAGCAACACTTGCCTGACCCGAGGATCGAGCGCCGGCTGATTGATGCCGGCACCGGTGAGCATCAGCAGCGTGACTTCATTGCCGGCCTCAACCAAGGCGCCGGCGAGGCGCACCATCATTTTCTCCGCGCCACCGGCGCCGAGGTCCTGGAGGATGATCAGCAGCTTTTTCATCGGTTCCACACCTGGTAATAGGCCTGGGCGGCGTACTGGCTGGTATAGGGCAGGATCGCTTCGCTGACTGAATGTCGGGCTGGAGCTGCCGGTTCGCGGTTGGCCAGACTGTCGAGCATTGCCTCGGTCAGGGCCGGCACATCATTGACCTTGACCAAACGCCCGAGGCGCCCATCATCGAGCAACTCGCGCGGCCCGCTGCCGCAGTCGGTGGAGATCACCGGTGTGCCCAGCGCCAGCGCCTCGACCAGCACCGTCGGCAAGCCTTCGTGCAAAGAGCTGAGCACCAACAGTTGCGAATGGCGGATCAGCGGATAGGGATTGCGCAGATGCCCGGTGAAATGCACCAGACGTTCGATGCCCAGCCGTTGCGCCTGCGCTTCAAGCGCTGCGCGCAACGGGCCGTCGCCGGCAATCACCAGATACGGCAGCGGGCGTTGTTGCGCCGCCAGCGCGTAGGCGTCGAGCAGCAAATCGAAGCCTTTGGTGTGCACCAATCGGCCGATGCCCAGCCAGTAATGATGGGGCACACCACCGGGCAACGGCGCTTGTGCCGCACGCATCAGTTGTTCGCTGATCACTGCGTTCGGGCAATAACGAATGCGCGGTTGGCCCCAAGGCATCAACCCGGCAAGCGACTGGCGCAGACCGTGGGACACCGCGACCACCTTGCCGCTGCCGCACAGGTACAGCGCGTACAACAGCCGCAGGCTGGCGCGCCCGGTGTTCTGCTCGGCACAATCCAGCGCGGCGTGGCGGGTGTAAATGACTTTGCAGGAAGTGCCCAGCGTGGCGAACCAGGTGCAGAGGTTGGCCTGCTCCTTGGCGCCAATCAGATGCGTCACGCCCTCACGGCGAATCAGCCGGCGCAGCAGCACGATCGATTTCAGCCAGCCCGCGAGCCCACTACCGCCACCGGCCATGCTCGGCGCGCCGTCGACGTTGGGCGAATCGCCGTTCATGACGAAGAAACTCACCCGCCGACCGTCCGCCAGAAACTGCTCGGCGAGGCGTTGCTGCACGCACTCGACGCCGCCGCCAGTCTGATAATCCTTGAGCGTGAACAGAATATGCATCGGCACAATCCTCATGGGGCAGTGACATTGATTGCCACTTGCTGGCGCAGAATCAATTCGGTCAGGCGCAGGGCATTGCTCGGGTAGTCGAGCAAGTAACGCTTGATCGTGTGCGGCTCGCGGTACATGCGGTAGAAGGCGCGCAGGTGCAGACGGTTGATCGCGTCGGGGTAGTAACGCTCGCTGGCATTGGCCTCCTGACGAATGAAACCGCCGCAGGTGAACGCCACGCCGCTGAAACCACCGCGCAGCGCATCGAGGACAAAGCGTTCCTGCAGACCGGCGCCGAGGCCGACCAGCAGCAGATTGGTCCGCTGCCGGCGGATGTCAGCTTGAAGCGCGGCGCCTTGCTCGACATCGAAGAAACCGTTGTGCGCGCCGACCAGTTGCAGGTGCGGGTACTGCATGCCGAGCTTTTCCACGAAACGATCAAGCTCGGCCTGCCGCGCACCGACCACATAGACGCGTTTGCCGCGCTGCTCGGACTCGCGCAACACCGGGTCGGCTATCGAGGTGAAATCGAAACTGACCCGCTGCACGGCGCGCCCGGTGATGCGCGACATGAACCCGGACATCAGCATGCCGTCGCAGAAATACGCCAGCGACGGCGGCGGCTGGCGGATGAAACTGCCGATCGAGGCGAAGTTGAGAAAGGAGAAGGCCCGGTTGGAGTCCAGCAGGGCTGGCGAATAACGGTCGAGCAATTCCAGGCGGATCATGACGCGAGATCCTGTGCTTCGGCGGCGCAGGTCGGCCGACCAACGCTGATGTAGGTGAAGCCGCGTGCGCTGAGGCGTTGCGGATCGAACAGATTGCGGCCATCGAAGATCAGCGGATTTTTCAACTGGCGGGCGAGCAGTTCGAAGTCCGGCGCGCGAAACGCTTGCCACTCGGTGACGATCACCAGCGCGTCGGCATTTTTCAGCGCCGCCTCTTTGGTCCCGGCCAGCGTCAGGTCATCGCGCGGGCCGTAAAGCTGCTGGGCTTGTTCCATGGCTTTCGGGTCGAATGCCTGCACGCTGGCGCCGGCCCGCCACAACGCCTCCATCAACACGCGGCTGGGGGCTTCGCGCATGTCGTCGGTGTTGGGCTTGAAGCTCAGGCCCCACAACGCGAAGGTTTTGCCTTCCAGCGCGCCGTTGAAGTGCTCAGCGATCTTGTGGAACAGCGTGCTCTTCTGCTCGTTGTTGCGTGACTCCACCGCGCGGAGCAGGCGCGCATCGATGTCGACGCCGTGGGCGGCGTGGATCAGCGCCCGCACATCCTTGGGGAAACAGGAGCCGCCATAACCGATGCCGGGGTAGATGAACTGATAGCCGATGCGTGGATCCGAGCCGATGCCGTGGCGAACCATTTCGATGTCGGCGCCAAGCTTTTCCGCGAGCCCGGCCATTTCGTTCATGAAGCTGATCTTGGTCGCGAGCATGCAGTTGGCCGCGTACTTGGTCAGCTCGGCGCTGCGCACATCCATGACGATGATTTTTTCGCGGTTGCGATTGAACGGTTCGTACAGCTCACGCATCAGCGCTTCGGCGCGCGGGCTATCGGTGCCGATGATGATCCGGTCGGGGCGCATGCAGTCGTCGACCGCGCAACCTTCCTTGAGAAATTCCGGGTTGGAAACCACATCGAAGGTCAGTGCACCACGGCCGCTTTCGCCGAGGATGGCGCTGATGCATTCGCGCACCCGGTCCGCCGTGCCCACCGGCACCGTGGATTTGTCGACGATGATCTGCTCGCCGCGCAAGTGCTCGCCGATGGTGCGGGCGACGCTGAGGACATGTTTGAGATCCGCCGAGCCGTCCTCGTCCGGCGGCGTGCCGACGGCGATCAGCAACACGTCGCCGTGTTTTACCGCAGCGGCCAGATCACTGCCGAATTGCAGGCGACCGCTGTGATGATTGTCCCGCACCAGGCTTTTCAGACCCGGCTCGTAGATGGGCAGGCTGCCGTCATTCAAGGCTTGCACCTTGGCCGCGTCGACATCCACACACAGCACGTTGTGGCCAACCTCGGCCAGCGCGGCGCCCTGGACCAGTCCGACATAACCGATACCGAATACACTCACATTCATGGGAAAACCTCATGCGTGGCGGGGTGGGCCAGAGCGCTGGCCGCTGTCAGTAGATGTTTTTCGAGAACAGGGTGAAGGGCGTCTTCAGCAGGATCTTGATGTCCAGCCACAGCGACCATTGATTGATGTAATTGAGGTCCTGGGCGACCCGGCGCTGCATCTTTTCCACGGTCTCGGTTTCGCCGCGATGCCCGGTGATCTGTGCCAGCCCGGTGATGCCAGGCTTGAGCCGATGCCGCGCCATGTAGGCGCGCACCTTGCCGGTGTAATAGATGTTGTGAGTGACTGCGTGCGGGCGCGGGCCGACCAGCGCCATGTGGCCGAACAGCACGTTGAATAGCTGCGGCAGCTCATCGATCGAGCTGCGTCGCAGAAAGCGTCCCAGCGGTGTGACGCGGTCGTCGTCGCGGGTGGCCTGACGCACTTGCTGATCGTCGTGCACGCGCATTGAGCGGAATTTCCACACGCGGATCACTTCGCCGTCGCAGCCATGGCGGTTCTGCTTGAACAGCACCGGCCCCGGCGACGTCAGCTTGACCGCAATGGCCACGCCGAGCAGCAGCGGGCTGAGCAGAATCAGCGCCACCGCAGCGACGCTGCGTTCGAACAGGTCCTTGCAGAACAGGCTGCCGGGATGCGAGGTGAGCAGGCTTTCGTTGAGGTAAATCGCCGGCATCCGCTCGATCTCGGAGATCGAATGATTGAGCAGGACCATGCTGCCCAGATCCGGAATCCACACCACGTCGACGTTCATGTCGAGCAGGTTGATGTACAGCGCTTCGATGGTCGCTGCCTCGGCCATCGGCAGCACGATGTACACGCGCCGCGCCTGCAACCGCGTGATGATTTCGCGAATGTCCTCGACCTCACCGAGCAGCGGCAGGATGCTCGGCGCCGGGCCGCTGTCGGCTTTCGCCGCGACAAACCCGAGCAGCAGCGCGCGATCCGGGTCGAGCAGTTTGCGTGCCAGTTCATGGGCGGTCGGGCAGGTGCCGATGATCACCGCGCGGCGCTCGTTGCAAATCATTTTGGTGTACATGCGCACGAACAGATGCAGCGGCAGAAACGTCGCCGCCTGGGCGAGAAAACCGACGACGGCCCAGACAATCACCACTTGCCGCGAGAACAACGCGCTGGTCTGGGTGACGAAGGCGATGCTCATCAGCAGCCCGAGCAGAATCAGCCAGCCGGCCAGCAACCGCCCCAGTCCGACCAGCAGACCATGGCGCTTGTGGTAGACCTGCACCAGGCCGTAAACCGGCATCGAACCGAGCACCGTGAGGATGATCAGCAGCCGATATTCACTGGGCAACTCGCCGATGCGCCAGTGCACCAGCACGATCAGCAACAGGTTGACCAAAGTCATTGCGCACAACCATTGCACCCAGAAGGTGAGGCCGCGACGCTGTGCCATTTGCGCGGAATATTGCGAGGTCATCGGCGCGATCTCCGATTCGTCGAACAGGGAAGGATTTGCTGTTGCCGGGCGGCACGGCTCGAAGGATCAGCGCGGGGCGAAGTCGTAGTCGTAGAAGGAACGGGAATGGCCATGGCCGTACTTGCGCGCCTTGCGCAGATCGACCTGATTGAGCACCACGCCGAATACCGGTGCCTGGCTCTGCTGCAACACGGCGATGCTTTTGCGCACCTGGCCGACCGGCGTGCTCTGCGCCTTGACCACGTAGATCACCGCATCGGAATGCTGGGCCAGCAACAGTGCGTCGCTGACGATTTCTGCCGGCGGCGAATCGATGATGATGTGCCGGTAGCGCGACTTGAGAATCTGCAACAGCCGACCGAGGCGCGGTGAACTGAGCAAGTCCTGGGCGGGGGCCACGGCATTGCTTGAACTGCTCGAGGCTTTCAAACGCGGTGCCTCGAACGGGTCCAGCGCCGATGGCGACAGGCAGCCGGCCGGGAGCATGTCGAGATTGCCGACGCTGCGGATACAGTCTTCCAGCCGCGCGCTGCCGGCCATGAGGTTGGCGAGGCCGGGGCTCTGCGGCGGAAAATCGAAGTTCAGCGACAGCGTCGGCTGACGCATGTCGGCATCGATCAGCAGCACCCGTTCCAGCGGCGCCAGCGACGAAGCGAGATTGTTGGCGATGGTGCTCTTGCCTTCGCCGGACACCGAAGACGTGACCAGCACCACCTGCGCTGGGCGTTCGTTGTTTTGCAGCATCAGCCAGGTGCGCAGGTTGCGAATGGTTTCGCAGAAACGCGGGTGGTCGTTGTCCTCGAACAGCCGCGCCAGCTGCCGCCGGCTCTTCTTCATCACCAGCGGCACGACACTGAGCAACGGCACATTGAGCAGACTCTCGACGGTGTCGTCGGTCTTGAAGGTGTTGCTCAAGGTATCGAAGAGGAAGGCGAGGGCGACGCCGACGATCGCTGCGACCAGCGCGACAATGGCGAGAATCAGGTTCTTGCGCGGTTTGCTCGCTTCCAGCGGTGCGATCGCCGGGTCGACGATGCGCGCCTTGGCTGAGTCCATGTCCGAGGTGGCGGCGGTTTCCTTGAGGCGGGTGACGAAGGTTTCGTAGAGCGCTCGGGTGCTGTCGACTTCACGCTGGAACTCGCGCAACTGGAATTCCTTGCGCGAAATGTCCTGAATCTGCGCCTTGTTGCTGTTGAAGGATTTGCGCAGGGCGTCTTCGCTGGCCACTGCCAGTTGATACTGGCGCTCGATACCGGCAACCACTTGCTGCACTTGCAAGCGCAGGCTGTTGGCCGCCGTACGTTGTTCGGAGCGGGCGGAGATCAGCGCCGGGTGTTTCGGCCCGTAGCGGCCCGACAACTCTTCGACTTTGGCCTGGGCCTTGGCCAGATCGGCCTGGAACTGCTGAATCAGCGGATTGCTCAGCACTGCCGGCACGCTGGACAAACGACTGATGTCGCCGTTGCTCAAGGCTTGCGCCTGACGGAACTGGCTCTCCGCTTCGGCACGGTCGCGGCGCGCGTCGATCATGCGGTTGCCGGTCATCTGCAGTTCGTTGGCACTGATGGTGGCGACGCCGTCGACATCGACCAGACCCTGTTCCTCGCGGTAGGCCTGCAACTTGTTTTCGGCGACGCGCAGGTTGTCGCGCAACTCGAACAGGCGGGTGTTCATCCAACTGGTGTTGTTTTGCGAAGACTTCAGGCTGGTGTCCTGCTGGCTGTCGATGAAACCTTGGGCGAGGGCGTTGGCCACCGCCGCAGCGAGGGTCGGGTCGGGCAGTTCGACGTCGATTTCCAGCAACTGACTTTTGCCAACAAACTTGACGCTGGTATGCAGCATCAGGTTTTGCGTAACGTCGTTGAACACTTGTTCTTCGGTCGCTGGCGGCTTCGGCGGCGGCAGCAGATCCAGCCATGGCAGCCACTGGTCACGATTGAGGTCGGCCAGCCATTGGCGCGGGGTGAACCAACTCTGCGCCTGCTGGCGTGGATCGGTGATCGGGTTGGTAGTCAGGCCAAGTTTGCGCACGGCGCGCTCGGCCAGTTCCCTCGATTGCAGCAACGCCTGCTGGGTCTGCAAGTAATCAGTGGTGGTGGCGCCGCCGGATTCGGCGGCTTGCTGAAAACTCAACACCGGCGGCGTCTTGTCCTTGATCAGCAGTGTCGCACTGCCGACGTACTGCGGCGTGATGAACGACAGCGCCGCCACGGCCAGCGCGCAACTGAGCAGCACCAGCCAGGCGATGTTCCACTTCGCCGACCAGATCACCCGCCACAGGTGCAGCAGATCAAGGGTGTCCGACTCATCGGCGGCTTGCGTTGGCAAGTGGCCCTGGAGCGGACGTTCGAGGTAGGTGCTTGGGCTGTTGTCCATGATCAGAAAAAGCCTTGTGCAATGGAAATGGTGTCGCCGGGGGCGATGACGGTGGTGCGCGAGATGTTCTCGGTGACCGGTGGGCCGCCACTGCCGCGCAAAATCGTCACGCGTTTCATTGAGGCGCGTTCGGTCAGGCCGCCACCCAGGGCGATGGCTTTTTCCAGAGTGAGCCCGGGCTGGAAGGGGTAGCTGCCGGGCTTCTGCACCTCGCCGTTGATGTAGAACGGGCGGTATTCGATCTGGCTGAGGCTGACTTTCGGATCGACCAGATAGCCTTGCCTGAGGCCATCGACGATTTTTTGTTCGACCTGATTGGGCGTCAGGCCCTTGGCGACGATTTCGCCGAGAAACGGGTAGGAGAAGGTGCCGGCATCGTTGAGGCGGATCTTCTTGAAGCTCAGTTCCGGCTCGCCGAACACGATGATGCGCAAGACATCGCCAGCGGCCAGGCGGTAATTGGTGTCGGTGTCCGCCGCCTCGACCGTGGGCACTGTCCAGAGCAGCAACAACAATAAAATCAGGCGCGTGTGCATGGCCCAACCCTCCTACAGACTGACGTCGAACGTGATCTGGAAAACATTGCGGGTGAAGCTTTCGTTGTCGGCATCGGAGTCGTTATCGCGGTGGCGGTAGGCGACTTCGACGTCCAGCCAGCGGCGCATTGCGTAATTCACGCCGAGTTTGTAGTCCTGCAAATCGTCGCTACGGTCCTGGCCTTCGTAGACGTAATGGCCCATGCCGACTTCGGCAACGCTGGTGATGCGTTCTGTCCAGCCGTGGCGCCAACCGATCTGGGTGAAGGTGGCTTTCACCGCGTCGGAGCCGTCGTCGCCTTCGGCCATGGCCTGGCGGGCGAGAAAGGTAAAGGTTGAGTAGGTGCGCGGCTTCCACGCCAGATCCACTTGCCAGGTCGGGTTGCTCAGATCGTCGGAACCGCTCTGGTCGAAGTTCTTGCGTTCGTAACCGACGCGCAATTTGCCGGTGGTTTTCGCCGTCATGTCCCACTCGGCACCGGCCAGCACTGCGTCGGAGCGACTGCTGCGTGGGCTGTTCGATTGCAGGTAGTCGAAGCGGGTGTGGTCGTATTCGAGCAAGCCACGGGTTTTGCTGCCGAGGCGGTGATACCAGGTGCTGGTCAGATTGCTGGTGTTGCGCTCCTTGTCATCGTTGATGCCGTCGGAGTTGTCATAGCGCAGTTGTGCGTAACTGGCGCCGAGGTCGATCTGGTTCAGCGCACTGCGCGCGCCGAAGGTGTAGACGCCGCCGACGCGCTGGCTCTCGATCTTGTCGTTGATGCCGTCGACGGCGGTCGAGGTGGTGCGCTCGTACTTGCGTGCCTCGGCTTCAAGCTTCAGCCGGTGCCGGTCGGTGAACTCCATGATGCTGTCGGCGCGCAGGCGCTGGGCGGTGTTCGAAGCGTCCGAGGCGCTGTGATAGATGTAGCGGGTCGGTTCCCAGATCACCCGCGTGGCGCTGTTGCGGTCCTCCGCCTTGAGCTCGAAGGCCGGCGCCAGACGGGTGACCATGGTCGATTCGACATCGTGTTCGACTTCGCGAAAGTTGTCGTCGTAGCTTTCCGACAAGGCAAAGGTCGGGGTGAAATCGAAGCCGTAGACATTGATCGCTTGCGGCTCAACGCTCCAGGCAGCTTCGGGGGCACAGCAGGCGACGACTAAAACCAGGGAACAGCGAGGCTTCAGAGCCATGGATCACGCTCCTGATTAAGGGGGTCGGGGTCAGGGCGAAGCGGATCCGGACTATTGTCGCTGGCGTTCGAGGTAACTCAGCGGGACGCTGACGTGCTGTTGGCGGTTGAGAAAATTGAGCAGGATCATCACGCGCTCATCGCCCTGCATGGACAGGAACACGCCTTCGAGCGGGGACAGTGGGCCCTGGACGATTTGCAGAGGTTCGCCGGGCTTGAGTGTCGGTTCGGCAGGAAAACCGAGCGACTCCTGGCTGCGTTCGCGCAGTTGCGCAATCACGTCTTCGTCGACCCGGGCGGGCACATGGTTGAATTCGACGATGCGGCTGACACCGCGGGTCGAGCGAATCGGTGCCCAGTTATCGTCTCGGCTCAGTTCAATGAACACGTAGCCGGGGAACAGCGATTCCAGTGTTCGTTGGCGTTTGCCACGAATACTTCGCTCGCTCATCAGCTGCGGCCGAAAGGTCGAATAGTTCTGTTGCTGCAGATTGAGTTGTGCCCGTTCATCCTGGCGGGGCTTGCACTGCAATAAATACCAGTTAGAACCGTTGCGGCAAACCGTTAGCATGCTGGAGTACTCCATACATAGCGATCGTGTAAGCAGGGCGGCCGATAACGTGGGACTAGCCGTCATGCTGCTAGTAGGTAGTAGGCTGATCAAGGCAAAGTGCCGAGCCAGATGCATCAATGTTTATTGGCAGAAGAAGTGTTTCAAAAATGAATCAATCGGGTTCGGTTATTGTTATATCCGTGGCCGTCTTGGCTATAACGAGTCCGTGCTTTTGTTTGAGCAAAGCTACCGCACGGTTCGCAGTTGCGACCTTCAGGATCCAATTACATAAGTAGCCAGAAAGCAGAAAAGTGCGCGTCGGCGCGAGCTCATCGGGCAGTGCTAAGTTATCGGCCAGTCTGCGCTAGCTGTCAATTGATAACAGTCAAAAACATTACCTTTCATCCGCTGATGATGGCCATGTTTTGTAGGTCATTGATTCACAGGGGCAAATTCTGTTCGTCGGATTTTTTAAACTTTTATAAGTTATTGAAGTCGTGCCAGCTAGATGAGGCGGGTGATAGCAAATTAGTTTCAACTGTACATCTTTCGGTTCGTAAGAAGTTGGTTTATTAAACAC
Organism: Pseudomonas iranensis; assembly: GCF_014268585.2. Taxonomy (NCBI): domain Bacteria; kingdom Pseudomonadati; phylum Pseudomonadota; class Gammaproteobacteria; order Pseudomonadales; family Pseudomonadaceae; genus Pseudomonas; species Pseudomonas iranensis. The sequence continues at coordinate 2,987,010 of NZ_CP077092.1, forward strand.
CTTGCGTCGGATGCCGCTGGCCCTGGCAACTAAGCTCGTCTATGAATAGTTTCCGTCTTTTACGGGCAAATGTTCGACGGTGTGTATCCCCCTGAAGTAAAACCGGTGAGCCGAGGTAATCATGAGTGTTCTGGTAACGGGCGCAGCAGGCTTTATCGGTTACCACACGGTCATGCGTTTATGTTGCGAAGGTTTTCAGGTTGTTTGTGTCGACAATCTCAACGCTTACTACGACGTCGAACTTAAACAGGCGCGTGTACAGAGATTGCAAACGCTGGCCAACTTCACTTTCCATCGGCTGGACATTGTCGACCAGGCTGCGTTGACCGCGTTGTTCGCGCACGGCCACTTCAAACAGGTCATTCACCTCGCTGCGCAGGCCGGAGTGCGCTACTCGCTGGACAATCCCGATGCCTATGCGCAGTCGAATCTGGTCGGGTTTCTCAACGTTCTGGAAGCGTGCCGTCGTCACCCTCCAGAGCACTTGATCTATGCATCGAGCAGTTCGGTGTATGGCGCCAATACCAAGATGCCGTTTGCAGAAGACGATCCGGTCGATCAACCGGTTTCGTTGTACGCCGCGAGCAAACGCGCCAACGAACTGATCGCGCACAGTTACTGCCATCTCTACGGCTTGCAGGCCACCGGCCTGCGCTTCTTTACCGTGTACGGCCCGTGGGGTCGACCGGACATGGCGCTGTTCAAATTCACCGAAGCGATGCTCAACGGGCGCGCCATCGACCTCTACAACCAAGGCGAAATGGCGCGCGACTTCACCTTTATCGATGACATCGTCGAAGCGGTTTTCCGACTGCTCGACAAACCGCCCGCAATCAGCGCCGAGCGCGGCACCAATCGCTTGTTCAATATTGGCCGCGGCAGTCCAGTAGCGCTGATGAGCTTCGTCGAATGCCTGGAGCAGGCACTGGGCATCAAGGCTCAGCGCCGTTATTTGCCGATGCAGGAGGGTGACGTGCTGAAGACCTGGGCCGACGTGTCGGCGCTGGCACGCTGCATCGACTTCAGCCCGCAGGTGCCGATCGAGCAGGGCGTGCAAGCGTTCGTGCAGTGGTATCGCGAGTTTTACCAGGTCTGATTCAGTGCAGCGTGACGGCCCTGCGACTTTCCCCGATGCGGATCCGGTCGAGGGCGCGGTTCAGCGCATCCAGCGCATCGAGCAACGCCTTGGCCTCGGCTTCACGCCCGTCGCCCCACAGGCGTTCGGCCATTTTGTTCAAGGCCAGAATGGCGCGTTCGATGTCGGCTGCACTGGCGGTGTTGTTACTGGCTGGTGGTTTCTTCGGCATTCGGGATTTCTCGGCGGACGGCAAACCACCATACCGCCAAGGCACCAAGCAATATAGTCAGGAAGTGATCCTTGCCTCAGCCAAACAGGCAGTCTTGAAGCCGGCTATGGAGTTACTTCCCACTGGTAGAGCAAGCCAACCGGTATTGCTCATAGTTCAAGCCTTCGACCTTTTCCGGCAGCTTGTATGGCACGGGGCAGCTTTTGCCCTGCCACTTGATGGTGATGACACCGTGATCTTTGGTCACCAGCGCCAGGGCCTTGCCCGTCGGATCTGACAATGCCAGTTGTTTGCCGTCGCTATCCAACAGCACCGCGCCGAATGGAATCGGCTGGCCGTTGGCATCGTACAGTTCGAACTGGACGCGTCTGCCTTTGCTGCCTTCGAAGCGTGCAAGAACCACCGAACCGCGTCTTGGCACCAGTTGCTGAGTGGCGTTGTCCAGCTCGATCTCACCGCCCAGGTTCCGCGTGTCCAGGGTTACCCAGTTGACGCGATACGGTTGCGCGTTAGGCAGCACCGCATAGCCGTTGAAGCCGGTTTTCACACCTGAATAGCTGCTGATTTCAACGCCCGATATGCCGGGCACTTCGACCAGGCCGAACGTTTCACCGACGGTCTGGCCCATATTGATGCCGCCGGCATGAGCCACGATCGATCCGGCCGCACTCAGGTTCTGCGACTCATAGCCGCTGCCTCGGTTGTAGCCAAAGCCCAGATCGCCCATTGACGTACGGGTACTCAGACTGAGTGAGCCAGAGCGCTCGCCCTGGACGCTGCGCCCGGTCTGCACGGAGTAGTAGGTGTCGCTGTCCTCAGTCAGATAACCATTGATCCCGGCTTGCGTGCTGGTACCGGCGTTCTGATGGTTACTGGAAACGTAGGCACGCGGTGCGCGTGGTGTCGATCCGAGCGGGAAAGAAATTGAAACGCTTAATTGCGTGTCGTTGGTGGTGTCACCGCGTGCGCCGAATTCCTGGGTTTTGCTCAGGCTGATGTTGTAGTTCAGGTCGCGCCAATTGTTGTTGTAGCCGGCGGAAAAGCTGCGCGAGCCACCGCGATCCCAATAGCGCTGGTCACTGGCATTCAAATACAGCGAGCCGAACTGGCGCGCTTCGCCAAGGGTCTGGTTTACCGTGAGGTCGGTACGGGTCTTGGCATTGCCCGCGCGCCGCGTAGCGCCGGCGCTGGTGTCCTGCACATGGTCGGTCAGCGTGCGGTAACCCTCGGTCGAATAACGATAGGCGGCGAGGGTGAAGCTGGTATCGGTACCGGTGAAGGTCTTTGCATAGAGCGCGCGTACGCTGCTGCCCTGGGTGGTTTTGCCGAATGCCTTGCTGGACGATTGCGTAAGGTCCAGGGACATCGCGCCAATCGAGGTGTTCTTCGCCGCACCGATGGACAGCGCCTTGAAGCCGTTGCTCGCCTGAATGCCGGCAATGCCCGTCAGATTGCTGGTCAGGCCGTAGGCAAAAGTGCCGCCGAGAAAGGCTGGTTTGTCATAACCCTCGCTGTTGTTGTTGAATTTGCCGCTCGACAGGCTGTACTTCAGTTGCCCCTCACGCACCATCGTCGGCAGGGCGGAGAACGCCTGCCGGGTGACCTTGCGCCGACCATCCGCTTCGACAATGGTGATCTCCAGATCACCGTTGGAGCCCGATGGATAGATATCACTGATCTCGAACGGACCCGGCGGTACATTGGTGGTGTAGAGAATGTAGTTATCCTGGCGGACTTCGATCTTCGCATTGGTTTCCGCCACGCCACGAATAATCGGCGCGTAGCCGCGCTCACTGTCTGCACGCATGCCTTCATCAGAGGCGATCTTGACGCCTTGGTAGCGCACGCTGTCGAACAGATCCGAGTCGGAAAAGATTTCACCCGCGCTCAGTTGCCCCTTGATCGCCGTGAGGTCGCGCTGGATGAACGTGCGGTTGCTGACAAAACGATTGGGCCGGCCGGTGGAGCTGCTCAGATTGGACTCGTTGCGCAGACGCCAGGCTCCAAAGTTAATGCCGTTGCGCAGCCCCAGATTATTGGAGATTTGCGTGGCGTAATCGGTTTTGCTGCGGGTGCTGCTCAACTGGTAGTTGATGAACCCGGCGGCCACACCTTGGTCCCAAAGCTCTGGATCTACATAGCCGCGCATGCCACGCGCCATGGCGACCTGCGGCACGCTGATATTGAGGCGCAGGCGGTTGGCATCGAAATTGAGACTCGCTTGCTCGATCATCGCAGGCAGGTCGTAGTGATCGGCAGGGTGTTGCTCGTCAACCAGACCTTGCTCACGCAGTTTGCGCATGTCCACACCCAACTGCTGCAACAGTTCCAGGGTGATGCGTGGCTCGACTTTGCCGTTGACCGGGTTGGCCGCGAAATCGATGTCGCGACGACCGACCAGCGTGCCGTTGCTGAACACGTCGACGCGGTATTGGCCTGGCAAGACGCTGTTGGCATTCAGCAACGGTTGCAGATCGACCGCCGATGAACCTTCAAGGAACAGCGTATTGAAAGATTCACTCGCCACTGCGGCCTGGGCTTCGGCGCCCGCGGCGAATCCGCAAATGGCCATGTTGATAGCAAAGCACAATGGATGCAGGCAGCCCAACGCCGCTTTGTTTTTCTGGCGCGCAACATGATGCTTAACACAACTTTCAGATGTGTGGTGTTGGGAGGAAAACATGCAATTTGCCTTATCAGTCCGTGTTGCTTCAACCGGAGTCCGGAACTTGTGAATAGCTTGTAAGTTGGCAGGGTGGGGCGGGGGATTTACTGGGCGGAGGCATCTTTCACGCGCTCGGCATGGCTTTCGGCAACGCTTAGTGGTGCATCGAATCGTTGTTGTGCGCCGTAATCGTTAATTGCTGAAAAACTCAAATGCGAAGTACCCGCTGGCAGATCTTTCAGATTGAATGAGCGAACTTCCCCTGGAACGATCATTGTCGAATCAATTACCAACTCCGCTTTTTTTCCTGCAACGACTTTCAGATCCGCCAGCGACACATGGTAGTTGCTTTGGTTTTTTACTTTCAGCACCGACTTGCCAGCCTGAGTGACCAATTGCCATGCAAGTTGCTCCGGTGCCTTTGCGGCATCACCGGTGAGTCCGTCCGGGCGGAAGAAGACCTTGATACGCTGACGTACCGCCAATTGCAGCGTGTTGACATCGGCAGCACTGGCCTGGGGGATTTCCTGCACGTTCAGCCATACCACCGACTCCTTGTCCGCAGGCATGCCGCGGCCTTCATAAAGAATCCTCAGTAATTGCTGTTGATTGGGCTCAAGTTTGGCCAGTGGTGGAGTAACTGCGAAAGGCGGTGCGCTGCCAGCCGTGTCGCCGGCATCCAGCCACGATTGCGCCAGAATGGTTTGTCCGCCGTTGCGCACGGTGACATTCGCCTCTTTGTGCGCACCATCGAAGATAATCCGGGTGGAGCTCAAGGAGATGCTGGCGAATGCCGAGTGCGTCATCAACACCCCGGCAAGCCCCAGGCAAAGCGGAAAGTAGCGACTTAACATAGATTTCACCGATTAATCTGGTCGGGAAGGACGAGGCACAGCGGCCCCGTCCAGGTATTGCGGGCTGCTTATTCGTATTCGAGAACGAACGGCAGAGTGGCGTTACCGGTACCGGCAGTAGCGGTGGTCTTGTCGCCGGTGGTGACGTAAGCGGCTGCGAACGACAGGGTGCCGTCACCGCCTGTGGTTGCGTCGCCAGTCAGGTTGGTCTGCACTTTGGCAGTGGCTTCGGAGCTCAGGTCGATCAACTGGCCATTGCTGTCCAGCAGTGCGATACCAACGCCTTTGGCCGCGTCTGCACCCTGCAGCTTGAGAACTTTCTTGCCATCAACCAGGCCCGAACCGCCGTTTACGGTTGGTTTGAACAGCATCGAAACCTTGGTGCCAGCGTTGCAGTTCACTTTCAGGTTGAAATCGTTGGCGGCCACACGACCGGCGCCCGGAGCGGAGTCGGTGCCCATGTCTTTGATCGACACGCTGCCCATGTCCACGGCAATCATCTTGTCGTTACCCAAGGCGCCATCTACCGAGCAAGCGTCGTTATTGATAACGCCGGTGAAGCTGATTTGACCGCTGCCGCCCTTGACAGCTTTGGCGGCTTCTTCAGCCACTGCACCAGTGGAGGCAGCCAGTACGGAAAGAGTGAGTACTGCGAAAGCGAACTTTTTCATGTTTATATCCGAAGTTATTGTGAAGTGCTGCATTGAAATGCCAGGCCATATTAGGTGTGCGGTGGTGGCGGGTCTTTGGGATTTGTCTTAAAGCGATAAAGGTGCGAGCCAGTCAGTAATATGGCAGTGGCGTATTCATATTTGCGGTAATGGTGCAGCGAACCAAATGAGACAATTCTCAAAGTCGTGCGGTCTTTGTCTGGCTAGTATTCGCGGATGCAGAAATTCTCAGTCAACGCAAAGTTTGTGAGCGGGCGTCCTGCTTGAAAGATTATTCAGACTTTCGCTATTAACGACTGATAGAAAGAGGTTCCAGGTTTGTGAACACGCTTCGTATATTGGTCTTGGAAGATCACGCCTTTCAGCGCACGGCGGCAGTCAGTGCGCTTAATAGTCTGGGGTACAAAAATATCTTTCAGGCGGCTGACGGCAAGGATGCGCTGGCTGTGATATCCCAGGCTGGAGGCGTGGACGTTGCATTGTGTGACTTGAGCATGGCCGGGATGGATGGTTTGACGTTCTTGCGCCTGGCGAGAGAGGCCGGTTTGATTCGTGCAGTGATCATCTGCAGTTCACTGCCTGAAGATTTGTTGCGCACGGTTGATCGAATCGTCACGTTGCAGGGGCTTGAGTTGCTTGGCAGTGTCGGAAAACCGTTGATGGTCGATGTGCTGGCGCCGTTGTTGGCTCGCTACCGGCCGCACAATCAGATCGATGCCAAAGTGGTGGAGAGTCATCTCGATCAGCCTTCGGAGAACGAAGTGCTCGAAGCGATACGCCGTCAGGAATTTCGCGCCTACTTCCAGCCCAAATTTCATCTGCGCAGTGGTGAAGTGGATGGCGCCGAGGTGCTGGTGCGATGGCAGAGTCCCAGTCGCGGTTTGCTTTCACCTGGCATGTTCTTGCCGACGATCGAGCGCTGCGGGTTGCTCGATGAGATGTTTTTCAGCCTGCTCACGCAAGGCTTGAGTCTGCAGCGCTTCGTCCAGTCTCACGGCAAGCCGTTCAAGCTGGCGTTCAATCTCGACGTGACGCAGATGGCCAATCCGAATCTTGTCGACCGGATCAAGGCGCTGTTGCGCATCCATGGCGCCTCGCCAGCTGGGCTCATTTTCGAGCTCACGGAAACCGGCCTGCTGCAGATGCCCGAGATCAGCATGGAAAACATGGTGCGTCTGCGCATGCTCGGCTTCAGTCTGGCAATCGATGATTTCGGTGTCGGCTATTCTTCACTTGAGCGGCTGTGCCAGATGCCGTTCAACGAAATTAAACTCGACGCCGGCTTCGTGCAGAATTTCCATCAGGCGCGCTACAGCGCGGTCATCCACGGGGCGTTGGCCCTGGCGCGGGAATTGGACATGCGCGTGGTGGCAGAGGGTATTGAAACCGCAGATCAGGTTCAGCATCTGGCGCGGCTTGGTTGTCAGTGGGGGCAGGGCTTCTTCTATGCTCGCCCGATGAATTGGGCGCATTTGGTCGACTGGCGTTTCGAGGGTCAGAAGTCATCCTGGCGCCGCGCAATAGGCACATCCGACCGCTGATGTGAGCGGGCAATCTGACTTTTGGGACAAAGCCCTATTTCGTCGCACCTTTAAAACACTCATGATGTGCCCTGAAATCAATCAGATGCACCTGAATGCTTCGGTGATGCCCGGGATTTGCTGCGGTTGCCAAGTGCTGATGGTCCTCCAACCCTCCTCATCATGGAGCTGTTCATGCATTGGTCAGTCGTGAATCCGTTACGCGTTGCCATCCTTGATGATCACTCGCTCATACGTCTGGCGATGAAATCACGGCTGACGCGTGAAGCCGAGTTCAGTGTGGTGGGCGTGTACGGCAGCAGCGCGCAGTTGCTCGCCGGGTTGCGCGAGGTCGACATCGACCTGCTGATCCTCGACTACAAGCTGCACGATGGAGAGCTGGACGGGCTCAATCTGATCCGCCTGCTGCGCAAGCAATATCCGGACATGCGCATTCTCGTTTCGTCCTCTGAAGAGCGTCCGGCAGTGGTGAACATGGCGATCGGGGCGGGCGTCAGCGGATTCTTTGGCAAATCCCAGTCGGTCGATGACCTGATCACTGCCATCCGCAGTGCCGCGTCCGGGCAGTTGTACCTGTCGCCGGCAATGGCCTTCGAGCTTGACGTGCTGCCTGCGTCGGTCGAAGAACCGTCGGGCGTCAGTGATGACGGCGCGGCGCACAGCGACGATTTCCTCAGTAATCCTTTGCTCTCACCGAAAGAAAAAGAAGTCTTGCGCTGCTGTCTCGAGGGTATGGGCGTGACTCAGATCGCTTTGAAGTTCTCCCGCAGTCGCAAAACCATCAGTGGGCAAAAACAGGCCGCTTTCAAAAAGCTTGGCATTCGTGGTGACGCAGAGCTGTTCAAGTTGCAGCACAGCCTGACAGCCGACAACCAGGGATAACTCGCTTATGTTTCATCTGTTGCGCGGTGTTTTGCTAGTCAGTGTGCTTTTCGTGTTCGGTAGCGGGTCGTTGTGGGCAGCAGAGCCGCGCACGCTGCAGGTGTTCGGTCGATCGGACTGCAAGGAACTGCAAGTCGATCTGGCCAATGAAGACTGGAGTTGGTTGCGGCAGAAGCGCAGCCTGGTGTTGGGCTCGGCGCTCCCGGATTTCCCGCCTTATGTCATGACCGCCAGCGGTACGCGCTATGAGGGGATTGCCGCCGATATCGCCTGCATTATCGGTCAGGCCCTGCACGTTGAAATCACCGTCAAGGCCTACCCCGACAGGCGTGACGCAATGGCCGCACTCGAACGCGGTGACATTGACTTGTTGGGCAGCTCGAACAGTTTCGAATTGATCGATGGCCTCGTCACACTGAGCAAACCTTATGTCGACGACGTGCCGGCGATATTCATGCGCGGCGATGATCGGCGACCGATGCCGGCCAATCTGGCCGGTTTGCGTATTGCGGTTGCCGACGATTACCTGCCATCCAGTCAATTGCACGGGTTATACCCCAACGCCGAGTTCGTGCTTTTTCCGTCCAATGAGTTGGCACTGGCTGCGCTGGCTTTTGGCAAGGTCGACCTGTTTCTCGGCGATACGGTGTCGAGCAATTACCTGATCAACCTCAACTACTTCAACTATGTGCGCCTGCACTCTTTCGTCAAAACCCAAACCAGCGGTTTCAGCTTTGCCTTGCGCCGGGGCAACGACCAATTGTTGCGTCTGATCGATTCGACCCTCGAGTCGCTGGGTGATGCGAAGATTGCCGAAATTACCAAGCGCTGGTCGGGCGGCGGCGGGGCGCTGACGCCCAAACGCATTGACCTGACACCCGGCGAAGCACGTTGGCTTGAGCTGCATCCGGTCGCGCGGTTCGTGATCAATGACGATCAGGCACCGTTTGCATTCTTTGATGGTGACGGCAACTTTGGCGGGATCGGCGCTGATCTGCTCGAGCTCATCCAGCGGCGTACCGGCTTGCAGATCAATGTCGAGCGCACCGACAGCTTTTCCAGTCTGAGCACGCGTCTGCTGGATGGCAGCGCGGATATTTCTCTGCTGACACCAACGGTCTCGCGGGAAGTCGGCATGCGTTTCACTCATCCGTTCCTTGCCAGCCCCTTTGTGATCGTCACCACCAAGGACGCAGGCGCGCCTTCAAGCCTGCAGGAGCTGCGCGGCAAGCGCGTCGCAGTGCCCGAAAGTTCGGCTGAGCGTGAGCTGCTCAAGGACTACCCCGACATCGAGATCGTTGATAACGAAACAGTTCTGGGCGCCTTGGCTGACGTGAAGGGCGGTCGAGCGGACGCGATGATTACCACGTTGCACAGTGCGCGCTACTACATCGCCCACATCTACAGCGACAGCTTGCGTATCTCCAACATCGTCGGCATGAACAAAGGCTTCCTCGCTTTCGCCGCGCGGCGTGCCGATACCGAACTGATCAGCATTCTGAACAAGGCGTTGCTGAGCATTCCGCCGGATGAGCTGGACGTGATTCTCAACCGGTGGCGTCCCATTGCAGCGTTTTCGGGGTTGTCGTGGCGCGATTACAAGGCGCTGATCTACCAGATCAGCGCTGGCGCGTTCCTGATTATCCTGGGATCGCTGGCGTGGAATTTCTATATTCGCCGGCAGATCCGCGAACGCAGCCGGGCAGAGCGCTTGCTGGGCGATCAGTTGAAGTTCATGGGCGCGTTGATCAACGGCACGCCGCATCCCATCTACGTACGTGATCGCGAAGGTCGACTCGTCACCTGCAATAACAACTATCTGCAGACATTTGGCCTGATAGAAAAGGATGTGATCGGCAAGACCGTGCTCGAAAGCGGCAAGCGCAATCGCCAGGAGGCGTTGCAATTTCACGACGACTACCTGCGCGTCATCGAGCAGGACGAACCTTACGAGGTGGATCGCACGCTGCATGTCGGTGATACGCGGCTGATCATTTACCACTGGATCCAGCCTTATCACGACACCGCCGGTGAAGTCAGAGGCGTGATCTGCGGCTGGATCGATATCAGCGAACGCCGTGAACTGATCGAGGAGTTGCGTGCGGCGAAAGAGCTCGCTGACGAGTCGAGCCGCGCCAAAACCACGTTCCTGGCGACCATGAGCCACGAGATCCGTACACCGATGAGTGCCGTGATCGGCATGCTCGAACTTACCCTCAAGCGTGCCGAGCAGGGACACTTCGATCGGCCGGCGATTGAGGTGGCGTATGACTCGGCAAAAGGCCTGCTGGAACTGATCGGCGATATTCTCGATGTGGTTCGCATCGAGTCCGGCCATGTCAGCCTTTCGCCCAAGCGTGCCAACCTGCGCGAACTGGTCGAATCGGTAGCGCGGGTGTTCGACGGCTTGGCCAGGCAGAAGAGTCTGGTGTTGAAGCTCGACATCGACGCCAATGTCGGCTGTGACGTGTTGGTTGATCCGATGCGCTTTCAGCAGGTGCTCTCGAACCTGGTGGGTAACGCGATCAAGTTTACCGACACCGGTCATGTCAGCGTCTCGATTCGCGGCCAACGTCTCGCTGACGAACGCTTACAGGTCGACCTCAAGGTCGAGGACACCGGTATCGGCATTTCCAGCGCCGATCTGCAGAATCTGTTTCAGCCGTTTTCCCAAGCCAACCATGGTCCGTCCAACAGGGGCGGCACCGGTCTGGGGCTGGCCATCTCGCGTTCGTTGTGTGAACTGATGGGCGGGCGGCTGAACATCACCAGTACGCTGGGCAAAGGCACCTGCCTGGAAGTGTCGCTGTTCTTCAACATTCTCAGCCCGCTCGGCGGCAAGGTGCTGCCTGTTTCGGTTGTTCAGGACAAACCGGTCCCGACACTCAGGATTCTCGTAGTCGATGACCAGAGCGCCAATCGCCTGCTGCTCACGCAGCAGCTGAGTTTCCTTGGCCAGGCGGTGCGTGATGCCGCTGATGGCGCCCAGGCATTGGCATTGTGGCGGTCGGAGCCGTTCGACATTGTGATCACGGACTGCAACATGCCGGTCATGAACGGCTACGAACTGGCCCGCACCATTCGCCACGACGAACGCGAAAGCGGTGCAACGCCATGTGTCCTGCTGGGCTTTACCGCCAACGCGCAGCCGGAAGAAAAAGTGAAGTGCCGAGAGGCCGGCATGGATGATTGTCTGTTCAAGCCGATCAGCCTCAGCACATTGTCGACCCTGCTTGCAGGCTGGGAAAAGAACCTCGAAACCGAGCCTGTCGAAAGCCTGCCTGCGGCGAGTAGCAAGGAGCTGGGATCGATTCGTGAGCGCTTGAACGAGCTCACCGGGGGCGACCTCGACATGATGAAAGAACTCCTGCGTGAGGCGTTGTCGAGTTGCGAAAAGGATCTGGAGGAGTTGCATTCGCTGATACCCGAAAGCGATCCCGGGCTGTTGGCTGACCTGGCACACCGGATCAAGGGGGCGGCGCGCATTGTTGCCGAGCATCAGGTCATCGAGGCGTGTAACGAGCTTGAGGCCGAATGCGAAGCGCCGGTCATCGATGCTCTGGATCTCAATCGCAGCGCAGCGAAGCTGGAGCATGCACAGGCTGATCTGATCAAGAAAATCAAAAGGGTCGAGTTGTAAGCGTCTCGGCTCATGCCCCTGAAGCTGGCCGCGCATTGAAGAGGGCATTAAAGATCATTTCGCCACGGGCGATACCTTGGTTAATAACCATGGAGTTTCGCGATGATCATTCGACGTCCTTTATTGATTGCCTGCCTTTGCCTGCTCGGTGTCGACACCGTCAGCGCAGCCCAGTCTGCGCCGGTCAGCGGAGTGATTCGCTTCAGCGGACAGATTGTCGAGACGAGTTGCATGGCGAGTGGCAGCAGCCATTTTTCTGTCGATCTGCTTGACTGCCCGCAGGCAAGCACCGGGCAGATTTTCACGGTAAAAAACGTCAGTGCGGCAGAGCGTGGTCAGCCGCGCCAGCAGGTGTTCGTGAAAATGATTGCCGATACCCATGAACAGGAAAAATACTACGACCAGCGTCTGCTGCTGACGGACAACAAGGGCCACCAGATAACGACCGGTAACTACGTCGTGACGATGACGCTGCCTTGATGGCTTGGAAAGAATGAATCTGCGCCCCTTGTTTCAAGGTTACTGACAAAAAGGGGCGTCACTAATGAGAATTGTCTGGTTCGTGCAGAACCGTCCCGCGCTTCAGGCTTGCCGCCGCTCCCCTGCGTTGCAAAATCCCCCCTTCAACACTCTCTGAACCAGACCATGCGTCGCTGCCATGGGCTGTCGTCCAGGTGTGGCTTTTCGTTCGGCGATCCTTGCCGTCATTTTGAGACAAGTCTCATTTCAGCCAGACGCGCCCTTGGTTATTTTCTTGAAAGGAAGAATGGAGCTGCCAAAGGTGTCCGATGTTTCTTGAAAATAACCGCAGTCGATCCTTGCGGATCCTGATCGCTGACAGCGATGTGCGCAGAGGCCAGTCGATCGAACAGCAGTTCAACAAGCTGGGCTGTCTCAGCGTATTGAACGTGTGTACCTATCGTGACCTGAGAGTCCTGACGTATTACTGCCCTCAACGGTTGAGCCTGGTCGTCGTCAATGCTCAGTTGCTCAGCGAGATGGCGATGGATCCGCTCGACTTTTTCGGGGAAAACCCGCTGATTCGTCATCTGCTGATTTTCAATCCCAACGATGATCACCAGTGGTCGAAGACCTTCTTCAACCCGCATCCCCAGCGCTGGATGCGCCTGGTGTCGAAAATCGATCTGCCGCGATTGGCAGACTTTCTGATGCTGGCCGACCCGGCGCTCAAGGAGCTCGCGGAGCCGGCCTCAACCGACCCTTCGCTTTCCTCGTGCGCCAACCGCTAGCTACCGCACCTTCCCGCGATGATCCACGCAGGCGCTGAGGTGCTGCTGCCCAGCGCCTGCTTTGCTGCCCACTCGTTTGCCCCATTGTCTTGAATACACTCTAAGGTAAGGCATCATGCTGCTTCGTAAACTCAATCTCGCGCCGCGTTCGGCGCTGTGTTTTGGCTTGTTCTGTCTCATGATTATCGCGATAGGATTGATCGCCCTGCAGCAAGTCGACTTGCTCAACAAGGCAGAAACGTACGTCGAGACGACGATCGTGCCGAGTATCAAACTACTCGGCCAACTGGATCGTGAATTCGTCGAAATCAAGGGCAACAACGCCCGCTTGCGCAATCCCATCGAAACCCCCGAGCGCAAGGCGCAGGCCCTGATGGACATTCAGCAGTCCCGTCAGCTCATCAAGAAACATCAGCGAGCGCTCATTGAACTGCTGGCCACCGACGCTGGACGCGAGGCGTTCGAGGAGTTTGCCAAAGCGCAAAAGGTCAATGATCTGGCGCAGGACCAGTACCTTGAAACAGTGGCGAGCGGGCAGCTCGAGGCGGCCATTGCGCTGTCCAGGAATCAGATGCGTGCGGCGTCGGATGGCGTACAGGTCGCGCTCAAAAAGTTGATTGCTCTCAACGAGATAGAAGCTTATGAGGCGGGCAAGCAGGCCGACAATGTCTATGAGCACACGCTGTTGATCGTCAGTGTGTTCATTCTCATCGCGATCGGTGCTTCGTTGGCCCTGGCCGTGTTGTATACCCGCAGCCTGACGGTACCGATTGCAGGCTCGCTGAGGGTGGCCGAATGCATCGCCGCCAATGATCTGAGCGAAACCATTGCGCTGGATGGCTCCGATGAGGCGGCGCAAATGCTGTCGTCATTGGCGGCGATGCAAACCAGTCTGCGAGATGCCTTGATCATGATCCGTGATTCGTCCACGCAGTTGGCCGAAACCTCGGAGGTCATGCACGGCGTCACTGAAGATATATCGCGTATCACTCAGCGTCAGAGCCATGAAATCGAAATGGCCGCCACCGCCGTCACTGAAATGAGTGCAGCGGTGGAGCAGGTTGCAGACAACGCCGCATCGACCTCGCAACTGACGTCGGAATCCAGTGCCGCTGCCGTTGCCGGTCGTACCCGGGTCAGTGAAACGGTCGCAGCAATCAATCTGATGGTCTCCAGTGTGCACAGCACCTCGGCTGAGGTGCAGGCGCTATCGACCATGGCGAGCGATATCAGCAGCGTGCTGGACGTTATCCGAGAGGTTGCCGAACAAACCAATCTGCTTGCCTTGAACGCAGCGATCGAAGCGGCGCGGGCGGGGGAGGCGGGTCGCGGTTTTGCCGTGGTTGCCGATGAGGTGAGAGGGCTGGCGCAGCGTACTCAGAAGTCGACCGAGGACATCGAGTCCATGGTCAGCTCCATTCAGTCGGGCACCAGCCGTGCAGTTTCCTCCATGAGCCACACCCGCGCTCAGGCCGAGAGAACGCTCGAAATGGCCAATATCGCCGGCGAAGTGCTGACTGACATCACTGGTTCGCTGAATCTCATCAACGAGCGAAACCTGCTGATGGCAACCGCTGCCGAGGAGCAGGCTCAGGTTGCGCGGGAAGTCGACCGCAGCCTGATCAGCATTCGTGACCTGTCATGTGAAACCGCTGAGGGATCGAAACAGACCGCAGTCGCATCGGCGGAGCTGTCGCAATTGGCGGCGTCGCTGAACAAATTGACCAAGGAATTCAAACTTTAATCAGTAAACGTAAAGCCCTGGCTACCAGGGCTTTTTGATCAGCGCTCGATCGGCGCAGCAAAGTCCTGCGCATGGGGTGCAGAGTCAGATTGTGCTGGCGATGCGGTTTGTGCTGTCAGCTGCTCAATGCAGCTGGCGAGTTGTTTTTCATAGCTTTCAAGTACCGCTTCGGCTTCAGCTTCGCGCTCATCGCGCAGGCGGAAGAAATCGTCGCGATTGAGTTGGTCCGCAACAAGTCGGATGTTTTGCTCGATGATCGCGCACAGTGAATCTTCATCTTCTAACGCCGCGCTGGTCAGGGCTGCCTGTCGATTGTTTTCGAGTTCGGTTTTTGCGTGCTCAGCGGCCTTCGCCTGTTCCTTTGCGCTAAGCAGGTCGGTTTCCAAAACCTGTTTCTGTTCCGCCAGGCGCTTCAGTTCTGCGCTCATCGACTGGATTGCATCGGCGCGCTGGGTGAGTTGGACCTCCTGTTGTTGCACCACAGCCTTCAGTGGAAACAGTTCATTGAGTTGGTAGCCGGCGACCACAGTCATGGCGATCAGTGCCAGCGCAAGAATGGTCAGGCAGTAGATGGCGGCGTTGCTCTGGGGTTTTGAGCTATTGAGGGTATCGAGTGCTCTCACGGAATCGTTTCTCCTATCAAGAGTAGACAGTGTAATAACCTCGATTCGCTGGGCCTTTAAGACGAGTCTTAAATTGTGCTCTATTTGCGTATATCGATAACGGCTAACATTTGTTAACGAATTCGCAGAAGGCTTCTTGTTTAAACCGACTATCTAAAGTTTCTTGTGGGTCCATGAGAATTGTCTTGTTCGCGAATAAATAAACTTTTTGCTCAAGCTCCTTTTTTTCATTATCGTCTGCTGCCGCTTTGGTGGCGTTACTGCTGATAGTTCACGCAATCGTCCGCCATTCAATTGTTTGCAAACACGGCGAGTTCAGAGAGATTGCTATGAAGTTTTCCCATGTTTTAATTGTCGGTTTTTTGTATTTACTGCCATTTAACGCAATGGCGGCAATTTGCGAATTTTATCCGGACCATTCCAAGGGCAGTGTCAGGGTGGTTCTTCCAGCCACGATCTCGGTGCCTCGTGACACGCCCAACGGCACGGTTATCTATGAAAGCCCGATCGTGACCCTGGGCGCCATACCCAGCTCATTCAGGTGCTCTGCGGTACACAACGAAGGTGTACGCAATACTGTCGGCGCTACTCAGCCGGGCGCGGAAATTTTTCCTATCGGAAATACCGGAATCGGCTGGCAATGGATCCGACCGCCATCGGGGAAAGCGTGGAAAGGCTTCCCAGGAACTACCGACACTGCTGGCGGTTGGGGTTGGAATGGTTCTGAGCACATCTTGCGTTTTGTAAAGACGGGCACTATTTCCGGCAGTGCGACGATACCCTCAGGCCAACTTGGGACCTTCGTCGCTGCAGAAATCGAGCCTCTGGCAATGAATACAAATGGCACGCGGATCGTCTCGCAGTCTTGTGAAACACCTGATGTGAAAGTGGATATGGGCAGCTACACCATGAGCGATTTTCTGCAGAACGGTGACTATGCCAAGGAGAAATACTTCTTTCTTGATATGAAAAACTGTCCTCCCGGAATCAATAACTTCAGGTACTCCTTTTCGCCCACTGCGGGCAGCCCTGCATGGAGCGCTGATACCGGCGTGGTACACCTCAACAGTAACTCCACTGCCAAAGGGCTGGCATTGCAAATGCGCTTCAGTGACAGGACGATACTCAAGCTGAACCAGAATTACATAATGAAAGCGCCAACATCGAGCGGCGGAAATGCATCCGTTTCCTTGCAAGCCCGCTTCGTGCGCATCGAGCCTTCCAATGCGCAAATGCGAGCGGGCGATGCCAATGCCGAAATTGCCTTTGTCGTCGAGTATCTATGAGCCCAACAGCCTCTTCACCTCAGCCACAATCACCGCAATATCAAACGGCTTGGGCACTACCACATCAAACAGATCCGAGCGCTGCATGCCGATGTGCGCTTGCGCGCCACTCATGAGAATGATCGGCAAGTGTTTGACGGACGGCTGGGCACGCACGGCTTCGGCGAATTCGAGGCCGTCCATGACTGGCATCATGAAGTCGGTAATAACCAGCGCCGGGCGTTCTCTTTCCAGCACCTCGAGCGCTTTCTTGCCGTTGCTCGCGGTCACGGTCATGAAGCCCTCATCCTCAAGCGCAAAGCCAAGAATGTCAGCAATCAGATACTCGTCGTCGACTACCAGAATGGTGGTCATGTTATTTCAACCCGCTTGAAGACTTACGAAATTGAACCAGGCAATGACTCAGCTGCGACTGAAGGTTCATTTTTCAAAGCCTTTTCCAGGAACACATCTTGATCGCGTACAACCACCTCGAACCGCGACGGGTTGTAGGAGCTATCGCGTACCTTAAGAATGGAAAGCGTCCTGCGAAGTTCAGCGTGATTCTCAAAGAAACGCATGAGGATCAGGTTGTCGACAATACTGGACAGGTCAGAGTTCGGCGCGCTGACCTCGGAACCGAACAAATCGCGCATTTCCCAGGAGGCAAAGACCGTCACGCCTCTGGACCGCAGTTCGTTCATCAATGCACTGAAAAAGTCGGTGATGCGTTCCGGTGTGGTTGACACCCGTGTCATGCCGCTCAGGCTATCGATGAACAGGCGCTTGATGCCTCTCTCATCGACCAGGCTCAGCAGGCGTGCGCCGAGGCCATCGAGCAAACCCTCCGTTGTTGGCTGCCAGGCAATGCTCAATGCGCCGCTGTATTCCATGTGTTCAATATCGATGCCCAGCGAACGGCCTTTCAGGCGCAGGCGCTGCGGGCTTTCATAGAAGCCGAAGTGCAGGCCCGGCGCTTCGGCCGTAGATTGCGCGAGAAACTTCAGGCCCAGCGTGGTTTTGCCGATGCCGGAAGGGCCCATGACCAGCGTGACGCTGGAGCTGTGCAAGCCGCCACCGAAGATCTCGTCGAGCGACGCAATGCCGCTTGGAATGCGCGTCATGTCCGCGCTGTCAGGGGCGGAAGGGCGCTTGTAGAGACTTTCGAGGCGCGGGTAGACGACCAGGCCGTTATCGGTGATTTCGCATTCGTGAAGACCGGTCAACGCGCCGCTGCCGCGGGTCTTGCGCAAATGAATGCGGCGCACCGAACGGGTACCGAACAGCTCTTCGCCCATTTCGATGACGCCGTCGACCATCGTGTGCTCGGGGCTGCCGTCGTCCAGGCGCGAGCTGGTCAGGAACAGCACGGTGCAACCGGCAAATGCGGCATGGCCTTGCAGTTCGGAAATGAATTTTTTCGTGTCGATCGGCGAGTCGGCTTTGGAGCGTGCATTGAGCAGGCCGTCGACGACCATGACGGTCGCCTTCTGCCGGGTGATTTCGCGTCGCAGCAGCTTCACGACTTCATCGAGGCCTTCGTTTTCCAGCGTATCGAATGCGCTGACAAACTGAATTTCGGCGCCGACTCGCGATGCGTCGAAAAAACTCATGGTCGACAGGAACTGGAACAGGCGGTCGTGGGACTCGGCCAGCAACGTGGCGACCAGCACACGACCGCCATTACGGGCATGGTGAAACCCTAGCTGGTTGGCAAGGATGGTCTTGCCGGAGCCCGGGCGCCCTTGAATGATGTATGAAGCGCCGGCGACAAAGCCCCCCTGAAGCAGCGCGTCGAGCCCTTCGATCCCGCTTTGAAGGCGTTTTAGCTTTTCCACAATGCGACCCTGATCTGAATAAACAGGCTTGTTCAGCCGAATGAGTGAAATGCTAACGCCATTTCCGGTTGAGGGCCATAAAGGCTGGGGAAAAGCAGCGTTTTTGCAATGTGAACCTGGCACGTGACTGCTCGGGATCAGGGGGTAGTGACAAGCCCGGCACGAGAAGATTCGATTTTTTGAAACCCGGAAGCCGATTACGTCCATAGGCGCTGCTGCGGACCATGAGGGTAACGCTTGCCACTTTGCTTTCATGAAATCGTCACAAAACTGCTGCAGAGTTCGGGAGCCCGTAATCACTAGGTGTCATTTAATGAAAAGTTTGATGAAGTCTGCTGCGCTCGCCATTGCGGTATCTCTTTGTGCCACCTCGGCCTCCTTTGCAGCAGAAAATGTTCGCCTGACGGGGTCCGGAGCAAGTTTCCCGGCGCCGATCTATCTGACCTGGTTCAAGGATTTCAGCAAGAAATCCGATGACGTCACTGTCGATTACCAATCCAAGGGCAGTGGCGCGGGCGTACAGGACTTCTTGAACAAAACCGTGGATTTCGCTGCCAGTGACTCGGCAATGAAAGACGAAGATATCGCCAAGGTCGCCGAAGGCGTGCAGTTGCTGCCAATGACCGCCGGGGAAATCGTGCTGGCCTATAACCTGCCGGGCAATCCCAAGGGGCTGAAGCTGCCACGCGACGTCTACTCCAACATTTTCCTGGGCAAGATCACGCGCTGGAACGATCCGCAGATCGTCGCAGCCAACCCGGACCTGAAACTCTCCGATACGCCGATCACCGTTGTCGTGCGTGCAGATTCCAGCGGTACGACCGCGGTATTCACCAAGCACCTGGCAACCGTCAACGCCGAGTTCAAGCAGGCGTTGGGTGAGGGCAACACCGTCAACTGGCCGGCCAGTGACAAGTTCATCAAGTCGCCGAAAAACGATGGCGTGACGGCGACCGTACGCCAGACCCCTGGAGCGATTGGTTACATCGAATATGGCTTCGCCAAGCTGGCCAAGGTCGACTTCGCCCAGTTGCAGAACAAGGCTGGCAATTACGTCGTGCCAAACGCCGAAAGCGGCGCCGAGGCCCTGGCGGCGGTGAAGATGCCGGAAAACCTGGTGGCCTGGCTGCCTGATCCGGATGGTGCCAAGTCCTATCCGATCACCTCTTATACCTGGATGATTTTCCGCAAGGACAATGGCAACCCGGCCAAGGCCAAGGCCATGCGTGAAATGGTCGAATACAGCCTGACCGAGGGGCAGAAGATTGCCGATTCGATGGGTTACATCCCGTTGCCGCAATCGGTCGTCGAACAGGTTCGCAAAGCGTCCGCCAACATTCAGTAACGCCGTGAGGTCTCTCTCGGCGTGTGCGTCTGCGCCACGCCGGGAGAGTTTTCCCCCTGTTCCGGACTTAGCCCATGAACAAACCTTTTGTCGTACCGGTTAATCCCGACTCTGCCTGCCAGCCACCCTCGACGAAGGATTTTCTGGTTGATCGCACCTTCCGCGCGCTCGCACGCATCGGTGTGGTACTGATTCTGGCGCTGGTATTTGCACTGGTGTTCGAAGTCGGACGCAAGGCACTTCCCGGTATGGAGAAGCACGGCTTCGATGTGCTTCTGGGCAGCGTGTGGGACGTCAACCAAGGCAAATACGGCATCCTGCCGGCCATCTGGGGCACGCTTTACAGCGCCTTCATCGCTTTGCTGATCGCCGGTGTCTTTGGCGTGAGCATGGCGATTTTCCTGACCCAGGATTTCCTGCCGACCAAGCTCGCTGCGCTGTTTCGCACCATCGTCGAACTGCTCGCGGCCATCCCCAGCGTGGTCTATGGGCTGTGGGGGATTTATGTAGTGATTCCGGCGATTCGGCCGCTGACGACCTGGTTGAACAGCGAACTGGGCTGGATACCCTTTTTCGGCACGTCCCTGAGCGGTCCGGGCCTGCTGCCCGCAGCGCTGGTGCTCGCGATCATGATTCTGCCGACCATTGCCGCCGTGTCGCAGGACGCGCTGACGGCTGTGCCGATGAAAACCAAACAGGCCGCGTACGGCATGGGCACAACCCATTGGGAAGCGATTCTCAAGGTGATGGTGCCTTCGGCCGCCACCGGCATTTTCGGCTCGCTGGTGCTGGGCCTGGGGCGCGCGCTGGGTGAAACGATGGCGCTGGCCATGCTGGTCGGCAATGCCAACAACATTTCCCTCTCGTTGTTTGCACCGGCCAACACGCTTGCCGCTCTGCTGGCGCTGAACTTCCCCGAAGCCGGGCCGAACGAGATCGAGGTGTTGATGTATGCCGCGCTCGTACTGATGTTGATTACGCTGATCGTGAACATTTTCGGCTCGATGATCATGATGTACGCCCAACGGGGTAACAAGTGATGACTGATCTGACCGCAGCAACAGACCTGACTGCGCCAACCGGTGCGATGCCCAGCTTGCAACGCAGGTTCGAAGGCCGCGCGCTGCGCAGCCTGATCCTGACCACCCTGGTCTGGGCAGGTGCTTTGCTGGCCAGCGTGCCGCTGATTTCCGTGCTCTACATGCTGATCACCCGCGGTGGCGCGCGTCTGAACCTGGAAGTCTTCACCGAACTGCCGCCGACCGGCTTCGAGATGGGTGGCGGTTTCGGCAATGCGATGGCGGGTACCTTTGTGATGGTCGGTATCGCGGCAGCGATCGCGGTGCCGGTCGGAATCATGGCGGCGATCTTCCTGGCTGAGCTGGGGCCGGACAGCAAGCTGGGGAACGCCGCGCGTTTTGCCGCCAAGATGCTTACGGGCCTGCCATCAATCCTGGCAGGTGTATTTGCCTACGCCTTGGTAGTCATGACCACCGGCACGTATTCGGCACCGGCAGGTGGCGTGGCGCTCGCCGTCCTGATGCTGCCTATCGTGGTGCTGACCGCCGAAGAGTCGATGCGGATGGTGCCCAAGATCATGAAAGATGCTGCTTATGGCATGGGCTGCACGCGCTCGCAGGTCATCTGGAAAATCATCTTGCCGACCGGCATGCCGGCGATCCTGACTGGCGTGATGCTCGCCGTGGCGCGTGCCGCAGGCGAGACGGCACCGTTGTTGTTTACCGCGCTGTTCAGCAACTACTGGATCTACCACCAGGGCAATCTCGATGTCATGAATCCGACTGCCTCACTGGCGGTGCTGATCTACAACTTCTCCGGCATGCCTTTCGATAACCAGCTCGAGCTCGCATGGGCGGCCTCGCTGGTGCTGGTGATGATCGTGCTGTTCGTGAACATCATCAGCCGGATTTTCGGCAAGCCCAAGTATTAAGAACGGGAGCATCTGATTTTGAACGTATCCACTGCGCAAATTGCCGCTCCGTTTGTCACCCAGGCGCCTGTAGTCATGGACTGCAAACTGGACAAGATTTTCTACGGCAACTTCATGGCAGTACGTGACAGCCACGTGCCCATCGAGAAAAACAAGATCACCGGATTCATCGGTCCCTCAGGCTGCGGCAAAAGCACCGTGCTGCGCAGCCTCAACCGGATGAACGATCTGGTGAAGGGCTTTCGTTTCGAGGGCCATGTGCATTTCCTCGGGCAGGACGTCTACGGCAAGGGCGTCGATCCGGTGGTCGTACGTCGCTACATCGGCATGGTGTTTCAACAGCCTAACCCGTTCTCGATGAGCATCTTCGACAACGTCGCGTTTGGTCTTCGCCTCAATCGCTACAAGGGCGATATCGGCGACCGCGTCAAGCATGCGCTGCAAGGCGCCGCGCTGTGGGACGAAGTCAAGGACAAGCTCAAGGTCAGCGGCCTGTCGCTCTCCGGTGGCCAGCAACAACGCCTGTGTATCGCCCGGGCGATCGCCACTGAGCCGGAAGTCCTGCTGCTGGATGAGCCTTGTTCGGCACTGGACCCGATCGCCACCCGACGCGTCGAAGAATTGATGGTCGAGTTGAAGAAGGACTATACCATCGCACTGGTGACCCACAACATGCAGCAAGCCATCCGTGTTGCTGACACCACGGCGTTTTTCTCGGTGGATATTTCCCAGGGCACACGCACCGGTTATCTGGTCGAGATGGGCCCGACCGCGCAGATCTTCGACAACCCGCGTGAACAGATGACCGGCGATTACATCAGCGGCAAGTTCAGCTGAGCCTTGCCACCGGTCACGGCCGCCTACCTGCACAAGCCAAATGGATTTGGCGGGCATCGGTGGACATTTACCAAGCGTTTCCAAGGAGCTCCAATGCCTGCCACGCATCGCCTTGATTTGCCTGCGATTGAACGCGCACTGCGGAAAGTGCAGAGCCGTTTCGCCGAACTCAGCCGGCACTTCACCGAGCCTCGGGACCCGTTCACTGACGAAGTTCTGCACAATGTGCTTGAAGGCTATGCGTTGGTTGATGAATATGTTGCCCGCGGCGTCGACCTGTTCGATCTGCAGCAACTGAACCTGATGCTGGAGATCAATGCCACAGTGCTGTGTGGCCGGGATCCGGCGCGCCGGCTGGAATACGCCCAGCATCTGGCAGCTACCGAGGCGCATTTCTTCAACAATGTTGAGGGAGGCATCAAGGACTTGTACAACTGGTATTGCGCGTATCGCAGTGAGTCAGTCTGGAAGCGTGCAGCGGGTGTCTATGTGCGCATTCTGAGCAAGCCGCAGCTGTTTATCGAAGGCAACAACCGCAGTGGCTCGCTGATTGTCAGCTACTTGCTCATGCGCGCGGGGCTGCCTCCATTCGTGTTGACCCTGGAAAACGCCGAGGGCTATTTCAACCCGTCTTCGGTCATCCGCAACTCCGCCAAGCATGGCGTCAAGGCGTTGTACGAATTGCCCAAGATCAAGAAAAAATATGCAGCATTCCTGGAAGAACAGGCGCCCGATCCAATGAAGTTCTTTCTCAAAGGCAAGCCTTTGCCTCTCTCTCAAGGTGGCCATTGATGAACTGGGCACCAGCATTTGCCAGATTGAGAACCTTCGGCAGCCGGGCAGGGCAGGCTATCCGCTGCGCTTTGCCGCAGTTGTTCGAACGTCAGCGCATACGAATTTCGTTCGATATCGATGACACGCTCGCCTGCCAGCTCCACCACTGCGCAGTCGAGAACAGTCGACTACCGGCCTGTATTCATCGTTGGCTGGGTGAACCGTTGCGGATGGGCACACGATCACTTATCCGAGAGCTGCGTCGCCAGAATTGCAGTGTCTGGGTCTACACCTCATCCGGGCGCACGCCGTCCTATATCAGGCGCTGGTTGGCGCTGTACGGTATCCGCGTCGACGGCGTGGTCAACAGCGTGCTGCACAACCGTGCCCTGACGGCGCACGGAATGTCGAATGCGCCTTCCAAGTATCCGCCAGCGTTCGATATCGACTTGCATGTCGATGATTCGGAGGGCGTGCAGATTGAAGGCAAGGATCATGGCTTCCGAGTGGTCGTGGTGCATCCCGAGGATGATCGCTGGGCGCAGAAAGTGCTCGATTCGGTGGCCAAGGTCCAGGCGCAGCTCGCCTGGCAGCAAATGCGCAGGCCTCAGGCGCCGGTGCAACAGCGTGCGGAGGCTGTCTTTGAGTCGCTTGGCTGAGCGGGTACGCATTGGCTATTCGGGCAGCAGCGCCCCAAGTGTACGAGGCACTGCTGTGAAATGACTCAATGGATGCGCAAACGCTGCTGCGCAAAACATGTCTGGCAGAAACGACAAAGCCCTGAATAATCAGGGCTTTGTCGGTACAAAATATGGCGGAGGCGATGGGATTCGAACCCTTATCCAAGGTACCCTCTGTTAAATGGGGTAATTCCAAGGATCGCTCAACCTCGTGCAATTGACTGCAGCCTAACATATCCGGAGCTTTCCGGGAACTCCCAATCACTTAAACAAGCATGCAGCCGGTTGCATGCTTGTCTGATACTCATACCGCCAGTTCGCAGCCCTTAACCACGAATCCCGAGCCTCTACTTAATGCAAAGCGAAGAGCACAATCCGGCACCCCGGCGATAGTTTCGGGAGGTGGGCGAGCATGACGTGCCCGCCATACTGCCCCACCAAGCGATGTAATGCTGTAGCGTTTCGCTCGGATGTGTCAGGCCCCACAACCGCTGCTGAGCGTCTATCTCTCCTGGCCTAGATTTAGCAGCCCAATTCAGTAAGGCAATTACTGCGCTGCGCGACGCGCGAATTAGCGCCGCTCCGCACGAATGTACTTGCGCAACTCGATCCCGATGTCGCACAGCTGAGCGAAGGCATGAAGCATCTCGCCTTGCAGCTTTTCGCTGATCAGCTGCATTGCAAGAAGCGCATATAAGAATCCAGCAAACTGCGGTCGGATGTCGTTTTGAGACCATTCGAGAGTTAGGTTGTGCAAAATATTTCTCAAGATTGTTTCGGCGTTAGGGCCTTTCATCGTCCCCATCGCGGTAGTCAGTGAGTTGATTATCTCAGAGCGCTTGGCTTCGTAGCGCTCACCGACTTCCACGACCTTCTGCAGGCGGAATTCCTCGTCAGAGGGTCTTTCTGTGTTGCGGTCGTAGATAGGTGCACTGGTTCCGTCTGGCAGGTGCGCGGTAAGGCCACGAATTTCGATGCCGTCATACCATGCCGACGGAAGCTCTTCAAAACCTCGGCCGCGGGGAAGGTGAAGCTTACCTTCCACCGCTTGGCGACCGTTACTGCGGCCATTGATATGGCCATTGGCAGGTGCGGGGCAGACTTTTCCGTCATGGAGCAATAGGTGGTGCAGCAAAGGGTGGTCGATGCGGTAGTATTTTTCCGAGTCCATTTTTTTCTGCATGGTGATTCCTTTACTGTTGATACGGCCCACTGATTCAGCACGTTGTAGCTGTTGCGGGCAATGATTGATCGATATGGCTTGATCCAACTAATTGTGATGCAGATTTTTTGGCAGCAAAGCTGCGAGAGAGGTTATCAAGCCGGGAAGCCTTTTGATGCCTTCATCGCTTCTAAGCGAACCGAGAAATAGCTTCTGGCGCGCAACTAGATGCATTACTCACACGTCCTGCCGAGCGCTCTTCGGCGTTCTGAAGAGCGCTCGGTAATCGCCTTAGTTTTGCTTGCGGTGCTTCAATCGGGCGCTACGTGCCTTCACGACAATGGAGGCGTAAGCAATGGAGAGCGAGATAGGGTTTTCCTGCTCCGCCAGAAGCAGCAAGTGACGGCCAATAGTCTCTGGATCAAAGCCTCTAATGGCTTCATTGGTGAGCATGTCCAAATCCAGAGAGGAGACGATGGGCTCCTCTTGGGCAGCCCAATCTGAGTCTACTGGGAGGGGATCAATTCTCGACTCGTTAGGGTTTGACGAATGAGCTGAGCTGGGCGCAGCTGCCTGGCTAGTCAGAGGCTCAACCAATGCTGAGGGCCGTGCGTCATGGTGCAACGGAGCGCTATCCACGAATTTTGGCTGAGCGCGTTCGGATTGCTTGAACATGTCCGGGGTATCCATCCCAGCGGAGGGGAGCGTCTTCACATTTTCCGACTCTAAGCCATTGTCTGCTCGATATCGAATGAGTACAGACTGTCCAAAATCCAGCGTGAACCATCGCCACGCCGTATTCTTTTGCAAGCCACGGTACGGCTCTCCCGAGGCAACGGCATTGCCCAAACCTTCGACTGACGTTTGCCCCCTCTTGATAGACAACATATCAATAGCTGCCCGTGGCGGTTGCCAGTAGAGGGTATCTGGGTAATTGAAGGTCGCAGCCGATTCGCCTTGGCTGATCTCGTACATGCGCGTCGCTTCGTCGGTAATGTAAACGCTGTCTTGAATAGGCCCCAAAAATCGAGCATCAGGATTAGCTGCTCCCAACAGCGCGCCTGCCATGGTTGCAATCGTGTCGGTGTCGCTATCGAGCAGATTGGCCACCACTTCGATGACCTCCTGGGAACCGTATCGCTTTCCGATGAAGGCCGCGAAGTTTGCAAACAGGGCGCATTTGAGCCCAGAACCGCGCTCCTCTTTACTCAGTCCATTCTCTAGCGCAATCAGCCGGGAGTAGATGCCCACCCCATCTGATTGGTAGTTGGTTTCGATCAAATCGAATGCGTGGCGAGTTGATTGCCGCCACTCATTGGCGGTTTCAGAAATGGCGGTGCTCAGTGACCGACCCGACTTCTCTTCCCAGGTAGGCAACCAGAAAGTCGACAACTCGTTGTCGTTGGCGATGATTTGATGGATGCCTTCGATATCCTTCGCGAAGTTAAGCCATTCCTCAGGCCCAGGAACCCTTCCTGTCTCAAGAGTATGGGCCAGGCTCAACGCGTGAACGACGGCACCGGCAACCCCCCGCATGTGACCGTGGGTGCACAGGGAGTTTCGAACCACGTCTGGAAGAAAGGACTGTTTGTTCCTCAGGTCAGCGGCGGCCCAGACATGTGGCTGGACTCGCATGGCCGCACCATTGCCGCCGCCGTTTTCATAGTTAGGGAAAAAGTTGCTAAACCAGCTGTTACTTCGATTACAGAGAGCCCCGGCAGCAGATTTACTGCCCCGGCCCGCACCTAATGCGTAGGCTTGCCATACAGGCAGCTCAATCTTGGCGAATGCTTCAACGTCGAAGTAGCCCTGTCCTGTGATGGCCCTACAAGTCGATAGGCGCAGCTGGGTGTCGTCGGAATATGCACCGGCGGGTAGTTGCACTTTTGCTCCAAAGCGGCCACCGATAAGGCGCTTCCAGCTCTCCGTACGAGTTACGCGAGAATGTCCAAGACGCTGTTGCACGGTCTTATCAGAGGCAAGTTCTGTAGGAAAGCCCAGCGCATCCCCATAGGCCGACCATAGGGCTGAGGAAACTGTACGTTTGAGTCGATTTTCTGACATTGAATGGCTCACTTAATCTCGTCAAACAGGTCTGGGTTCACGATGACGGGGACTACTCGGTGACCCATTGCATACATTTGTGCAGCGATCTCATTGCTGTCCGAGTCGCATCGGGCATACACACGCTGTAGGTAATCCGTTGAGACCTCACCTGGATACAAAATCTCAGCTTGAGGGCAGGTTGGGAGGCACAGTGGATGGTCATTAGATCGGGTGATTACGTTGCCTGACCAGAGCATAGTGCTTTCCTTGAATGCATCACCAAGGCCATCGGCACCCTGAGCGCGGCGAACGCCTGAGTAGATGTTGTTTGTCGTAGTGAACCAGACCCCATCGTGCTGCATTATCTCAGGTGAAAAATCAAAAATGCACCAGAAAAAATCCTGTTCACGATGCCAATTGCCGGAGTATTTAAAGAAGGTAGTGTTAATACGACTTATCGAGAGGTTGGCATAATCCAACCAAGCCGCGTCCTTGTTCCGACTTTGCGCATTGGGTTGGAAAATGTGTTTGAGCTGCTCGTCTGCATCGAGGCGTTGGCGAGATTTGAGTGCGCTGGAGGCAAAGATGCCGAGAGCACCACGGTTGGTGGTGAAGTGGACAATGGACTCAATGCCCCGATCTTTGCAGAGCTGCTCGATGCTCATACCTTCACTTCCGTGTACAGGTCGTTGTCGATGAAGCGCATGATATCGGGAGCGTCAAAAGTTTTGAACCCGATTGCTACGCTTTCCCTTGCGCGGCCTATCCCCATGGCGATGAGCCTGCGCAGGCGAGAAGACAACTCATATTCATCGCTTCCCTGTCCATCGTCGGCATCGTCTTGAGGAGTGGACACATCCAAGATGCTGCCATCCAGGCCAATCATGATGACGTGATCGAATTCAAGGCCTTTGCTCGAATGCACGCTGCAGAGCGCGATATTCTCGGGGCCTTGGGGCCAATTAGGCTCACCAGTTAATTCGACATAGCCCAGTCCTAGCGACTGTAACGCTCGCCTGAGATCCCGGAAATAGAGTCTGGGGTGGAGAAACGCCACCGAGTCCTTCTCCAGATCGATCTGACTCAGATAGTCCAACGCCCAACGCAACTGGTGAGGGTAATCCCCCATCACTACGAAGGGCTTGATGCCATTCGATCGGGCGCTTCCGAAATCAGGCATGGTGCCATTATCGTCCAGTGTTAGGCCGGCGAGCATCGCGCTGGCGAATTGTGCGATTTCACGAGTATTTCGGTAATTTGTCTGAAGCCGGCTGCTTTTTTCGGGCCGCAGGGTGACCCCTACCTCGCTCCAGGTAAAATTTCGGCTGTAGATGCGTTGTGCGCTGTCCAGGACAAATGTGATGGTTGCGTCCTCGGACTTCTGGTTCAGAACCGCGCGGATTTCATTGGCTGAAAAGTCTTGGGTTTCGTCCACGACGATAACATCGTACTGACGAAGCTTCTGAGTTGAAAGCATTGCAGCCAGGTCATTCCAGTCCACCAGATTCTTAGCCCGCTTCATTTCCATATAGGGGCGGATGACCTGATCCAGCAATCGTTGGCGAGCAGGGCGCTCCATCCGTGGGGTGATCCCGCGACCATCCCGCCGAGTGGTTAAGTAGTCATCCAGGTCGTCCGGCGCAAATCGGCCAAGAACGTACACTGCCTCGTCGACAACAAAGTCGGCATTCATCTTCATGCGGCTCGCGAGGGCTCTAAGGTGAGCCTCCGTACCTGTGATGTTGATGATGCCTTGGGCGCCTGTTAGGTGTTGGGCCCACTTGTTGAAGGTGTAGAAATCGAGATTGACCAGGGGTTCGTTGGCGAACTGCCGTTCCGTGAGCTCAGCAATGTAGCCGCGCAACGTCCGGTTGAAGGTCAGCACCAAGATTTCAACCGAGCCTGGAACGGGACGTTTCTTCTCACGGTTCAGGTAGAAACCTGCTGCGGAGCGCAGCTTGAGCAGCGCCGTGGTGGTCTTGCCGCTGCCGGCAGCCCCTCGAATCACCTCGACGCCCGCGCTGCTGCGAGAGAAAAGGGCCAGCTGTTCTGGGCTGGGCCTCACGTTGATCAACGCTTTCATACTGCAATCCCTGGCAATAAAGGGCTAAATGCTATCACTGAACGACTGACATTGCTGTAGGGCCAGCGCATCAATAAACGCAGCCATTTTGCGCTTTTTGCAGATGCAGCCCGGGCGAGATAGGCGAGCAGCGCCACTGACTTCGTTCAAGTTTGTCCTTTCGCCTCGTCGAGCTTTGGAGGAAGCATCGAAAATGTTCAGCGTGGAGGCAAACTGATATCATTAGGTGCTAGCATCTGTATGCAGGACACGCCACCTCCAACGGACGGGGAAAAACCGCGTCGCGCCGGTGGGAAACGTTGGGTATTCGAGTAAGGAAGATCGATGTACATAGGTTTCGAGCTGAATGATTACCAGCCCCTCCGTAAGGTTCATTCCTATGAAACCGATGCGTTGGAAGAACAGGCAAAAGGCGCCTTCGACAAGCTGTCCGAATACATGGTGGGCAAATTCCAGGGCAAAGACGTCATTGACGCGGGACAGCTGGCTGACCATCTGTTCCCGACTAAGAGGGCCCATGTGTTCCTGTCACATTCGCACCGGGACGCTGACCAGGCTATCGAGCTGGCTGTTGCCCTGCAGGACAAAGGGCTAAACGTGTTCGTCGACTCCTGTGTATGGGGCTATTTTCCTAAACTGCTTGACGCCCTCAACGAGGTGTACGCCGAGCCTAAGAGAAAGCCCGAGGGTGGAGTCGTCTACGACTATAGAAAAGCGACTGACCTGGCCGCCGGCGTTCACATGATGCTCGCGGGCGCACTTCAGGCGATGATCGACCGGTCAGAGCTTTTCGTGTTCCTGAACACCAGTAACTCGGTACCCATGACTAACTTCGCGGGTGTGGATCAGACGTTTTCCCCATGGATCTACTCCGAGCTCCAGTTTAGTGCGACTGCTCGTACCCGGGTTCCACCTCGACACCAGATCACAATGGACTCGGTGTCGATCGAAGAGCAGCGTCATTTCAAAGCGATCGCGAGTAGTGAAGCATTGCTGTCCTTCAAGGCTTTCAACAAGCATTTGCCCAAAGTTAACGGTGGCGAATTGAAAACCTGGTTCACAGGTACCCACGAGCGCGAAACCCGTGCCTTGGATAGCTTGTACGGTGCTTCGGATATTCCCGAAAACTTCTTCAGGCTGCGTAACGCGCTGGAGAAGCAAGAGCTACTGGGCTCCTGATCGCGCTGCGATTATCGGCTACCAAGGCCCCCTTATAGAGGCAGCCTAGCCAGTCGATCGGCTCAGCCTTGGGATAGTCGCGACGAGGGGGGCAGTAGTTTGTCGAACGCAGGGAACGCCTCGGTGAGGCCATCAACCGGTTCACCCACCGCTGATAGCGAGCCTTCTCAGGTTGAAATCCTTGAGGTACTGCGGGAGGCCAAGGTGCTTGCCCGTCGATATTATGACCTCACCGGTAAACCCTTGGGTATCACGGGCGAAGTGGCCGAATACGAAGCCGCCATGAAGCTGAATCTTTCTTCATCCGCCGAGGCAAGCGGGCTATGACGCCACGGAGGTTCGCCAGGAAGGGGAGGTGAAAATCCAAATAAAAGGTCGTTGCATCACCGACCCTCAAAAAATATCGGGCCGCATGGGATCTATCGATTTGCGGCAAGCCTTCGATACCGTGCTCTTGGTGCTACTAGACTCCGACTTCAATGCATTCGCTATGTATGAAGCCAGTCGTGCCCAAGTGGGCGCAGCCCTGAGTATTCCTGGATCGAAGGCCAGAAATGAGCGGGGTGCGTTGGCCATCAAGCAGTTCATGGCCATCGGCGCTGTGCGATGGGTTCGTGAGCAAGAAGCCCCCATCGAAGATACTGACGCTTGGCCAGAGACATCCACTGAGCGTAAGAGGTGCCGGGGTAGCGGCCGTATAAATCATCCTGCGCCTGCCTTAGGAGGAGGCGTACTCTAGATGTTATCGAGTAATCTGGTCGGATTCTTTTTACTCCGTCCAGGCGCCCTCCAAGCAGCTACCCTCTGATCAAACCTTGCTTCGCAAGATGCTGCCCCCATGCAGCCTGGAAAGCGACTCAAGGATTTCCATTGAGTTGGGTCGTATCACTTGCTCATCGATCCACTCTCGCAGCCTTATATCTGTCAGCGGCTTAAGGTGATCTGTTTTGGCCTCATGGAAGACGGGCACCGAGTCGAAAGCCCACGATTCATTGGCGACCACCAACTCTTTGGCATGCTTGGCTTGCCAAATAAAATGGCTAAACATCAGCTCCATATGAATCCAAGGAGACCCAGTTTTATCCTCGTCTTCGATTGAGTGCTGCGTTGATAAGGAATGGTCGGTGTTCAAGAAAAACAACGCGGTGGATTCGCTGATCATTTGCTGCAAAGCTGTCGCTAGGATCATGTACACATGGGCGGTCGAGCGATTGCGCAGGTCGTAGTGATAACGAGTGGTACCCACGATTTTGCAATGCTTCTCATCGATTGCCTTCAGGAGTTCGTACGCCGAACCCCAAACCGTAGAGTCGATGAATGCTGTTATCCCTTTCTTTTTCAGATCCAGCGCGAGCTGGATCGCCAAGGCTTGATCCTGGTAGGAATGGGATATGAAAATGTCGCATCGCTGCGCTGGGAACAATTGCTTGATGACGGTTTTGGCATCAATGCTAACGTTGTCTTTCAATAAGTAATTTTTAAGCTTGACCGTTGAGGCTTTAAGATTGCTCTTGAAGTCACTTACGTCCTTGGTAATAGGGAAATGTTCGGGGTTGATGTCAATGTTGAAGCCGTATTCCATTTTGTGGTTATCCTTTACCGAAAGTATTGTCCGGATCGTGTCTTGGTTTCGAGGGTTTCACTGACAGCTTGCGTTCGCTGTTTAGCCCGATCCCCAGGCCATGGGTGAACAGACCAACGTAGTCGAGCAGCTCGTCGTAATCCTTTTCGTCGGGTGTGAGCCAGGACTCAATTGAGGCAGAAGCGCCACCAGGGCTGCGGAGCGCTATCACATTTGCTCGGGGATGATCCCTTTTGAACTGCTTGTGTTCGTCGAGGATACCTTGTTGCCCGCCGATGAAGACCGCGGCCTCAAACTTGTGGTGGCTGAACATGGCTCTTCTCATGAGTTCCAGACTCGACTGCCGGTCGCCAGTTGAATCTACTTCAATCAAGTTTTCAAATCTGAGGTTCACCTTTGGAGCTACCTTTGCGAAGTATTTCGACTGGTAGATCGTCACGGCAGCTCTGTTGTCGACTCCTAGATCCTCGCAGACCGCGAGAATGAGAGGGGAGATTGTGGGATGACCACCAAATACGAGATGTTTACGACCCACTACGGTGTACAGGAATGTTCGAAGCGATGCCTGAATCAGCATCGGATCACATTGTTCATAGAAACTGTTATGACTGCTTGGAACGCTGGCAGAAAGGAATATTTTGCCCATATCGTTGGCCTCAGATTTAGCTGTATGGAGGGATGCGCTGGTTCAGACGTGTGCCCGATCTCTGACTATCGAGTGATCATTCACCATGATTGCCGGCGGAGACGCTTGCAGGTCAATCTCTGGAAGGAACGTTTCGAACGGGCACGCGGTTCCTAATACCAATCTTGGAATCGATGGCCAGCGGCGTTCGCCTTCACCAAGCGCGCATGCCCATCAAGCCTGTCTCCGAGCCATTGCATGTGGGCTTTCCAGGTTCTTTCTTCGATCCCTTCTTCGTTATAAATCACGGCAACTGGAGGCGAGTGCTCCTCCAGCGATGCTTCATAGAATGACTCGCTGGTTGGTACGCGAAGCTCTGGGTAGACAACGATTTCTTCATTTTTTACTGAGACCACCAATCCTCTTCGGGACGAAGCGCCCAGCACTTTACCGCCGGCGGCCTCTACCGAAGACGTTAGCTTCCCGACAAGATCCCGGTACCTGATCGATACGCTTTTGCTTCGATAGAGCTCGATTTTCTCGAGAATCTCGGTCAAAGCGTCCGACTGAATCAGCCGATCTGCACCGAGATCAGAATCCTCCAACTGGACTTGTCCGCTGATCAAATGGATGTTGGTTGCTTCAACGCGTGGCCACCCAACGCGAAGCATGGCGAGTTTCCTCAACGAAGCCCTTTCGAACTCCAGCTCAGTCCAGCGGCCTTTGAAGTACCCTGAGCTATCGAGGTAGACGAGTACGTCGGAGTCGCAGAGGCGCTGCCATAGCACCTCTTGGAAGTGCTCTCCAGGTAAAATCCCGTGCGTGTCGAGGAAAACGTCGTACTGCCTCGCACACAGTTCTGAATACAGTTGCAGAGCGGCCTCTGTGGACTCTTTGCGTCGATAGCTGAGGAACACCCGGCGCTGACGTGGGATCAGCGAGCTTGCCTCCAGGAGACAGCTCGCAAGGATAGCTGGGCTTTGGGTCATCGCAACGCCGTTCAATGCTCCAAGCTTTCCAGGAAATTCGGCTTTAAAAGTGTCTGGATCCCGCGCAACCGGAACCAGTGGTACTCGGCGGTCAATGAAATGCTCAATGGCCGCCTCATCAGTGGCATTGATGCTTGCGCAAAGGGCTGCGCAGCAGCGATCAAACTTGGGTCGGAAGCGCCTGGGATCTCCCCGAAACAGTGTCACGTCTTCATGAAGCACTAACCCGAGTTCCGAAATTCGCTCCTCTAGAGCGGCCTCGATCTCATCGGCAATAGCGGTGGGAAAGTCGCCTAGTAGGGCGAGGGAGTAGCGGGCGTCCATGAAGCTTCCGAGCCTCTCTATATCGTTGGCGTACAAGTGGCGGGCCGGGGACTCCGCACACCCAGTCGCTTGGGTGGGCTCAGTTCTACCGGTCAACATGCTATAAGTGGCGATAAGCTATCATGTATCCAACGCACATGCTCTTGAATGCTGCTAGAAAGGTGCAGCCCTTTCCGTGCTTTCGTCCAGTAATCGGCAGTAGACAGATCAGAGTTTCTGGTGGCTTGCGGGGCTCAGAAATGGAAACCATAAAATCCGAGATGACCAGGCATGCTCCGTGTGAACATTGCCGCATCACAGCCCTCTATCTCAAGGAAATCCAATGCTGATGAGATTCGACCCTCCAACCCGAATCACCTACATTGCGTTGACCTACGCGATACCATGCTTGGCGATGTTCGCGCTATGGATGCAAGACGATTTGACGAATCTAACTGCAGCTCTGACGCTGGGTGTGGCTGCAACCTTGTTTCTTCGAATGGAGTGGATACAGAACTTCGTCCGGGCGAGGTGGCAACGTGAGTATGAACAAAAACTGGCCGCCACGGATGCGGCATTGGCTCGGGATGATCTAAGCGCCATAGAGCGTCGTCGGCTTCAGCGCTATCGTAACCAACTGGCTGATCGCTACCATCTGGTTACCTCTCCCGCGGTAACCTACAAGCCGATCAATGTCATGGGGTATGTGCTCAAATTCAGTGTTTACGCGTTCAAGAACTAGGTTGAGTTTGCTGGATTCTTAGCCTGCGGTTTTTTCGCGAGATCGCTATGCTGCTGGATCACGACTTCAAGCGCCGCCGCCGGCTACAGGGCATGCTTTGAGAGTCAGGGGCAAGGTCAATTGAGTCACGCACTCAGTGTTCGAGATGGGCAACAATGCTCACCTCGGCACGCTCAAGCTTTGAAGGAGCAGGGAATGAGCATTTTTAGTTGGCTGTTCAAAAGGCCCAAGGCCGTCAACGCTGAAGCCGACCCCGGGTTTCCAAAGGGGCGTCGCTCAACGCTCCAGGTTTCGCGTGATAAACATTTTTTGACGGTGGAGTCGCTCGACTTTTACGGGTTATATCAGCTGTCTAAGTCAAAGCACTGGGCGATTGGGTGGCGCGACTCAGACCCTGCGGCGGGCCGAGGAGGACATCGGGAGTCGGGCCTTGGAGCCTACGTACTGGCGGATCTGAGCAGCGGTACAGTCAGTTGCAACGGAAGCATGGCTAGGCCGAACAACGGTCACGTTTCCGACTCCGGTGTTTTCTGCTTGGAGAACTGGCATTTTGGCAGCTCTCTTTCTGGAACATTCAGTGTCTTCGATCCCGCGGGAGCTGTAATCATCACGAAAGAGCTGACGGCCAATATCTTCACCAGCGACATTTCTAGGAATGGGAAGTACGCTTTCTGCGCCACAGCAAACAGCCCCAGTGAGCATGGCAACAAGGTCTTCCTGTTCGACCTGCTCAAGCGGGTAGAGCTGTATTGCGTCACTCCAAAAGCCGGATGGCCCGAAAGCTATGAGGTCGATGAGAAAACGGGAGAACTGATTGCACATTTCAAGGAGGTCGGGAGCTTCCGGTACGACATTGATGGCCAATTCCTAGGTGGTGATCAACTCGAGGATGCGAATCTCACCTCGTCTCGGTTTGAGCGCATTCTCCTCTCAGCAGAGAAGGTGCTAGGGGAGGTCAATCTAACAGACGAGCGCGTCGTTGAAGTCCTGGATGCTGTCCAGCGTGCCAGGTCGCTTGGCGCAGACCAATATCCTGCTTGGAGAGCCACTGCCTTGAAAGTAAAGGGGCTCGCGCACGAGCACCTGAGCCAGTACGCCGAGGCAGTCCAGGTTTACGAAGAAGCGCTTTCTTTGAACCCTAAAATCGGTGTGAAACGTAGGCTCGCTTCTGTGGCGAAGCGGATCAACGCTGGATAGCAGGCACTGAATCCCGGGGTTCAAGCTCTGTAGGCTGGCCGTGGTGCGGTCAGTAATCGACAAGAAACGAAAGAGCCCCAGAGGGGCTCTATGACACATTACAATCATCCAGTTTGTAATGTGGTTCTACCGCGGCACATCGCAGAGGTTGTGTTGCTCACCGAGTGGAGAGGGAACCGTCGGTAGATGCTTTTTACTGTATGCATATACAGTTATCCTGTCAATCATAATTTGATGAATTATTGGGCTTTGTTCATTGGGTTCATCATATGACAAGGCAGCGAGATGCGACTCGGAGAACCTTGAGCAGCCCATACTTCCATCGCACGCTGAACGATCCGGTGTGTACTGGCTAGATTGAGCGTATTCCGTTTAGGATGCGGTCATGCGGAGTCCTCGATCAATAGCGAAATACGCCCTTGGGTAATCGTCCAAGTCAGACCTTCGGTGCCGAGCCGGCGTAGGCATGAGCTCCAAGCCACTAGGATGCTCGCCTCAGTTCGTACCCGTCTAGGCCCAATGCTGGCAATTTGCCGTTTTTGCGTTCAGAGTGCAGTTGCCTACTGAACTGGCCTAATAATTCCGGACACCTCTTAAGGGCGATATGATTTCGCCAATCTGGAGGTTTCATGAACGAAAGAAAGATTTATACCCGCGAATTCAAGCTACGTGCTGCCAGCATGGTGCTTGACGACAACTGCCCGGTTCCAGACGTTTGCGCATCGCTGGATATAGGCCCTACTGCCTTAAGGCGGTGGGTGGACCAAGTTCGCAAAGAGCGCGAAGGACAGCCGGTCAATGGCACTAAAGCGATTACCGAAGACAAGCGCGAGATTCAGGAGCTGAAAGCCAAGATCAAACGCATGGAGATGGAAGCCGATATCTTAAAAAAGGCTACTGCTCTCTTGATGTCGGATCCCGATCGTTTTCGATGATCGCGGAGCTAAGAGAGTCTTTTCCGACTGCCACTCTGTGTCGTGTTTTCGATGTGAAGCGCAGCAGCTTTTACGAGTGGCTTCAGCGGCTAGCCAAGCCACAGATAAAACGCGAAGAACTCAAGCTGAAAGTGGTTGAACTGCACAGCGAAAGCCGGGGTGCCATGGGCTCCAGAATGATCAGCAAAGGTCTGCAGGCCCAAAACATAGCGGCGGGAAGGAGTCTTGTCAGAGCGCTAATGAGAGAGGCAAACATTGTCAGCAAACAGCGCCAACCGCATCCATTTAGATCCAGGGGAGTTGAAGCATTTGTCGCACCCAATCTACTCAAGCGAAATTTCAAGCCAACGGCGGTTAATCAGGTCTGGTGTGGAGACGTTACCAGTCTGATGGTGGGCAAGCGCTGGGTTCATCTAGCCATTGTGATCGACTTGTTTGCTCGCCGGGTCATTGGTTGGGCGTTCTCGCTGGTCAATGACGCTAACTTGGTCAGCAAGGCGTTACGCATGGCGACACAGATACGAACATGCCCGCCGGGACTGATGTTTCACTCGGATCAGGGTTGCCAATACACCAGTCGCAAGTTTCAACAGGAACTAATGAGCCATGGCATCTTGCAAAGCATGAGTCATCGTGGCCAGTGCTGGGATAACGC
The DNA here is from genome assembly GCF_014268585.2 of Pseudomonas iranensis. Classification (NCBI taxonomy): domain Bacteria; kingdom Pseudomonadati; phylum Pseudomonadota; class Gammaproteobacteria; order Pseudomonadales; family Pseudomonadaceae; genus Pseudomonas; species Pseudomonas iranensis. Next base: position 3,024,375 of record NZ_CP077092.1, read on the forward strand.
TCCGACAGAGCGTTTTTTTGGAACCTTGAAATCAGAATGGGTGCCTCGCAGCGGCTACAGCCTGATCGATGAAGCAGAAACCGACATGGTGCGTTTCTTCGTGTATTACAACCGCACCCGGCTCCACAGCTACAACAGTTATCTGTCGCCAATAGCGATGGAGCAGAAAGCTGCCTAAAACACCGTAACCGGTGTCTGGGATTACTTGACCAGTTCATACCTGCTCCTACAGGGGTGTGCTTAGCATTGCCCGCTATGCGGATCAGGTACAGGACGTCTCAAATACCTCGCAGAAACTACAGATCAGAAGGGATTCAGTATGTATGTAGGGTTTGAATTGACCGGCTATAAAAGCTATAGCTCGGTACCCCCGTCGGAAATTCAGAAGTTCAAGGAACAGGTGCAAGGTCAGTTCGGTGAGGTTTCCGACTACCTGGTTGATGTATTCGAAGGCAAGCGTCTAATCGACGCTGACCGACTGTCGAGGCATATCTTCCCTCAGCAGCACAGGACACATGTGTTTCTCTCGCACTCCCATGCTGACGAGGAAAGGGCTGTCGAGCTTGCAGTTAGGCTCCGTGATTGTGGCATCAACGTATTCGTTGATTCCTGTGTCTGGGGGGCGTCACAGCATCTTCTTGAGAAGCTGATGGCTTATTACGCAGACCAGAAAACAGACGGAAAGCCACTCAGTGAGCTGGAAGTTAGCGATCTTTCGGCTGGCGTGCATCTGATGCTGGTAGGTGCGCTTCAAGAAATGATCGATAGAACGGAGCTTTTCGTGTTCTTGAACACTGAAAGATCCGTTCCCTTGAAGGCTTACGAAGGTTCAGATCGTACATTCTCGCCCTGGATCTATTCGGAGCTTCAGTTCAGTGCAATGGTGAGACGTCGAGTGCCGGCTCGTCGTAGACGTCGTAGCCGAGAAGTTTTGTCGTTGGAACACGAGCAGGCCAAACGCTTGCTGCCAAATTTTGCTCACAAGGCACTCAACTCTCACCTGCCCAAAGTCGACGGCTCAGAGTTCAGTGGCTGGATTGAGCTTTTGCTCGAAAAGGGTGAGCACGCTCTTGACAGCTTGTATGGGCACTTCGAGATACCAGGCCAGTTCAGAAGGCTTCGGGCTCAGGCGGCTGCTAAGAGCAAAAAGCTCTTGTAAGAAGGCTCTTGGCGCCTTCCCAACACCTACATGGATTGAAAAATGGCATTTTTTACGAAATCTGAGGCACGGGCCGCAGCAAAACGAGCGATGAGGAATCGCAGCCTCGGCGAGATGATGAGCGAATCGATGGAGTCCAGTAAGCGGGCGACCAGGTTCGACGTTTTCCTGTCCCACTCGATCAACGATGCTGAGCTAGTACTCGGGGTGAAGGTGCTGCTGGAGGAAATGGGCAAAAAGGTTTATGTCGATTGGGTAGACGATCCTGAACTGGATCGTAGCCAGGTGAACAAACATACGGCGGAACGGCTGCGAGGTCGGATGAAGCAGTCCGATACGCTCCTCTACATCGCTACCGAGAACGCTACGAGTTCGAAGTGGATGCCATGGGAGCTGGGCTATTTCGATGGCCACAAACCCAAAAAAGTCGCCATCCTCCCTGTCCTGGAAAAGGAAAACCAGAAATTTGAAGGGCAGGAGTACCTGGGTTTGTATCCGACGGTAGACAAAGACAGCTTGAGCGGGCCACCTCGGCAAAGTGGAGACCCGTTCAAAGATTTAGAGGAGCTGCGCAGGGGGCTTCAGGGAGGGTTACTCCCGTGGAACGGTAGGATCTATCTTTGATCAATGACATAATTTCCACAATGCGCAGCGTAGGTTGAGTCCGCTCCTGAATGATTGAGTCAAGCCCGCTTCCCCCATCGCGGGCTTTTTTGCCTTCTATTTCATACCCCGGGAAGGTTCCCGTTCTGTAGGCACGCAGAAGGCGTTATGTTTTCAAGGCTGCTTGGCCGCATTCGACTTGCTGACGCCTGAGCCCCACGATCATGACTGGATCCGTACTTCAGCTTGAGAACGAGTGAGCTGACGCTACCTTTTGATGCAGTGATAGACCTGTGATTAGGCTAGGGCTCGTTCGACATCACGAGCCCTGGTCGATCCAATTATGCTGCGCAAGACTTGATGAAGTAGACCACGACTACTGCAGTGATGGCCGCAAATGCTGCCCCATGGAAGGCAACCAGTGTTTTGGAGCGCGAAGCGTTGAACCAGTTTTTCCAGCCCTGACCTTTGTCGATCACCATGATGAAATCGATCTTGTCTTTGTCCGTCGATCGGACTTTGTCGTAGAGCTTCCGGTAACAGCGCTCGAGCGCCAGGAAGTAGCCATCCAGACCCCAGAAGGCGATGCCTGGGATGTAGGCCAGCAGCGCAAAACCTTTGTCAGAGTCCTTGGCGGACAGCGCGAACAGCGCCGAGATCAGGATGATCGACCAGCCTTTGAGCAGGAAAGAATTTGTAGAAAGGCGATTGACTACGCCTTGAACGAATTCGAGGTGTTTGAGTTTGGCATCCATGGGGATTATCCGTCAGAAGTCACTATATAAAAGATCGATTGCTTTTGAGCCTCTAAGGGTGGACGCCTGCAGCATCCACTTTCGGAAATCGCTTTCTGTAATAGAGGTTAGGTGGCCGGTGGGGGCGTCATGTGCGACGTTAAACTGCTCGTTTGAAAAAGCTTCATCCATCGCACGCTCGCTTTTTATCAACATCTTGTAGCGAGTGCGGCGCCGTACCATAGTACTGAAATTGAGCTCCATATGTATCCATGGCGACAGCGTCTTTTGCTCTTCATTCACTGAGTGTTTGAGAGAAATAGACTGTTCTGTGTTCATGAAGATGATCGTGTGCGTCTGATCAATCATGCGCTGCAGCGCGGTGGTCAGGATCATATGTACGTGAGCCGTGGTGCGGTTGCGCTCATCGTAATCGTAAGTCGTCTGGCCCTCACGACGACAGTACTTGTTATCGATCGCTTTCAGTAAGTCGTAGATCGGGCCCCAGATGCATGAGTCGATGAAGACATTCAGGCCGCATTTTTCCCGGAGCTCCAGCGCGATTTGTATCGCTTCGTTTGCATCTTTGGACGAGTGTGACAGGAAGATGTCTGCGTTCACTGCAGGAAACAGTGTATTCAGAATGAGCGATGCATCAAATGTGTCTTCATCGATCATTAGCTGAGCCAAGTCGTCGACGCGTTTCTGATTGGCAGCTTTGTAGGCATGGACTTTCGGAAAATCGACAGGGTAAGGGCCGGTATTTATACTGAGGTTAAAGCCGCGATCCATCTAAAACCTCCTTAATTTTCGAAAGTCCGTTCGGCATTCGGGTCGATGCTTAGAACGCTGTTATAAAGTGAGAAATAGTCACCGGACTCTTCAAGCGCCTGCATGGCTGGGTCTGAATGCGTGCAAGGGAGGGTTGCCGTAGCGCCGCCGCCAGCCCGTACAGCGATCACTTTTGCCTCAGGAGCTTTTTCTCTGAATATTTCATATTCCTCGATGATGCCCTTCATGCCGCCTATGAAAATACCGACCTCAAATTCGTTATCTTCCAGCATCCGTCGGCGCATTGACAAAATACTGTCTTTCAGCTCTTCTTCCTTGGGGACTATCCGGATGTCAGCAAATCCCTGGTTCTCGAGAGGGAATTTGTCTTCAAAAAATGCGGATTGGTAAATGGTCACGCATTCAATGGTGTTGAGCCCAAAGCTCCTGCCCGCGGCATAAACCATTGGCGTGATTGAAGGGTGCCCGCCAAATACCAAGCGTTGTCGGCCCAGTGCCAGGAGCAATAGAGACCTTACCGCTATTTGTATTTGATAGGGATGGCAAGAATCAAAAAATTCTCTGCCATAGGTTGGCACGCTGGCTGATAGAAATATTGATTTTTTCATTTTCGCCAGTCCATGAATCTCCAGCCCGAATTGTAGGGTTCGACTAATCGGACATCCTTTTCTAGATAGTCGCTGATCCATTCCATATGTGACTGCCACCTACGTTCTTCAATACCCGCGTTATCGTATACTACGGCTACAGGCGCAGGGTGATTGTCAAGGGTGGCGTCGTGTAGGGTATAGGTTGTCGGCACGCCGAGCGCTGGATAGACGTAGATCGGCTCTCCACGTTTAGGCTTAACGGTTAGGCTGCGTCGGAGTGAATAGCCCTCGATTGTCGCTTGGGCACGCTCCAAGGAGGTACCGAATGCGTTCATCAGTAGGCGATAGCGGGTAGCGACGCCTTCTGCGCGCAAATCCTCAGCCGATCGACAAATGCAAGCGAGGCATTGGTTGGTCAGCGACGCGCCATCAGATAAGAAATCGTCTTTGGTCAGGCGTAAATCCAACGTAACTTGGCTTCGGTCATCGAGATCTACCTCTGGCCAGCCAGCTCTGAGAATGGGAACGCCCCGGAACACGGCGCGCCCAAACTCTGCTGTTGTCCAACGGCTGTCGAAGTAGGACGGTGTGTCCAGATAGATCATGACATCGCTATCGCACAGCTTTTGCCAGAGCACTTCCTGAAAGTGCTCCCCTGGCAAGATCTCATGCGTGTCGAGGAAAACGTCGAACAACCGTTCTGAAAGCGCCGCATAGAGCTGTAGCGCTGCGGTGGTAGATTCCGTTCGTCTGTAGCTCAGGAAAACGCGTCGTTGCCGAGGCAAGAGCGAAGCGCATTCCAGCAAGCAATTGACGATGGTCAGGATGTCCGATGAGTCCAGTCCTAGCCCGTTCAGGATCGATACTGACGGAGGAAACTCCGCGGCCAGATGCCCGAGTTTCGACGCGACAGGGATGACGGGGACACCATCCTTCATCAATTTCGTGATGTGTACGTCTTGGCCATCAGGAAGAGGGAAACAGAGGGCTGCGGTGCATTTCCCGTTGGCTACGCGGTACTCGTCAGGCATACCTGTATACCAATCGACCTCAACGCCGAGGTTGAGTGACAGCACCGCGAGCTTCGCTTTCAAGGCTTCGTGGAATTCATCAACAAAGCCTTCGGGAGGCGAACCGAAAATAGCCAGGTAGTAAGAGGCGTGCTGCATGATGTTTCTCATTGGCAGAGTGATGAGGGGGGTTAGTAGGGCTTTCTGATTGCTATCGCTTCTTCTACCCACTTGCCAAGATTCTGGGAGATGTTTGCGTACCGCGTGGCACTGTCATAGCCGGCTGGATCATACGACCGCACAATGTTAGAAAGCGGGACGTTGTTGATATTGAAGTTCGCAAACGGGTTGGCACCGATTCTGGAGGTTTGATTGTTGCGATCCATCACGGCGTGAATGTAGACCCCAAGCAACCCCATGCCTTTCTTCCAAGCTTCTACGATTTCGTAATCGATCCACTTCCGGCCCGCAGTTTGTGAGCCGATTAGCACAATCGCGCACGAGCAGCCGTTCATTTCGGCGGCGATCCTGTTTTTGATTGCCTGTTCGCTGCCATTTTTCACAGCTTCCCAGCCGTTGTCATAGGCCTCACGGGCGCCATGGATAGCCCCGATCGAGCGAATCTTTGCAGCTCGCCAGTTGTCGGCCTGGTAGTGAAAGCTGTAGAAGCAATGGCGCATGATCCCGTCTCCGCGCAGGTAATGCAGCACCGAATGCTCGGTGCTGCGAGGGCGTTGATATCATAGGGCCGCTACTCATGGGGCGCTACATCATGCTTGTAAAAAGGCTACGCAGACTCAAGCGCTTGCGCTGGGAGCGCGCGGGTGAGCGTGCGCTGTTCAAGTTACGCCGGTTGCTTAGCCTTACTGGCTTCCAAGCGCTCGTGAACTTGCTTGAGAGCTTCCCGGCGCTGTTGCGCATCAGGGGCCTCCACCTGCGCAAGAAGCCAATTTGCAGCTGCGTTTAGCTCCATCACGCCCAGATCCTTGCCGTCTGGGCTGAGTGTTACCAGTCAGCTGCCGCTGACGTGAGTACTCGTAACCACCGGGTGTGGGGTAGGCGATACACAGTGCGTGCGTCGCGGGATAGAGCATTTTACGAGAAGCAGTGAGAGAAACGTCCGCTCTGGTGGTAGGCTTCTCGTGGCCTAAGCCTCGGATGAGGCGTCGCATTTGAGCCTATTCCCACGACTCACGTAGCGCATGGGCTTTGTCGCACAAAAAGGAGATTGGCTGTAGTGGATGCCCCAAAGCCTGACGCACAAGCGGATGAGATCGTTGAGCCAGTGTTATCTAAAAGTCTGCTGCATCGCGTGGTCAACCGACTACTTGATGTCGCGGGCGTGCAGCAGGCCTCTGCTTGGAAAGCAGGTCTTGCCGCGGGGCAACATGATGGATATCAGAGGGGATTGAAAGTAGGTCAGGCAGCAGGCCTTGCTACAGGAAATGAGGTGGGGCATGCACGCGGTCTTGGTGAAGGGCGTGTTACCGGGCATGAGGAAGGTCGAGCCCTTGGCTTTCAGGAAGGGCAGGTGGCTGGGTTCAAAGCTGGGCACCAAAAAGGATTTGACGAAGGTAAGCTGGTCATCGAGGTTCAGGCAGGCCCCGAACCAATGACGGGAGCTCCGAGTATTCGGGAAGACCAACTCTTTAAGGATTGGCGCTTCCCGATTACAGAGGAGTTGGAGGCACAAATCAGAGCTGACGTTGCTGACCGGTTGCCGAAGCAACCGCCCTCAGCGGATCAGTGGAAAATGATTCTGTCCAAAACTCCTACTACTTCTGTGGTTGCCGGGGCGGGGAGTGGCAAATCTACCACCATGGTGCTGCGGCTTCTGGTGTTGAGGCATTACTTAGGAATCGATTTCTCGAACCTCACCGTTGTCACCTTTACGGTTGAGTCAAAGAAGGATTTCGCTAAGAAAGTCCGAGAGGTTTTCAAGCTTTGGGGCTATGACATTTCCCATGATGACTCGCTGAAGATCGTCCGCACCTTTCACTCAAGGATTTTGTCCTTTGCCCGCTGCCTGCCAGGTATGAGTCAGGTGCAGCCTTTCGAGTTCTTGGAAAAGGACGGCACCACGAAAGAGAAAGGCTCCATGTTTCAGGTGAAGGTGGGGGAGCCTCAGCTGGAGCTGATGAACGAATGCTACATGCGTCTCTACAACAAGAATTCAACGTTCAAAACGCTCATCGGTAAGCTGTATCGTCATGCGCTGGCGATGGAGAAGGTCAACGCAGATAGCCCCGATGCGCTGAAGGCGCAAAGGCAGGCGCGTGACTTGGCAAAGGCTGATGAAGACATCTGCGATACACTGGAGCGACTTTGGCGCGCTGCAGGCAAGTGGCCGATCGAAGGCATTGAGCCATCGCGCAAGGTGATTCAGCTTCTCGGCGAGGACTTCCAAGTCAACGGCTACATTCCCGAGCTCGATGCCTTTGTCATACTGGGGGTGGATAAGTCGGAACCAAGTGATTTGAAGGCAAAGGAGGGGCGCTTTCCCTACCTCACCGCGGACGTCAAAAACAAGCGAATCCTTTTTCAGGCTCATTGCTCTCGGCCAGTCATCTACCTAAAAAGCTATGTCGAATCGGCCAGTCCGATAGAGGCAATTTGCAGCTTGGTGAACACCTGTCCAAAATTTACTTATAAGCTTGAAGGTGACATTGCTCCTCAGTACATCACGGAGGCGTTCTACAGCGCCGCATCGTACATGGAGAATCTTGGCTTGGATGTTTTTGAGGCCATCAGGGCCATGCGCCTACGCAAAGACGATGCAGATCGTGACTTCTTCCATGCCCTCGCGATCTACTGGAACGACTTCACACGGATGCTGTTCAACATGACTCCGCCGGTGATGACCTTCAACACAATGTTCTCCATCTTCAGCGAACGCAAGCCCCATAACCTTCGAGCACTGACACCAGATGTGCTGCGGCCGATGACTACTTTGCTAGTCGACGAGTTTCAGGATGTCGGCGCTAATACCATCTCCTGGATACGTGCGACGTTTGCTGAAATCGAGCGACGGAATTTGAGGGTTCCCACCAACGGTTCGCCGGCGTACGCCTCGCTCATGGCAGTCGGCGATGATTGGCAGAGCATATATGGTTGGCGTGGTAGTTCTCCGCACTACCTTATCGACTTTGACAAGGTCTTCGAATCACCAGAACCCAACCGGGTGCTTATGCAGGAGAACCACCGGTCTCACCAAATGGTGATTGATGCCGCGGAAGAAATCGTAAAGCGTACGCCAGGTGGTGTACCTGGCAAGCGGGGGATTGCGAAAAACCAAGCTGTGGCAGAGCATCAGGTACCAGTCGAAGTGCGCGAGATGGATTGGAATCAGATCGCAGCCGATGTTGGGCGACACTACGATGCAGGTGATTCGATCCTCGTCCTGACACGCTCAAACTCCGTGAAGGAAGAGGCGCGCGACGCGCTGGAGGATCTTCGTGAACGAGCCAGGCTGGAAAGGCGATCTGACCAAATCAAGTTCCTGACCTACCATTCTGCAAAGGGACTGCAAGCCAAAGCTGTTTTCTTGCTTGGTGATTGCGACCTCAAAACGTCCTCTCCGTCCAAGAATGACCTGTACGCTCAGGCTGGCCTCAATCGCCCGGGTGATCCTTGCGGATACGACACTTCACAAGGCGAGGAAGCCTTGCGTACAGCATATGTGGCGATTACCCGAGCGATTACCTATTGCTACTGGTACCTGGATGATGGGGCTAAGCCGGTGATCGAGCGGGCCAGCCGTCATATCAACGCGGCTCAACCGTGCTGGAATCGGGTGAACGCTCCTGTTCCGGACGCTGCCAGCAAGCCCAAAAGGCCAGCTAAGCAGCCTGGAAGTCGAGTTCACTGAGTTCCTCCGAGTGATAGAGAATGTGAAGCAAGCAATTGGACGAGCATCTCATTCGATTTCTAAAGGGCGACGATCCGTTGATGCGAGAGGCGATTGACGCGCTTAAACGTTATCACGAGGCTGTGGATGCTTCAGCCCCTGAGGAAGAGGTAGTGCATCTGAAGAACGAAGCGGAAGCGCTCTTTCAGGCAGTGTCCGATTACCTAGTCCGCGCGACCGGAGGTTAAGCAGGGACGCTGCATTGATCGTACCTGAGAGTGAGCAGGACTGTGTCGCGTGGTAGTCAAGACCTAGTAAATGAAAACTTTCTGAAGAGGAAGGCCATGGGAAAACATCAGCATCTCGTCGACCTAGCGCTGGGTGGAGAATTGCCCAAGCTTGCGATCGAGTTTTTCATCGTGTTCTCCAGATTCGAATGTGCTCTCAAGCGGTCAGGGGATTATGCAGCGCCAGGCGACAACGCAAAGGTAAACGCCAATTGGGACGCTTTCGCAAAAGATCTCGGGAATGGCTTTTTCGAAGAGGTGATTGCTCAGGGTTTAGCTCCAGACCTAGTGCACAGACCGCCGAAGCTACAAGTGATACTTCCAGATGGAGGTGGGCTGGGGTGGCGTGACAGCTCTGCTGTCACCAACTCGGTGGAGCTTTTCATCGCAGTTCGTCGTGCCCGGAACAACTTGGCGCATGGAGCTAAGTACCGTGACCAAGCCACGGGGAAGGTAGATCCCGTTGAGGGATCTGAGCGTGATGAAAGGTTGCTGGATCAGGCATTGGCTGTGCTTGGCCTAGCGCTCGAACGAAATGCAAAAGTGCAGGGCTTTTTCCAGCCGTACTGAGCTGAGTAGCATGCACGGCGTAAAAGCAATGGTGCGAGGTATGCACTATCGAGGGTTCGAGAGGGTGGAAAAAGTGGAGTTTTCAGAGCTGCTACGGTATCAGGCTGAGCGAGTATTTGGTGACAAACTCAAAGCTGCGACGTGGCTGAGGCAGCCACGGCCTCACTTCGACGGGCTCGCTGCGCTGGAGTTTGTCCAGGACGAGGCCACCTGCCTGCAGGCAAAAGAGTTCCTGGACAGGCTTGAGCACGGTTTTTCATGCTGACCTGACATCGGCAGTCGCTCAGTCTTAGAGGGCGTGCTCAGTTTGATTAGGACAGGTGGAGGGTTGTCGTTTGGGGAGCCGCGCCGGTGGCGCTGCCTCGACAGGGCGGGAAGGATGGAAAGACATGCTCTGTTGCAGGCTGCTCAGTCCTGGTAGGCCACCTTCGCGTTCCAATGTTTCGAGTTCAACCTTCAGTGTGTTGACAAGATATCTAGCCGGTCTGCAACCGCCTTCGCTCAGCGTTAAAGCCAATAGCGTCCATGGGCTCAGTTCGAGACGCGCGCTGAGCTGTTCGAGCTTGTCTAGAGTGATGTTTGATTTACCGCTCTCAAGCTTCGACAAGTAGGTACGGCTGGTTGCGTCTGCGAATTGCCGCTGGGCAATGCTGCGCTTGCACCTGCTGGCGCGGAGCACGGTCGCAAATGACGACTTGAGTGTCATGAGCTCGGCCTGGTCATCTGACGTTGTAGATACATCGCGTTCAGAGTTTTCCTTTTTGGATGCTGCTTACCGGAGTGCTAGCACTTGATCGTGATTGGTCGAATGCAATGGCTAGTGACAGTTTAGCATGGGATTTTGTTGGAAAAACGGTTCTCTAATTTTTAGACCCTAGCTTCTAAAGCTGATGTGAGATCTTCACCCATCATGAACAGAGCTGCCTCAATTTCTCGGCTCGTCCATGTCCTGGGTAGCCTAGCGCCACTGCAGTCAAGCGTTGCGGCTTTGGCTAACCGCCCGATGATCCAGTTGGCTCTCCGATTCCAAGTTGCATGTCGTCGGTGGTATCTGATGTGGCCGGAAGGTGTGAAGTATTTGAAGGTTTTGCTATCAGGGGTTCTCACAGCTTTTGGCGTTTTCTGCGTATTGGCCCTCATGCAGCCAAAGCGCAGATGCTCAGGAACACGGAGCCCGCACTCCTGTGCCCACTCTTGTGCAAGCCATGCAAACGCCGCAGCGACACGGCTGTCGTAGATCACGAATCCAGGCAAGATTAGAGAGTGGATTTTTGTGGTGCCGGCATTGGAGCGAAGATCGCTCAGCCTCTCAAGCAGATTAGGTTCCTCGCTTTCTAGAGCCGGAAGGGCGCGAGTAAGGTATTCGTGCAAGCCTCCGTTTAAATTCTCTAGCCACACTGCATTACCTGGGCGTTTGAAGACGCCTCCCCACTCCATAATCGCTTGTGCCCAGCCATTCAGTTCAGCGGCGTTGACTGCGTGCGGAGCCATGCAGCCTTTGATGCCGTCCGACAGTTTCTGCAGAAGCGCTTCATTCTGAGCAAAGTTCGAGTTCCTAGCGATGCTCATAGCTCCTGCGGGTGTGGCAAGCTCGATGCGCTTGAGAGGCCAGCTATAACGCTCGAACGCATTGCTCAAAAAGTCATCAACACCGGCCCGATGTGGGAACTGGAGAGGGCGTGCTCCGATGGCCACCGATTCGAACCAGGTCAGAAACGCCAAGGTATCGGGGTTCGTGAGAAAGTCATTTTTCGTCATGGCACCTAGCGCTCCATTTCCAGCCGGCATTCTTGCAGACGGCGCTGCCTTAGCACACCCGAATGCTATGCCTGGTGTGATCGGGTACTCAGGTTGCAGACTTTGAACAGGGGGAGCTCTCGTGGCTTCCCATCGGCGGCGTCATCGGTGCTATTTTGGTGTGCCGAGATACTGCGTAAATTCCTGAGCGTCTATTGCCTGTAACCGGTAATACTGTCCGTTCGCTTTGAGTGCGGGTTGGAGCTGACACTGCGCGTATGGAATGCCATAAAAGGTATTCCGACCATGGATGTTGAAGACAAACTCTTCTCCGCGGAAATGTTCGTGTTCCAGCAGTAGGTTGTCGAGAGCACCCGCCGCCTCCCCGTGTCCTTCGGCGATTTCGATTACTAGGGCGCGCAGGGTGGAGCTATCTCTGTCGGAGACCTCCACTGAGAATTTCCGCTGACGGTGATTGCCACCACTAAAACCACCTCCTGAACTGGCGGAACCGATTCGATTGAGGGTGATGTGAGCGAGCAGTACTACTTCCACGGTTTGGTCTCCATAATTCTGATTATCCACGATCGCAGATGGTAAGTAGTCGGTGGCTTGCCCGGGTCTGGTTTGGAATGCAGCGACTGCAAATGTGGGACGAGAGCCGTCAGCCACCATCCGCATCCCCTTAAACCATTCAAAACGATCGGCCGCAGGACTCGCATCACTGCTCGGGACTAATGTCACGATGAATGTCTCTGCGGGATTAGCGCCTAGTGCTCAGATGATCCTGTTCAACTCTCAGTTGACAGCGCCCGCTCCCAAAGAAACCCCACGGTTGATCGGCTTATCCCAAGCCGCCTAGCGGTCTCTGCCTTGCTCAAGCCAATCTCTTTGCACTCCAGCACTTTTTTGAGCTTGATCAAATTCACTGGTCGAGCGGCAGGCCGCTTCACTAGATCAATTCCAGCAAGGTGCGCGGCAATATCGTCGTCGCTGACGCGTTTTTGTAGCTCCTTCAGCTCCTCTGCGGCCTCTGCGAGCAAAGCCGAGGAGGGAATCTTATTCCGTGTCGAGAGAATCAGCGCCATGAAAGCCAAAGGGCTCATGCCGAGAGCCTCGGCAAGTTCTACGAATTTATCAATGGTGGGGCTGCTTTCGGCGTTCTCGATTTTGCTCAGGTATGTGCGCGATGCTGCATGGGCAAGGTTTTCCTGAGTGAAGCCTAGATTCCCTCGAACTGCTCGAACGACCGCTGCCAGTGCTGGCTTCAACAAGATGATGTCCTCAAAAGAGAGGATGTAGCCATGTTGTCGTGTACAGTTACACGTCATATGATGTATAAAACCGTACAGATTGCTGTCAGTGATCTCGCTTGCACTGGCCGGCGCGCCAATCAGCGGCGTGTAAGGGCACTGCGGGCTCAGCATGCACAGCCTTGGGTATGGTTATGCGTACGCAGCGTGACTACGGTTGGAGGCTCACTCAATTCTTCCAATTATTTACTAAATCGCACCGCGTATAGCGAGCCTACTGAAAGAGGAGGCGGTGTAATCGCTCGTCGTTCGTAATAGTTTTATCAATTGTCGAGAATCCAGCAGATGTTCAATTGTGATTGTGCGCAAGACCGCCAGATGGCTGAGGAACTCCAGGGCGCCTTGCAAGGATTGCCTCAAGAAGTCGTCCGGGCTCAGCACGTCGACTGGTCGGTCGGTGTCGACGCATTCCTTTTCGGCGCCGCGAGGGTGGGGGAGCGCTATGTCGCGCTTGTCTACAGCGACCAATCGGGAGTGTCGAAAAACGGTATGACAGTCGCGACACCTCCCGTGCGCTGCATCGCCGAGAAAGACGGCTTCAAGCTGGTTCGCAGTGTTGTAGGAGATCACTACGTGATCACAAGCGAGCACGATTGTTGAGTGCCAAAAGGCTCTGATTGGCTTCAAGCCCAATTGGGAGACGAAAAGGACAATAACCCCAACTTCGTTTTCAAACGTGTACGCATGAACTACGCCATCAGGAGGGGCTTGATGGGTATTCAGATAGCCGCACCTTCCGAAAACCGAAGCGCTTAAGGATGAAAAATGGCTGACCTCGAAAAAATAACCGTGACGATCAAAAATTATGACGTCCAAGCGCAAGGCGATCTTGATGCTCTTTACAGTCGAGTGCGACTTGAAGATGCAAATGGAGAAACATTCTATTTCAAACAGGTGGTTGTTCCGAAATACCTGAAAATTCATGGTGCGATGGCGACCGAGACTCCACAAACCTGGTATTTCAAGAGAATCTCGAAAAAGACCATTGTGGTGCTGGCTTTTGAAAACAAAGCCGGAAAAGTTGAATACGATCTGGATGACATCCGGTTGATCGCAAGATCGACAATATTGAAAGGCGTGGTGTTCTCGCTCGGCTCAATTCCTGCGGCCATTATTGCTGCCACGGCAACATTTGGACTCGGGTTGGTCATCATGCCGATGGGGCTCTGGTATGGATACAGGAACATTTTCAAGCTTCCAGCGATGCTTGGTCGCAAAACACTCCTTCGCGATTTTGCGAAGCACGGAATCATTGTTCGCTAATCACCGCGAACGTTAGTTCGACGTGCGTTGTGGTTGCGTAGTCGAGAGATCGCTAACTTATGAAACTGACCTCTCTACCTCCCGTCCGACCTTTGCTTGGGAGGCGTAGCCTGGACTTGCAATCTATGGATAAGGCTGACGGACAACTGCGCAGCACCCACTCAACTAACCATGAGTACATACGTGCTCCCAGGGCGTCGTGATGAGTGATATCTGGCTACGAGAACGAGAACGAAGGAAGGCGCTATGGCTGCTCGCTGAACTGGTACCGGGCGATCAAAGCGCACGAGCGATCCTAGAACGATTGGATGAGCTTGAACGACTTGATCATGAAGTTCCATTGAGCGCCTGCCATCTCGACCACGCTGAACTGGTTCGGCTGCCTAGGGAGGCTCATCCCGTAGGGTGCTGGATTATTCGCGATGCAGATATCCCAGAACCTTGGAGATCCCGCTTCGCGGTGGCTCTGGGGTCAGCAGGTCGCGTGGAGGCAGGATTCTATTGGCATGATTGGACTGATTTTCTAGAGGCTTGGGAGCGCGAAGTCGCGCACGTGGAACAACATCGATTGGCGCTTGATGACGAGTAACGGCAATTTCCCGAATGCCCACGATGTTACTCCAGTGGATCAGAGTGGTCTCTTGAGTATGGAAAGCGGGAATTAGTCAGCGGGAGGAGAATGATGGAGAAGCACGTAAGAACGCTGGGCCGTGACAACCTATCAGAACTCGAATCTGTTGAACGACTAGTAGCGTCAATCGGGCCAGCGGCGTTCGAAGCCGATGTACGATTTTTATCGAGCCTGCATACCGTTGATACCGAGTCAGCTATCCAATCGATCAGCCGCCTCACCCATCCCTCCCTAATCGGGATGAGCGAGACACCCTTCCAAATTTTCCAACGGCTGTGTGACGACCTTGTATTACGAGCTCCGTCGTTGCTTCAGCGCCCAAGTTATCGATACAGAAATGGTGATAACACAGCAGTTCCTTTTGGACTCTGGTTGAGCATCGTTCGGCATGCCCGAGAACATTTTGACCCAGCAGGGTTGGATGCGGATTTTTTGGTCGCAAGGATACGGGAGGGGCATTCGAGCAAGGAAGCCTTCGATGCTCTTATTGCTTCGAAGCGCCCCAAGTGATGGGAGACATTGACTCCAGGCGATAAGCACCCGATACGCGTCTCGCCTCCACTCCATCACCAAGTCTCTGTGGTTGGCCAGGAAAGGTTATCTCTCGCGTTGCAAAGGCGTGATGACGATTCCCCAGAGCGCCTCCGCAGCACCTTCTTGAGACAGCTTCTGGTCGTGTCCGGAAAAGTAAGACATGCCCAGAGTTTTCAAGTACAGGGTCTGATCATCAGCGTTTACCGAAAGTGACTCGTTGTAGCTGTTGCCCGCTAACGAATCGCCTTGGCTGTAATAAATCCCGGCACCCAGCTGACCTCCCGTAAACACCGTCCCCCTAGCAACGTCCCGTCCGTCCTTGTAGATGACCGCAGAAAAGCGATTGGCGTCGATTCGACGATACACACCTTCATAGCCAGGATTACGAGCTTGAAGCTCTTGCAGGGAGTTCTCGAAGTAGCGAGCGATATATTCGAAGGTGTCCAGCAAGAACTGATCTTTGTCCCGCTGGGTGAAGCTCTTGGCAACTCTAAGGTTACTCGACCGGGGGCCAGTGGCCGGTAGCGGGGAGGGCGGTTGTAGGATAGCCGTCGCCGAGCGAGCGATTTGCGATGAAGGAATGGGCACCTCCTTGCGGCATCGTTCTACAGCTTTACGCACTGCCTGCGCTACTTGCAGGAAAGCTACATCGCGGTCAGGCCACAGGGTGACGGGTTTACCATCTTCAGGCGTGGCAAGCAGCTTACCGAACGGAGCATGATGCCAATCACACGCGCGCAAAATCACAGGGATCACGATCGCTTCCTTCGCGGCGTGGCGTTCCATGGCGCGAGCCATCTCGATGTTGTAGCAATAATCAGAGGCGATGAAGTCCGGGCTGACCAGGAGAAGGATGATTTCATCACTGTTGATGTGGTTGTCGATGGCTGCATCGATTTCTTGACCAGCTTCGATCCTGCGGTCATGCCAAGTGTCGATAACGCCTTGGCGCTTGAGCATCGATAGCTGTTTTTCCAGATGATCACGAAGCGCCTCATCGGCATGGCAGTATGAGAAAAAAACGCTTGGCAAGATCGGCGCTCCATGGATTGGTGACGGCTTAGATCTTAGGGGCTGTCCGATGCCGAAGTACAGGCCTTAACATTCCCGTGTAGGACAACGTGCAGCGTGTCGTGCGATTCATAAAGCGTACATTGTCGTAGCTCTGGTAATCGATATATTGGGCGGGATCCTTAGTCACTTCGGTGAGTTAGCTTCGAGTAGCGCTTCTTTTAGAGCTGCGAGAGCGCACTCCAAACGGCGATCTTCCCGAGGATCGCCACTTGCAGGCTTGTGCGATTGACAGTGATGTAACAGGGCCTCTAGGTCGTTTTGGTTAAGGTCGAATTCGATTTGCATCAGCTTGCTCTCTGTAAGTGAGGGGCGACGGGTTGAAAGCTAGGCACTGCCCGAGGAAATTAATGAGGTTAGCGTGCAGGATGAGGTAGCGAATCTGCTTTGGGAACAGTCGTGGCAGGTCTTCGGCGAATCTCTGAGCAAGGTATTAAGTGAGGCCTTTACTAGCTACAAGCGCAGCGCCGGCTACGATGAGATGCAGCGCTTGTACCCGAGCGCGGTAGGTGACGAGGCTTTTCAAGTTTTGAGACAAGCGCTAATCCAGCAGTGGCCCAAGGTCAATGGTGAGAGCTCGCACGCTTATGTTGAATTGCGTGGTCGCCTCAAAGGGCACGTTGAGCAGTACTTACTTCGCCGCCTCGTTCTAGGTAATCAGGTCGCACCGGCGCTCCGAGATGCGCTGTTTGCTGCTGATTTGGGCGTGTGAGGCTGAAACATTCGCTCATTACTTAGCAATGACAGTCCACAGCTGGTTAATCTTCGTCATATAGCTCTGGCTCATCAGTTCACTGCGCATCGCCCAACCAGGCGCGGCAGTCACGCTGGCTAAACGCAGCACTCCCTGTCCCCAGCGACTATTGATCTCATCCAGGACACCCATTACTTTGTCCGCAATCACAGGCTGCGAATGCGCAAAGAGGTCATCAGTGAATTCGCCAGGCTGTCGCAGATCCATCAGCAAAATCTCGGCTTTGCTGTATTTGTAGCCCGATCGGAAGAGGCGATTGACCGCTTCGGTCGCAGCCTTCGTCGTCAGCCTCACGTCGTTGATCGGATACGGCAATTCTACCAAGGCGCCGTTCACATACGTCACCTCCTCGGGGTTAGACCTGCAGACACAACTGCCACTATATGAAGCTCATCAAATCACAGCGCAGGCGATTGATTGTTCTGTTTCCAAGCCCTCGGAGTCACACCTTCGGTTCGCACGAATGTTCGACAGAAGTGAGACTGGTCAGAGAAGCCACACTCCAGTGCAATGTCCGCAAGTAGCAATCTCGAAGTCCGAAGCAGCTGCTTGCCCCTCAAAATCCGCTGCTCTCGCATCCATTCTTTAGGTGAGACAAGAGTGCTTTTTTTAAACTGACGGGTGAAATGGCTGCGCGATAGCGCACACGCCTGTGCGATAGCTGCCACGGAGATATCTGCGTCCAGGTTATCGAGCATCAACTGCTTGGCGCGCTGGATCTGCCAAGGTTTCAAGTGTCCGGATTGTTTAGCCAAATCCCTAATTGAGGACGCGCATGTTTCGTTTTTCATCCTGATTTCTTTTTCCCAGTAGCCGGTTGATAAGCTCAATCCAGCGGTCAGTCGATGAGAAAAATTTAACGGAAGGCGCGTCGTGATGGGGGCGCAATTTTGCGTTGCTGAAGGCGCAAAAATGCGCCTTTCCAATAGTGTTTCCAGTGCTAGCCTTTGCTTCCCGACAACTCGAATCGACGTCATTCGATCCGTCATCTGCAAGGAGAAAGCAATGGCTGCTTCACAACCGCACGGCAAAAACACCGCTTACTGGGGCGTCTCATGGGAGGAGGGCTACGGCTACCCCCAGGCCAGAAAAGTTGGAAACGAGATCTATATCTCTGGTCAGTTCAACCACGATGAGGAGGGTAACCTGGTTGCTCCCGCACCTTTGAATAGCGAGGGCAAACCCAGCGATTTCTCGTCGATAGGAGAGCAGATGCGCGTCTCCTACGACAACATCGCCAAGTTGCTCGCGCTCTATGGAGCAACCCTTGATGATGTCGTCGAAGAAACGCTCTACGTCTTGGATATGGACGCGGCATTCGCCGTGGTAGGTGATGTGCGCAAAGCCGCATATCGCACTGAGCGGCCACAGTGCGCGAGCAATATCATCGGTGTATCCAGGTTGGCTCAACGTTCACAGCTGATTGAAATTGTCTGCAAGGCTGTCATCGGATCTCGCGCTGCCTAAGAGACGCTCCCGGTTTCGCCCTGCGCAACCGGGAGATCCAGCTGCCCTTCGATCAAAGGCTTTTGATGCGCTACGGCTGCTGCACAAAAAGTCATGAACGCCTTTACTCTCCATGACTTTCGAATGTCCTGGTGCGTGAGCAGCCAGAGCTCATCCTGTAGTTCGCGCACAACTGGCCCGACGCGTGTTAACCCAGGCGTAATGTCTCCCAACATGCATGGGAGAAACCCATAACCAAGGCCTGCCGCAATGGCAACGCTAGCCGCAGCAACTGAGTCCGTACGATAAGAAATACAGTCGGCGCTGACTCTGTCCTCGACGTAGCTTTTAGCCTTCAGCCCACATAATCCTGCGGAATACGACACCCACGGTTGGCCTTCTGCGAACGGGGTAGTAGTCGCTTGTTTTATGCTGCCATAAGGCGCCCATGCGATCGAAGCGAGCTTGCGCCCGACGAGACTTTCGGCAGGTTTTTTGGTCGCTCTCACCGCTACGTCAGATTCATCGCGAGCCAGACTTAACGTCTCGTTGCCAACCAGAACCTCGATGGCAATTCCTTCATTAAGTGTCTTGAAGTCGGCGATGATCGGCGTGAGAAAATACAGCAGCAGGGAGTCGCTGGTAGTGATCCTAAGCTTTCCAAGCAGCCCTTGACCTGCCCGAGAAACTCTACGAGTGACACTCACGATATCAAGCTCTACTCGTTCGGCGAGCGCCCGTAACTCGATGCCTTCCGGCGTCAGCATGTACCCTGAGCGACGGTGGTCAAACAGGGCGACCCCAAGCGTCTTTTCCACTTGAGCCACACGACGCGATACGGTGGATACATTGATCCCCAACCTCTTTGCAGTCGTGGCTCTATTACCGCATTCGCTTAGCGTCTTGATGATTCGCAAATCGTCCCAAGAAAGCTGACTAACAGCATCGGTTAAATTCTGGGTGACGCCGGTTGGTACGGGCAGAGTGATTGAAGCTTTTTTTGATGATGGTTTCACGCCAAGCATCCCAAACTTAGATTGCTCATCATACGAAATGGCTGGAGGTGAACCAAGAAATCACGTGCACAAGCGAACTTTGCCCAAGCAATCGGTGAGGATGCCTCGGTTAAAAAGGTTGGTGTCAGCTGATGGGTTAGTCCTTTATTTTTACCATGCCCCCTGACACCTTTGCGTGTAGCTTTCATTCATTCTGCTAGCGCTTAGAGACGCCAGAGGCGCTTCGCGAAGGAACGATGTTCGGCCACAGACGATTGGTGTCGTGTCTTACTTAATCTCCGATGGCAGCATGGCGCCAAGGGCGTCGTTCAGCGTTTTTTCAGAGGCTGGCTGCTTCCTACAAAACGCTGCGGCAACTGTTGGCGCGGCAGATCACGCGTGGATTCCCTGTTCTGGATCGCGGTAACCGTAGCGATTTCAGGCGGGGGGATCCAGCAGGGAAATCAGGCGCGGCTCGATGCTGTCGGGTTGTATCTCGAGAATCGCCAGCGTGACCGGCAATTTGAAACGCCGAGGGCCGGCGCTACCAGGGTTCACGTATAGACGATCGCCGCGCCATTCTATGCGCGGTTTGTGGGAATGGCCGGTGATGATGAGCTTGATGTCTGGATCCAGATCGGCGGGGACGTCGGCGATGTCGTGGATTAGGAGGGTGTGCCAGCCGTTGAGCGTGCAGGTCAGAAGGTCGGGAAGGTCTTTGGCCCATGGGCTGCTGAGATCATTGTTGCCGCGCACGGCGTGGACGGGAGCAATTTTGGACAATTGGACGAGGATGTCCGGGTTGCCGATGTCGCCGGCGTGGATGATCAGGTCACAGCCTTGGAGCGCGCCGATTGCTTCGGAGCGGAGGAGATTGTGAGTGTCGGATATTACGGCGGTTTTCACGGCCAATTCTCCGTGGACGTTTCGGGTAGGAGTGACTGCTTTCGGCCAAAAGCGGACACTTGATTCCGGGGGCGCTCAGCGACCCATCGGTCATTCAGGAATGGATATACCGGCATGAAGTAACGCCGCGATAATAAACGGAGACTTTTTCTCCAGATACTCAGCCATCCCACCAATATTGCTCGACTCCAACTGAAACTTCAGCGCTTCATACTGCTGGCGGATCGAGGCATCGCGCCTAAGCAAATCTCTGAACCCAAGCATCTGGGTGATCGTAAGGTGGCCACGGGTACAAGCGTGGAGCTTGTGCGTGCGAATCCCATCCACATTACGCCGATAGAAATGATGCCCTTCCGATAGATCACTTCCTCGTACATATCCCAAACCCATCAACACCTCGTCCCGCGCCGAGGCATTGCGATTATCGTGAACCTCGATGAGCACATCGATCTCGGGCTTCGCCGCGAGCCCTGGAACAGAGGTGCTTCCAACGTGGTGTATGGCAATCAGTTCATCGCCAAAGGCCGAAGCGATGAGTGGTTTGTCTGGCAGAAAGCGGGCGGGCCAAGTGGGATTGTAGGGAGTGATCTTGCTGGTCAATGCCATGTCCGTTCCTTGGCGACTAATATCTAAAGCACCGAATTTTCCGTCAAAACATCTGCATTCGCCAGCGACTGATAACGAAACCTCGGCATTACGGCGATTTAGCAGATCGAATTAGAATCTGGCCGAGGTTGGGTATCTGTCCTGTCCAGCGTCTGCTTCTGGCCGTAAGCAGCCGTTCAAGACGGCTCGTTTTTCAGGCGGCAGAGGCCCATCCCGTCGCCGCTACCTGGCGCTCACCCTCCACAACTGATCCAGCTTCGTCGTATAACTTTGGTAGGCTCCCTGATCAGCAAGGACTGGGGGGGGCAGGCAGCGCCTTTAGGCTTTCCGGCTTCAAGTCTACTAGCCCAAATTGGCTCCCTGGCGCTTGCCGACCGATAATCAGCGTCTTCGATGCCGCTTGTTATGAGGGCTATGCTTGGCATTACGCCCATTTAAACTGGGGAAATCTGGTGATCAACGTACGCACAGCCCGCATGCTTGCCGAGTACAAATGCTGGGCCGATCAGCGCCTCTTTGACAGCCTGGCCGCACTGCCTCCTGGCGAAGTCAACAAAGAGCGAGTGTCGGTGTTCAAAAACATAATTGGCACTTTGAATCACATTTACGTAGTGGACTGCATTTGGCAGGCTCACCTCGAAGGCCGGGGGCACGGCTTCCAAACTTCACATGATCTGCTGCATCCCGAACTCGCTGATTTGCGCTTGGCACAAAAGGAGATCGGTCACTGGTACTGCGACTGGAGCGCCCGGCAGAGCGAGGCATCGCTGGATAGACCCGTCGAGTTCACATTTGTGTCTGGGGAACGCGGCACCATGAGTGCCGGAGCAATGCTGATGCATGTGGTCAATCACGCCAGCTATCACCGTGGGTGGGTGATCCAGATGTATTTCGACATTCCGGCCATGCCGCCAATGACAGACATGCCGATATTCCTGCGCGAGACCGATCCAAGTTTCAATTCGCTCAATACACCGGCAGAGGCGTCGCCATGTGTTGGGCAATTAGTGAGCGCAACCAACGCTCTGCCGGATCGTTATCGTTGACCCCGCTCCAGACCATCGACAACTCCGACGGCACGATGTCAAAGGGCGGGTCATCAGCACGCAACTGGCTGCTGCCATCGATCAGCGCGCACGCCGCGTAGTCCGGCACTGCGGCTAGCATTTCCGTGCCCGCTAATAAGGCACGCAGACCTGAGAACTGGGGTACCGCCAGCATCACTCGCCGCGAGCGGCCGATGCGTGCCAAGTCGGTATCGATGGCGCCGGTCAAATCCCCGGAAAACGACACCAAGGCGTGAGGTCGTTCGCAATACTCATCCAAGGTCAGGGGGCCAGGACGATTATCGCCGCGCAGTATCTTTACGCGCAGATCCCGCAGCTTCTTGCGTTTAGCATTGGCCGGCAACTCGGTGGTGTAGCTGACTCCGACGGAAATCTCTCCGGAGGCAAGCATGGTCGACATCAGCAGAAAGTTAACCCGCCGTACCACTACGATTACGTTTTGCGCCTCTTCGCGAAGTTGATTGAGCAATGGTGGAAACAGGCCAAATTCGGCATCGTCGGAAAGGCCGATGCGGAATACGTCCCGGCTGGTGGATGGGTCAAAATCCTTAGCTCGGCTGACAGCTCCGGAGATTGTGTCCATGGCTGGTTGCAACTCTTTAAGAATTGCCAGCGCTCGCTGGGTCGGCTCTAAGGTACGACCGTTGCGTACTAGCAAGGGATCGTCGAATAAGTCGCGCAACCGCGCTAAAGCGGCACTGACGGCGGGTTGGCCTAAGAACAGTTTCTCCCCAGCCCGAGTCAAGTTCCTTTCGAACATTAAGGTTTCGAAAATAACCAGAAGATTCATGTCCACGCGACGCAAGTCGTTTCGATTCATTCGTAGGCCCTCGCAGGCAGCATAATTTTCAAGTAAAGCAGCTACGCGGCAGAACACCGTGTTTCTGCTGCAACTAGACTTCGAATCGCCTTATTCAATCTCTTTACATTTGACCGGAAATGGATCGGGTTCGTGTAGCTCAAATTGGCGTGGGGAGTACGTCCCGTATTTCCCTTAGCGAGCATTAGGACTCAGAGAGTTCTCCCCTCCAAGCTATGGTCGATGTCCAAAGCGGCACGCCACTTCTCGTCGCTCTTTAACCTTCGCATCTAAAGACAGGCTCAAGTCAACAGCAAAACGAGCTAAGTGCGATTCCCGTGCCCGCGAACCAAAATTTTCGTTTCAATTTTGCAGCAGAATCCGAGGGGCAGTCTGTGTTAGACCAGTGCTCGCGACTTTATTGATAAAAACGAAATCCAGTAGTCCTTTTTCCTCGCTTGTCCGCCTTCTCTCCCGAGTGGATCTTTGTACTAATCAACCCATGATCTGCGTTGCGGTGTTCCTAGGCAGATAGAGCAACTTCGTAACAATTGCTGCCAACAAAATTACAAAGGTCGGAGGACTTATGCGCCAAGATCACCTTGATGGTCTTGGTTACATTCTTAGAGGTAGCAAGGCAGCGCAGCTGCACTTGGGCATCCCACCATTGGGAGGCTCCCCCTGCTGTAAGCTAGGTCGAGAGAAACCTTGAAGGAAGGCTCGGTGTTGTATTGTTCAAACGTACTACCCGGAGTGTCAGTCTGACGTAAGCAGGTGGTCAGTGTCTCAGTAATCGTCCGGTAAATGCTTCAACTTTGAAGTGTCTGTGCGTAACCAGCGCACTTTGACTCACGGCCGGCCTGCTTATTTAATTAGGAGTGATGGCGGGGCGTACAACTGGCCGGCTAATGTGCAATTCAAATCATACTATTCAGCCATGCTGACAACCCTGCGCGCTTATTGCCACTGAGTCCCTCGTGTCCATAGGAATGGGTAGAAAGACACGCATTGATCTCCGCTCACACACTGAATGTCGTTGCGCCAGGATTACCAACGTAGGCCCTCTTAGTAGGCCGCCGTAAGATTGCTCACAGCTCATTCCAAGAAGGCGGTATAACTGATGCCCAATGGCTCCCACTGCAGAATATCGGGCGCCCAGTAGTACACCGCTCCCACATCGTCACCCAAGCCGCCCCCGTTGATGGAAAAGCATCCACCTGCTGCGTCATCTGCCACCAGCAGATGCCCTTGCGCCCGTCCCTCGCTCCATCCCGCCAGGCCCCGATCAATCTGTATCCCGCCAGTCTCGAATGCTATAGCCCCCAAAGTAGACTTGGTTGTCACCTTTAGCTGTAGAAGAACGCTGGAGTTTTGAGGTGAGGTGGAAGCAAGTCGTAGGGGCGGTCGGCATGCTCCAGCATCTCTCGTATGTAGATCATGGCAGGGTAATTAATTTCAAGCGACTTGGCTGCACCATGTGAAGTTTGAAACCAACTGAGGCGACTCATGATCAATTCCTGTTAAGAGGGGGGCATGCGGCCCATAGCTGCCGACCCGGGCGAACAGCTCTCCCGAAAATCAAAAAGCTAGGCTCAGCTTCAGGCATCGCTGCCGACCTTTGTGCTTCGGCCGTCTGGGGGGTTACCGGCTTCAGGCAACTGTTTCATGAGTCCTAGTTTCGATTTCCTCATGGAAGAACGTGTGCACATCGTCGTACCCTATTTTCTGCGCCGTTTTTAGCGCGTCCGTCCCTTTTGCTGTGCCTTCAACAGTGAAGTAATGCACCTGATTGAGACCGATGGTTTTCAGCACTGCGGATAGGTAGGGACGAAGAAAGTCGGGTTGCCGTGCCCTCTCACCGCTAATGTAGCCGCCGGTGGCTACGGCAACGTAGACGGGGCGATCCAATAACGTTCCAACCTTACCTTTTGATGTGCTGAGGAAAGTTTTTCCGACGCGTACGACGTGGTCGATCCAGGCCTTGAGCGGCGAGGGCACGCTGTAGTTGTGCATGGGAGTAGCGATAAGCAGCACATCGCAGGCATTCAACAGGATGATCATTTGGTCGGAGCGACTCAATGTACCTTTCTGATCCTCGGTAGCTATTTCGCTCGGATGGGCCAAGGCATGGGCATAAGTCGCATCGACTGGCGATAACGTGTTCAGGTCTATATCCGTCAGTTCAATCCCGCGTATGCCAGCGCGTACTGTCAGAGCGTGCAGAATCCGCTCAGACAGTTTCAAGCTTTCAGATGCATTACCGTTGGGACTGGCAATCAGGCGAAGGATTCGCAAAGGAGCGAGGGGCTTCTGAGACGGGTTCATGATATTGCCTCCTGTACGGGTGATGCGGTCATGGGGTATCGAACTGTTTTTGAAAACGCAGCGCGCCGGTATAAAGGCCTTCGCGGAAGTAGAAGCGTTGGGCGCGCGCGTTGGCCAAACCCGTGTCAAGCACAAGGCGAGCACAACCGCTGGCACGAGCCAGTCGTTCCAGAGCTCGCAATAACCGGGAGCCCCACTGGCCGCCGCGCTGGGCTTCATCGGTGATGAGGTCATCGACATACAAGAATGGGCCATAAATCAGATTCTCCTGAAGGCGGTAACCTGCAAGCGCCACGAGAGCCGATGACTCGAAGGCTCCAACCAGGCGATAGCCGCCGGCTCGCATTCGTTCGATACGACTCATAAAATCGGCCTCGCTTGTTAGGTGGGGGCGCAATTGCTGTATTACCGGGAAAGCGATTTTCAAGTCATGGCGGCTGTCTAGAGGACGCAGGGCAGTGTCGGCCAAGTCGAGCACGCTGGGCACGTAGTCTTGAAGATTGAACGTCATGGGAGAGGCCTTAGTGGGTTGTGATGGTCAAATCTTGAACTAACATTGCCTCAATTTATTGAACCAAGAAGTGAGATATGAACTAGGCCATGATGACTTCCTGTTCGCACCCTTTCGCCTCCTTGGATGGGCAACCCGGTTCGCCTCTGTACCGTCAGTTATATGACCGAGTACTCGCCGCCATCGCCGCTGGCACGCTTTCCCCTGGTGACCGATTGCCTTCGGTGCGAGCTCTCGCCAAGGATCTCGGCGTTGCTCGTGGCACCATCGAACTGGCCTATTCGCTGCTCACGAGCGAGGGCTACCTCTTGGCCCTGGGGCAGAAGGGCACCGTAGTCAATCCCGAATTGCAGAAGCCGCTACTGTCTGCCCCCGCTTTATCCGTCAGCAGCGAGGTGATTGAAAACTCCCCAGACGCACTATGGCGTCCACCGCAACTTTTGCCGTTTCAGATGGGAGTGCCTGCAATGGATGAGTTCCCACGCAAGATCTGGGCGCGCTTGGGTGCCCGTTATCTGAGAGGCATGCGTTCAGGCGATCTGGACTATCCGCCGCCGCACGGCCTGCCTGCCTTGCGCAGCGCCATCGCCTCATATCTGCAGGTGTCTCGAGGTATCGATTGCGGCGCCCATCAGGTGTTTATCACCAGCGGCTGGCGCAGTAGCCTGTCGCTGATCGTACATACTTTGCTGCGCGCAGGGGAGCGAGCCTGGGTCGAAGATCCTGGCTACCCAACCACGCGCCAAGTGCTTCGTCAATTCGGTATTGAGCTTGAGGCAGTGCCAGTTGATGCCGAAGGTATGGATGTGGAGCAGGCCATTGCCAGGCATCAGGCTGCACAGGTCGTCATGGTGACGCCGGGGCATCAAAGCCCGCTGTGTATGGCGCTGTCTTTGCCTCGGAGACAGTTGTTACTCGAATGGGTGGCCCGGAGCGATGCCTGGGTTGTCGAGGATGATTACGACGGCGAGTATCGCTATGTCAGTCGCCCCTTGCCGGCGTTGGCGAGCCTGGATCGCAACGGGCGCGTGCTGTACGCCGGGACTTTCAGCAAGGTGCTTTTCCCCGGTATCCGCCTTGCCTACCTAGTGGTGCCTCAGGGGCAAGTGGCAGCGTTTGAGCGTGTAAGTCGGGCGTTATTCTCCGCAGGCTCGCCAGCGATTACTCAAGCGCTGGTCGCAGAGTTCATTGTCGAGGGGCATTTCACTCGGCACATTCAGCGCATGCGAAGGCTGTACAGCGAACGACGCGCTTTGACTATTGAAGCGTTGGAGCGGAGTTTACCCAATGGACTGCTGGTGGAGCGCTCGCCAGGGGGGATGCACTTGGTACTCCGTTTGCCGGAGGGAGTAGCCGACACTGCCCTGACTGAGCAACTGCTGGCCAAAGGCATCGCCGTGCAACCCTTGTCGCGATGGAGTGTTTCATCGCGGCGTCAATCTGGGCTGCTGCTGAGCTTCACCAACTGCGCCTGCGCTGCTCAGGGCGAGCAGCTTGGCGCGTTGATAAACCGTGCGCTCAGTAGAGGTTGGCTTTGGTCAGGCCGAACACCTCATCCGACGAACCAGGGACTGCCTGAAAGGCCACATTGAGGCGATTCCAACCGTTGATGGCGACAATCAGGAACGACAAATCCGACAGATCCTGTTCGGAAAACTGCTCACGCACATCCGCGTAGAGGCTTTCAGGTACACCATGGGATGGCAGTTGGGTGAGGGCTTCTGTCCAGGCGAGCGCCGCGCGCTCTATTGGCGAGTAGAGTTGCGATTCACGCCAGACCGCAATGTGATGGAGGCGCAATTCGCGCTCGCCATGGATCTTGGCTTCCTTCACGTGCATATCCACGCAGAACGCGCAGCCATTCAATTGAGACGCCCGCAGCATTATGAGGTGGGCCAGGTCAGCCAGTAGCGGCTTCTTACTCAGTTGCATCGTCAGCTCCACCAGCTTATTGGAAGCCTGAGGCGACTGTTTGAAGTAATCAAGACGGTTGTTCATGGCGGTCACTCGCAGGGGGTTTAGGGTTGTTGGAGCCCACTGTAGCCACGCGTAGTCTAGTCAGACAGGGCCAAGAAAAGACCTTTCAACTAAGCCATGCAGTTCTGATTCTCGATTTGCCGTTCGCCGATGTTGCCAAGCCGGTTGTCCATGTACCCGGCGGAAGGCGACCCAAAGCCGGTGTATAAACTGGCACAGTAGCGGCAACTGAGTTGCGATGCGCGATAGTTCTGAGGTGGATAACAGGTGCAGCGCCTTTGTGAAGACTGCTTTCTCTCGCCGGTCGACAACGCCGAAACAGATCGCGAGAGAATGGGGCGGTGGGCGGCCAATCCGCAGTTCGCAGAGCAGCTCAGGCGTATTTACGAAGAGTGGAGTGGTATTTTCCTCTCAAAGAAATTCGATGCGGCCGGATTTTCAGTCCTATAACGCACCTGAGAACACAGCCATTGGCGCGTGTCAAAAAAACCTATTTGTCGTCATTTCGACAAAAACGAATAATGGTCAAATTGACTCGGTAGAGCTTCGGCACCCTGATTTTTATGACGTTTTAGGTTGGCATGAAATGTGTCAGTGATGGGTAAATGGCTTAATACCCAAGGAGCTGAAACATGAAAAGTGAGTTCGACAATCGTGTCGCTGTGGTAACCGGAGCAAGTTCAGGCATCGGACTGGCAGTCGTACAACGATTACTAAGCTATGAAGCGACGGTAGTGGCGATGTCCCGTGGCCAGGGCGGCCTGGCTGCACTCAAAGACGTTCATGGTGATCGCCTCCATATTGTCAATGGCGATGTTACGGTAAGTTCGGATCTTGAGAAGCTTGCACACTGCGTCTCCAGAATCGGGCCTGTAGATTTTCTAGTACCGAATGCAGGAGTCGCTGTACTTGAAGATAGCCTGGCGAGTCAGGGATTCGAGCGAAATTGGGCCGTCAACGGAGCAGGTGCGCTTAACACGCTTTCAGCTTTGCGAGCCCAATTGGCGAGACCCGCTTCGGTTGTATTTGTGGGGACTTTTCTTTCCGCTTTGGCCTTCCCAGGCTTGGCTGGCTACATTGCGTCGAAAACAGCACTGACAGCGCATGCTCGAACCTTAGCCGTCGAACAGGCTGAGGCGGGAATTAGAGTGAACGTCGTATCGCCAGGGCCAACAGCTACGCCGATCTGGCGATCACTAGGGTTGGATAATGCGACGTTGTCCTCAGTCGCGGAAACGGTCAACCAGCGCCTACTAGAGGGTAAGTTCCTTGAGCCGGAAGCGGTGGCAGATGTGATTCTGTTCCTTCTATCAGAGCGAGCACGTGGCATTTACGGCCAAGATATTGTGGTAGATGGTGGGTATACCTTGCGGTAGGGCATAGAAACGCGAAGAGGTCGTGTAGACATGTATCCGGTGCGGATCGTGCGCTCGGCCTCTTATTTTTCTTGCGCTAACTTTACCTCGATTGACGCGATCACCTCGGGCCCTTGATTACGTACATTCCCCCCATGGTTGCCCACCTTGTATCTATGATTCCTCAGCTGGCCGGTGCCGAGACGCCCAGCTTGCCTTGAACGAAAGACCCACATGGGCAAGCCCGCAGCGGTGACCACCTTTGCTATATGCATGGCTCATTTATGTCCGCTTCTGGCCGATTTCTGCCTGTCGTGACCGACTGAAATGACCCTAAGCAGCCGTTCAAGGCTGCTCGTTTCTGCGGCGGTAGATGCCCATCCCGCGGTCGCTACTTGGCTCTGACCGTCCACAGCTGATCTAGCTTCGTCGTGTAGCTCTGACTCATCAGCTCTCGCCGCATTGCCCAATCAGGCGCCGCAGGCACGCTGGCTAAACGCAGCACTCCCTTGCCCCAGCGGCCATTTATCTCATCCAGAACGCTCATCACCTTGTCCGCCATCACGGGTTGCGAATGGGCGAACAGGTCATCAGTGAATTCGCCGGGCTGCCGCAGATCCATCAGCAAGACTTCCGCCTTGCTGTACTTGTAGCCGGGACGAAAGAGACGATTGACCGCTTCGGTCGCAGCCTTCGTCATCAGCCGCACGTCGTTGGTCGGGTACGGTAACTCGACCAGCGCTCCATTCGCATACTTCGCTTCTTCAGGGTTGAACATGCCGGTGCGAATGCTGACCCGGATTTTCTTGCAGAGTGAGTTTTGCGTTCGGAGCTTTTCCGCCGCGCGTTGGGTGTAGGTAGCGACCGCTTCCTTGATCGGCTCAATCTGCGTGAGCCGCGTGCCGAACATCCTGCTGCAGCAAATTTCCTGCTTCGGTGGGTCAGCTTCCCCCAGTTCCAAACATGGGGTACCGGCTAGCTCGCGAGCCGTTTTCTCGACCACCACGCTGAATTTCTGACGAAGCATCCACGGATCGGCTTTTGCCAAGTCCATTGCAGCCTTGATGCCCATTGTTTCCAGATGAGCCTTCATGCGCTTGCCAATGCCCCAGACTTCGCCGACGTCGGTGTTGCGCAGCGTCCAGTCGCGTTTGAACGGATCGCACAAATCCACTACGCCGCCGGTGATATCGAGCAGCCGTTTGGCTGTGTGGTTGGCTAGCTTGGCCAGTGTCTTCGTGCGCGCGATCCCCACCCCGACTGGAATGCCTGTGCGCTTGAGAAGAGTGGAGCGCATGTGCCTGCCAAACGCGGACAGATCTCCAGGCATGCCAGTCAAATCAGCAAATGCTTCATCAATGCTGTAGACCTCAAGTGCCGGCACCATCGATTCGATGATCGTCATGACGCGCTCGCTCATGTCGCCGTACAGAGCGTAGTTACTGCTGAAGGCCACGATTCCATGCCGGCGTAGATGGTCTTTGATTTGGAAGTACGGCTGGCCCATTTTTACGAACGGCTTGGCGTCGTAGCTACGCGCGATCACACAGCCGTCGTTGTTGGACAGCACCACGATAGGTGTCTTGGCTAGGTCGGGTCTAAAGACGCGCTCGCAGCTCGCGTAAAACGAGTTGCAGTCGATCAGGGCGAAGACAGGCTCACGTATTGTCATGATCGCGCACGCTGTATTTCACAACGCCCCAGACCACAAGCTCATCGCCTTCCATGACATTTCTAGCCGGATATTTTGGGTTCTCTGACACAAGCAACACGGCGTTCTCGCGCAGAAGCAGGCGCTTGCAGAAGGGCTCCGAATTCAACGCGGCAATAACGATATCGCCACTGACCGCTTCGATGCTTCGATCGACGATCACCACATCCCCGGAATAGATGCCCGCGCCCTGCATGCTATCCCCATCAATCCTCACCAGATACACGTGCGGCGCCCTGATATCGAACAGCTCATCCAGGGAAATGTGCATTTCGATGTGGTCAGCCGCCGGGGAGGGAAAGCCCGCCGGTACTTTGGATGAATAAAGGGGCAGCTGCTTACCGCCAGAAGCGAGGGGGCCGAGGAGGGTGATGCTCATGATGCAAACCTTAGGAGATTAACTGTACATGCATACAGTTAACGATTTGGTTCGCTTGCGGTCAATGTCATAGGCACCACAATTCGACGGGTGACAGCATGTGCGGACGCTACTCGATCTACGAATCAATGGATCACTACCTCAAGGAGCTCGCGCCAAAGCAGTTGGTGATCAATGGCTATGACCTCTGGCCCGTTGAGCGATACAACGTCGCACCGTCGACGCGGGTGGAAATCATCCGGCCGGTTCGAGAGGGCTTGAGCATTGATAAGGTCAAATGGGGATGGGCGCCTTTCTGGGCGAAGGGAAAGCGTCCTGACCCGATCAACGCGAGAGTCGAGACCGTCATCATCGGCAAGTTTTTCAATCAGCTCTGGCCAAACGGACGCGTACTCGCGCCGGCGAACGGCTGGTTCGAATGGGTGAAGGACGAAGAAGATCCAAAGAAAAAGCAGCCGTATTTCATCACCTTGAAAGAGCAGATTCCGATGTTCTTCGCGGGATTGGCCGAGGTGCACGAAGGCCTGGAGATGGATGAGCGCGACGGCTTCGTCATCATCACCGCTGCGAGTGACGATGGCATGGTCGATATCCACGATCGCAAACCCTTGGTCTTATCGCCTCAGCACGCCCGTGAATGGGTCGATCCCGACACTTCACCTGAACGAGCTCGCGAACTCGCAATGGAGCACTGCAGGCCTGCTACGGATTTTCACTGGTACAAGGTTGGCAAGGATGTGGGGAATGTTCGTAATCAGGGCTCGCACCTGATTAAGCCACTATCTCTGGCTTCGGATGTTGACGACTGACTAAAACCGAGAGTCGACAGTATTCGTGGGCGGAACGACGAGCTCTCCACAATTATTTGGAATTATGGCCAAGCCATAATTATCGCGAATTGATAATTTTCCCTAGCCCGTTTACGAAGCGGGCACGAAATGCAGAACTGCAATACACTCTTAGTTACCTATCTAATCGAGACCTGTCATGTCCAAACTCGCAGAATTCCGCCAGCTCGAAAAACACCTCGCCGAACAGCTTCAGGCCCTGGAAGCCCTCAAGGGCGATGCAGGCCTCAAGAAAGAAATTGAGTTCGAAACAAAGCTGCGTGACTTGCTCGCAAAATACGGCTACAGCCTCAAGGACGTGATCAATCTCCTGGATCCGCAAGCTGGTCGTCGCGCTCCAGCGGTCGAGTCCAAAGCAGGGAGCCGCAAGCCTCGCCAATTGAAGGTTTATAAAAATCCTGAAACGGGCGAAGTCGTAGAGACCAAGGGCGGTAATCACAAAACGCTCAAGGAGTGGAAAACAAAGCACGGCGCTGCGACCGTAGAGTCTTGGCTGAGTAACTAATTACCTTCGAGAGAAGGCCCTTATAGGGCCTTTTTGCTCATCTTGGTACGGCGCGGATCTGCTTGATCGCTCGCTGAGGAGTTAGAGTAATCAGGCTGATATAGTGAGAGAAAAGCTGAAATCAGATGGTTGACTTAAATCTTTGGCGATACTCATTTGGGGTCACGCCAAAGAACTTCCAAAATTTACGTATCAAGCTCGCTTCATGTCCCAAACCGGTCAGGTACGCGATTTCCTTAAGAGGGCATTCCGTACTCACAAGCAGGTGACGCACCGCATCAACTCTTAATTTTTCGACCATCTTGCTCGGAGTCTGGCCTGTTGTAGTCCTGTACCTTCTTACGAATGTACGCTCGCTCATGTTCATTCTCTTAGCGAGCGTGGGAATTGACAGATCCTCTACAAGATTTTCATTCATCCACGCGTGCAGATCTGAAAAAGTTGAGCTTCTGGTTTGCATATCTAAGCTAGAACTGAATTGATTTTGATCGCCAGGCCTCTTCAAGAAAACAACCAAGTGCTTGGCCACTTTCAAAGCAAGGGCGTGTCCTAAATCAGCTTCAACGAGTGCTAATGCTAAGTCGATACCTGAGGTGACGCCGGCTGATGTCCAGATACGTCCGTCGTTGACAAATATTGGCCCACGATTGAGTAAAACATCGGGATAGTTTCGCTCAAGCTCATCATACGCAGACCAGTGCGTCGTCACCTCACAGCCTGAAAGCCCTCCCGCTGCGGCTAAGGCGAACACCCCGGTGCATACGGAGACTAGTCGTGTAGCTCTTTCAGCGTGTCTCTTAAACACCGTATCGAAGCGCGGGTTTTTGCAGAAGTCGTATATCCCTAACCCACCCGGGACAATCAATGTGTGCGGGGCAGGTGTGTTTTGATCTAAAGGTATTGAGTGGAGGTGCGTGCCAGGAAGGACAGTGGAGATACTATCGAGCGAAGCTATCGATAGATTGTAAGGCAGAGCTTTCGGATCCGAAAAATAGTTTGCTGTTAAAAATACTTCAAGGGGCCCTGCGAGGTCGATTAGGTTCGCATTAGAAAATGTCATGAACTGAATCGTTTTAGTAAGCATTCAGCGTCCCCTGCGCGCACCAATGTAGAGCGTATGTATTCATTTTTGGCGTGAATCGTCAACCTATTGTCATTTATTTTAGACGAAGTGATAGCGTAATATCATCACGTCGGCGATTTCTCGATGCCGATTAAACATCGGAATCTCTGATGGTTTTGACAGTGTCGATTCATTTTGGCATCCGCAGTCCTGGATCGAGCATAGGTATATCTCGGAGGCGAAGGAAACTAGGCAAAGCAGTTCTGGCTCAGCTTTAGTGTGCTCATCGTAATGGAATACAAAAACAATAATTCCATAACAGCTAACGAACATTGCTGGTCTACTATTATGTCAAAGTTATATAACTATGTGGAAGCAACTAAGAAGTGCGAAGAGCTCACCATGCAAATGGTGGAAGATGTTGGCGGCATTGTTTTCTCAGTCAGAGCGCTGGAACACACCTTCTTGCTTGCTAACCTTGAGGTTGAAAAAGCCGCGCAAATTGACGTTAGTGACTCCGGTAAAGCTACATCTCTGCCGTCTTATATGCTTGCTAGGGAATTAAAAAAGCTTAATTTTTCTCTAGAGGCTTTGAAGACGACAATCAAGCGTAACATTGGCGAAAGTCTCAGTTATCTAAACTCCGTCACAACTAGTCTCGAAATTGATATCCATGAAGATCCGGATGATCCTCTTTCAGAGGCGTTTTGTGAGTATAAGAGGGTGTTGATTAAAAGTATTCGTACTTTGAAGAAGCTTGATGATGAATTGTTCAATACGGAGATTGGTCTCGTAGATAATAAGCAGTGATCAGTTTGCAGGCTTAATTCGTGTTGAACGGATATCAGCTTTTGAAAAAAGTTGTGCTTCGCATTGCCGAATAATATTTCTATGAAGTCATCCGCATCCTGAGTGTTTCACTCGCGATGAAAAACGACTGTCGGAGTCACTATGTATTTCAGAAATTTAAGCATTTCTAAAAAAGCTACTCTATGTTTTGGGGTTATCACCGCTATTCTAATCGCGCTGGGTGGGTTTTCTTATATTCAGTTATCACATCTGCGGGCCGCTGGACAGCAGTTGGCAGAGAATGCGCTTCCAAGCACGCAAACTATTGATGATATCCAAATCTCTTTGCTAAATGCTCGCCTGGAAAGCATCAGAATGCTCGCGAATTCAACGAACGTAGCGGGAAAGCTGGCCGCAGAGTCTAAAGTCCAACATGCTGTGCAAACTTTGGAGGCTCGAAGTGAATATTATCGAAAGAACCTAATCTCGGACGATCAAGACTTGGCTCGTTTTGACGCCGCAGACCAAGCAATGAGAATTTACATTGCGGGGCTCGAACAATTAACTAAGCTTGATTCATCTGAGCATGAGCGCGCGCTGGCTTTCGCCAATACTACTCAAGCTGATAATGCCAATTTATTTCAGGATAAACTAAACGTAATAAGGCAGTTCAATGCAGAGCAAGCTAAAGCCCTGGGTGTCGAAGCTGGCGAGGTTTATGAAAAGAGTGTTGAAGTGCTTGCTGCTGTTGTTCTTGTATCTTTGTTGCTCACGGTCGTGTTAGCTATAGGGTTGACACGTAGCATTGTAAGGCCAATAGGGGATTCGCTCAGGCTGGCAGAAGAAATTGCATCAGGAGATCTGACCCGTCGCCTTGAGATTTCAGGATCGGATGAGGTGTCCAGGCTTATGGTCGCACTCAATTTAATGTCAAAAAATCTCCAAGGGACAGTTTTGGAAATTTCAGAAGCCTCCATGCAGTTAAGTTCAGCCGCCGTCGAAATGACGTCTATAACCGAGGCTGCGGATCGACTTCTTCAACAACAAAATAGCGAAATCGAACAGGCTGCTACGGCTGTCACAGAGATGACTTCAGCGGTGGAAGAAGTTGCTCGTAATGCCACCTCAACCTCACAAGCTGCCCAAGAGTCTAGTGAGTCAGCTAAGCGCGGTAACCTCCGTGTTTCTGAGACGTTGAGCGCCGTTGAAACCCTGACAGATCTCGTAGAAAGTTCGTCTTCTCAGGTGGTTAAGCTGGCAGCGCAGGCGGAAGATATAAGTCAGGTTGTGGGAGTTATCCGAAGTATAGCGGAGCAAACCAACTTGTTGGCCTTGAATGCAGCTATCGAAGCCGCGCGCGCAGGCGAACAAGGGAGGGGGTTCGCTGTTGTCGCTGATGAAGTCAGAGCACTTGCTCATCGAACTCAAATCTCCACTTTGGAAATTGAAAAAATGATAGCAGCCATCCAGAGTGGGTCATCAACTACTGTCGAGTCTATCCGTAAGAGCACTGAGGAGGTTTATAACACCAAACGGACGGCTGAGGGCGCGGGCCAGTCTCTGCAGCAAATCACTGACTCCGTTCTTCAAATCAACGAGCGTAATTTGCAGATCGCGGTGGCGTCAGAGCAACAAGCTAATGTCGCGAGGGACGTTGATAGGAGTTTGATCAGCATTCGATCTTTAGCCATCCAAAGCAGCGAGGGTGCGAATCAAACAATCACCGCAAGTAATGAACTAAGTCGGCTTGCGGTTAACTTGAACAGCCTCGTTCAAAAATTCAAAGTTTGACATGAGTGCCAGATACATCAACAGGCCTTAGCTTCCCTTCACAGCTTGCTTTTAGTAATGCGCAGAGGAATTTTACGGATGCTGATCAAAAATTCGATCAAGTCTCGCATGCTTATAATGGTGGGGGCGTGCCTTGGCTTGATAGTCGTATCTCTCGTTGCGATTGCTATCTATAGAGCTGACGCTAATACACGCTTAGTTAGCGTGGAGGCCCAAGGTCTTCTAAAGGACGCAGCCGACAAAATATTGGTGGCTGAAGCTGGGCTTCAAAGCGCAGCTGTTCAGAAATATTTCCAGGGCGCGTATCAGAGCGGGCTCGACATTTCGACCAGTGCGGTTCAAGTCCGCAAAATGATAAGGGATGGAAGTCTGGAGTCGCTAACGGGAAGGATTGAACTGATAAATTTAGTTTCGGACAATCTCAAGTTGCACCCTGAACTGCTCAGTCTTTATATAATTTTCGAGCCTAACTCACTCGATGGTAATGACAAGTTATTTATGGGAAGGGATGACCTTGGGAGCAACGAGGTCGGTCGATTTTCTTTCTATGCGGCGCAGCAGGATGGGCGCCTTGTTGTTCAGGCGACACCTGAGTCTGTTATCTCTGATACGGCCCTTACACTTGATGGTAGTGAGTTCAATCGTTGGTATACCTGTCCCCAAACATCCGCTAAGCCGTGTTTGTTATCTCCTTATTTTGATGACTCATCGGGTCGGAAAACATTGATCACCACGCTTTCCTTTCCTCTATTGGATGGTCAAAAGGTACTGGGAGTGGTTGGTATGGATATTAGCTTGGAGTCGGTGCAACAGCTGGTACAGGAAGGTAACACGAAGCTTTTCGGAGGAACGGGGCAAGTGAGTATATTCAGCCCAACCGGACTCTTGGCGGGCCACAGTGCAGATTCAAAAAAACTGGGATTGCCCTTGGTTAAGGCCGGCATTGATGATGCGATGGAGCTACTGAACTCCGTTAGTGGCGGCTCGACGTCTGTCGCTTTGCTGCATGGCAACCAGCGAGTGTCTCTGCCGGTGCAGCCTATTCCAGACTCCGCTAATTGGGGCGTTGTGCTAGACGTTCCTACTCACGTTGTAATGCAGCCAGCCCATGCTTTGGCGGCGAAATTGGATGAGCGCAATTTCTCTGATGCAGTTTGGTCAACATTTTATGGAGCCGTCACTCTAAGTTTGGGATTATTGATAGTTTTCTTGATTGCTCGAAGAATCGTTACTCCGATCCACCAGGTTTCGGAAATGCTTAAAGAGGTTGCAGGCAGTGGGGGGGATCTTACAAAACGACTGCACTATACCCGTAAGGATGAACTAGGCGTTCTGGTGATGTGGTTCAACACATTCCTCGGTAAGCTTCAGCCAATGATGTCCGATTTGAAGCGACTGGTATTAGAGGCACACAGCAATGCCGATAGATCAGCAAACATCTCGGATAAAATCAGCGCTGAAATGCAGCAGCAATACCGGGAGATTGACCAAGCGGCTACCGCGTCGAATGAAATGAGCTCTTCAGCTCAAGAAGTGGCACATAGCGCAACCAGAGCAGCCAATGCTACAGGTGAAGCTGGAGTCGCAACGCAGGATGGGCAGCGAATTATCAAGGCGACATGTGACACGATTGAGAGCCTGGCGAAGGAAATATCGACGGCCATGTTAAAGATCGAAGGGCTAGCTGGCAGTAGCGATCGTATCGGCAGCGTACTCGAAGTGATCCAGGCAGTAGCTGAGCAGACTAACCTTCTCGCTCTGAATGCGGCTATTGAGGCTGCAAGAGCGGGAGAGGCAGGCCGGGGCTTCGCAGTTGTGGCTGAGGAGGTTCGCAATCTCGCGAGCAACACCAGTCATTCGATTGAAGAAATTCGCGACGTGATCCAGCAATTGCAGAGAAATACGCTCGAAACAGTCAGCGCAATGAAAAAAGGGGTAGCCCAGGCTCAATTAGCAGTAATGCATGTGGGCGATGCTTCAAAAGCATTTGATCGGATTAATGAGTCTGTGGGCGTAATTAACGATATGAATTTTCAGATTGCCTCTGCAGTTGAGGAGCAGAGCAGAGTGGCGGGCGAGGTTAGCCAAAACGTGATCACAATTCGGGATGTTACGGAATCCCTTTCAGCGCAGGCGCAAGAGTCCCAGGAAGTCAGCAGATCAATTAACTCGCTGGCAATCAAGCAGCAGGCGCTCGCGAACCAATTTGTGACCTAAGGGTGGTTGGTGATTTGAGTAGATCGATGGAAGGTCGCACTCAGCCTCACCCTGTGGGGGCCCTGCCTCGTAAGGCCAGCTCTCACAGCTTTATGGACAACTTATTCGTGTTGCCTACATTCCCAGCAATTACCGGCATTGGAGCCGGCTAAAGAGGTTACGGTTCTAGTCATTTTCACTGCAGTAAGCCTCCGCGAAAGGGATTCGGAAGAGCCGTTTCGTGACGTTTAGACGCATATGTGCACCGCCGTGTTTAAGGACATTGCTCGCCATTTAATCGTCTGCGCGGTAGCTACGAAATCCTTCGTCTTCCTATCGCGATACTGGTAGGGAACAATAAGGGGCCCTAGGGCCCCATGATTTACAGCTACTCAGTCAAGCCGATAGGTACTCTTCCACAGACTGAACGGTGGCGTAGCCGAACTCGAATGCAGCCATTATTGCCGCATGCGCCTGTGGGGCAGGTACGGTCACACCGCGAAAGGTAAGATCCAGTGTGGCGCAAGCATCATGCAATACAGTCACCGGATAACCCATGTCCGCCGCTGCACGCACCACTGCGTCGATGCACATGTGGCTCATCGCGCCGATAACCACGATTTCCTGGACATCAGCGGCTTCTAACTGCTGCTTCAGATCTGTTTCCCTGAATGCGTTGATGTGTTTTTTTACAATCATAGATTCGTTATCTCGTGGAGCTACATCTGATTGAATGTTTGCACCAACAGATCTCTTTGCGAAGATGGGAGCCTCTTCAGCGGACTCATGCCTGATGTGAAAAACAGGGAGCCCCGCGTCACGAGCATCGCTGATCACCCGGATAGCATTCTCGACGGCGGTGTCGATGCCAGTCAGGGGCAGCTTGCCAGTGGGTAGGTATTCGTTTTGCAGGTCAACAACGATGAGACCTCGCTTCATAAAAATTACTCCTGCACATTATCCGTGTGATTCGGTAGAGGGCCGGGGTTTTGCGGTTATAAACCAGCGTCAACCACGGCCCAATTAATCAGAATTCCAGCGAAGCGCCGTCTTCCGGAATATCGACCCGGGCCTCAATGCCGTGCTTCCTGACGTACGTACGCAGTTCTTCACGGGTTAGCGACATGTGATTGATTGCGTCCATGTGCACGGCAACGATTTTTGCGTCTTTCGCAGCCTTTGAGGCTCGTAG
The DNA here is from genome assembly GCF_014268585.2 of Pseudomonas iranensis. Taxonomy (NCBI): domain Bacteria; kingdom Pseudomonadati; phylum Pseudomonadota; class Gammaproteobacteria; order Pseudomonadales; family Pseudomonadaceae; genus Pseudomonas; species Pseudomonas iranensis. The sequence goes on from NZ_CP077092.1 coordinate 3,063,731, forward strand.
GACGTCCTCCTCTCCCATGATGATCGAGCCTTTGTACCCGGTCATCATTGCTTTACCTGCGTTCAGAACAATGACTTCTGGATGATATTTCTCGATTGTTTGATCGACTTCTTTACGCCATACAGTATCGCCAGCAAGGTAAAGGGTCTTATAGCCTGGCGCTTGGAAGACTACGCCCATGGCTTCGCCTAGCGGTTTAGCAAGCGCCGGCACGGCATACATTTCGTCTGTTCCATGTTGACCACCAGTCTTGGTGATCTTGACGCCGCCAAATTCAGCTACATCAGTCAGTACGCGCACGTTCTTGAAGCCTTGGGAGCGAATCAACTTCGCATCGTCCTCATGCTGAGCGAACAGAGGAATGTCCTTCGGCAGTGCCTTCTGAGCAGCATCATCCCAGTGGTCAAGATGTGTATGAGTGACGATGACAGCATCTACGCCAGAGATCACGTCTACGGGCGACTCGGTCAGGTCAACCAATGGATTACGCAGGTTGCTACGGTAGGTGTTTTCAAATCCTGGGTAGGCCCCCTTTTTTGCCAGCATCGGATCAATCAGGAAGGTCGTACCGCGATAGGTGATTTTTGCGGTCGCGTTGCGAACTTGCTCAAATTCCACCTTCGAGGAAGCTTCAGCTGCTTTCGTAGCTTCGGTGTCCGCGAGCGCTGATGTAGTCGCCGCAGCGCAAGTCATGCTGAGCACTAGCGGGAGAGCTTTGAATTTCATGAGATTGATCCTGTAAATGAGTTGATGAACCCATTTTTGCGCAATAGCTGGAACCTCAACAGTGGCCTGAATGACATATTTCGATATAATCGGGCCAGCCGCCCAGCATTCGTCAATTGGCTGCGGCCACGTATCTCGTTCGCCTACAGAGCAAACATTTGTAGGTGTGGTTGTCGATAATTCTGCTAGCGATACATTTGAGCCAATACGAGGATTTCTAATGCAATCCATACAAGTTGCCGTCCTGGCTTTTAACGGAGTAAGCCTGTTTCATCTTTCTGTGCCCGGAGTAGTTCTGGGTTCAGCCCAATCCGCGCCTAGTGACCCTCAATACAAGGTCAGTTACTGCGCTGAAATTCCAGGGATGGTGACTTGCGACCAAGGCATCGATCTCGCGGTTGCTCACGGATTGGAGTTGATGGAGGAGTCTGACGTAATCGTCATTCCAGCGTGGGGCGATCAGTTGATAGCTGCATCGTCGCAACTGATAACAGCGCTCCAGTTAGCCCATGTTCAAGGCAAGCTAATTGTTGGATTATGTTTAGGCTCATTTGTCCTCGGAGATGCCGGGTTACTTGATGGCAAGGAAGCAACCACTCACTGGGCAGCCCGAGAAAAGTTCGCTCGACGTTTTCCTAACGCTAGGTTCAGACCTGAAGTGCTCTACGTCAGTGATGGCAACATCATGACTTCTGCTGGAACAGTGGCGGCAATTGACTGCTGCCTTCATCTGATACGCCAACGGCTCGGTGCTGACGTAGCGAATCGCACGGCGAAGATGCTCGTGACTCCGCCGCATAGGCAGGGGGGCCAAGCGCAGTATGTTGAGCAACCAGTGCCCCAACTATCCAGCGAGGCGCATCTGTCTGACGTAATGGTGTGGGCCCGAGCGAACCTCTCTAATGATCTGTCACTCGACGTATTGGCCGACATGGCTAGGATGAGTAGGCGCACATTTACCCGGCGATTCAGGGAGGCGACCGGCAGTACCGTCACAAAATGGTTGAACGCTCAGCGGGTTGCCAGAGCACAGGAGCTGTTGGAAACCACTGACCTGCCTGTGGAATGTATTGCGGGCGAAGCCGGGTTTGGTACGCCGTTATCGTTTAGGCAACAATTCAGCAGCCAACTCGGCACGTCGCCTTCGGAATATCGCCGAACATTTTCCGCGAGATAACTGTCGATCTAAAACGGATTCAACGAAGACGTAGATAAGCTCTTGTTGCGAAATTATCGAGTTTCTCGGTCGCAATTATCAGGAAGACTCCGCGAACGCTGAGGCGGCGTGTCCACGACTCAATTATGAGGATTCAGCGTTCAAAGTCTATCCAGGGAGGCTAAATATGGCTCCCCGGACTTCTCGACGACTCTCAGCGAATGCTCGCCCGGACTTTTTCTCTGAAACTGTTCTCGATCTCATCCTGGATTTTCAGTTTCTCAGCGAGTGATGGAACCAGATGGCGGCTGATGACGATAATTCCGTCTCTATCCCCCAGAATGGCGTCGCCTGGATTACACACAACGTTGCCGCAGGCGACTGGCGCCCCGACCTGGCCCGGGCCGTATTTGGAAGGGCCTGCTGGATTTACAGCGCGAGCGTAAGTGGGCAAACCCATGACACTCAGCTCTTCGATATCGCGGACGGCACCATCGATCACAACTGCTGCGACTTGGCGCGCCAGGCATACCTCGCCTAACAGATCGCCAAATACTGCACGGTTGATTTCACCGTTGCCGTTGATTACGAGCACATCCCCTGGCTTCGCATCATCCAATGCCCTGTGGATGGCCAAATTATCCCCTTCCCAAGTGAGGATGGGCAGCACCGTTCCGTAGAACGAAGCTTTACCTGCCACATGGTGGATAGCGGAGGCCATCATTCCCAGGCGCTGCAGGACATCGCCGATCAATGCGACTGGGTAATGCGATATCTCTTCAATTTGTTTAAGGGACGCGCGCTCCCAATCTCCGCTCACGGTGATGCTTTCATCAGTTACATTGATAAACATGGTGACCTCGGCGTGAATCCGTTTAAAGCGCTATTAGCTGAACGTCTTGGATGCAGGTTTGTTGACTGGGTGCAGTGGAGCTTCGCCGCGCAAGACTGCGGAGATCGCCTCTACCGCGCTCATGCCAACGCGCAGCAACGACTCATTGGTTTGCCCGGCAACATGGGGCGTCACGAGCAGGTTAGGTAAGTCGGAAACGGGGAATGTGTTGCAACTGAAAGGTGTGATCATGTCGATGTTTTCCGCCGCCAGCACATCCACACCTGCACCCCCCAGCTTGCCGCTGCGAAGCGCTTCGGCAACCGCCGCTTCATCGATCACTCCACCACGGCTGGTGTTGATCAAGATGGCACCTGTTTTCATTTTCTCGATTTCAGCCCCGCCAATGAGGTTCTCAGTGCCTAGCTGCAGAGGCACGTGGAGGCTGACCACGTCTGCATGTTCTAACAAGGTATCGAGATCAACCAACCGTTTATCGAAGCTCGAATCATAGGCAGGGTCAGTCGCAAGAACCTTCATACCGAAAGCTTCCGCAACTGGCGCAACGTGCCGGCCAATGTCGCCAAATCCAATCAAACCTAAGGTTCGGCCTTCGAGCTCTATACCAGTGAGAGACAGTCGATCTGCCGCCCAAATATTATTTCGAGTCTGATCAGTTGCTAGTTGAATCTTGCGGCTGATACCCAGCAGTAATGCAAACACGTGCTCGACGACACTTCTTCTGTTTGCGCCTGGTGTGTTGGTTACCCAGACACCCAACTCAGCTGCTGCTTTGTAGTCAACGTTGTCATAGCCCGCGCCGTGCCGGGCGACGATCCGCAGCTTCGGGGAGTGGGCAATCATCTCCGCAGAGATGTGGCCACCGCGCAAAAATACGGCATCTACTTGTTGTTGAATGTCGGCATAGGAAACTGCGTTCGGGCCGTAGCCGAGTCGAACTTCACCCAGAGGTGAAAGGGCTTCCAGTACGTCTGGATGAATCGGGCTTGTCACATAAATCAAAGGCATGATCATCACCTTAGGAGAATTGATGGGTGTTGACGTCATCGCCCGCCGCCGGTGCATTTTTACGAACGGTCGAGATAACGATCAGACCCAAGAGACCTGAAGCGCACAAAATGAATGCGGGCGTGGATTGATTACCGGTCGCGCCGATCAGCCAAGTGGCTAGGAACGGGCCGGAACCCCCGCCAATAACAGCGCCTACGCTGTGGCCAAATGCGACGCCGGTGTGGCGAATATGCATCGGGAAAAATTCCGGCATCACCGAATAAGTACCCGCTTGGCAGAGTGCGTACGGAATCATGCCGAGGGCGAGACCTGCCATTGCCAGATTTACCGAGCCTTGCTGCATCAGCATGAAGGACGGTATCGACACGACGGCGTAGGCCAAGTAGGAGTAACGCAGGATGGACTTTCCGCCGCGATAAGATCCGAGTTGGCCGGCGAGAGGGATCAGGAATGCAGCAAGAATCACGGCAATTAGAACGATGGTGGAAGCTTCGCCTTTCGAGTACCCCAGAATCGAACTGAAGTACGCCGCGATGAACACGGTGCCGATGTAAGTGCCGATGTTCTGAACCATCGCAATCATGATCACTTTGACCAGAGGCATGCGGTAGTCACGAATCAACTCGGCGAAGGGCTGGCCTTTTTTGACCTCGGCATCGTTTTTCTTAGAAGCGAACTCCGGGCTGTCTTCAATGCTTAGGCGCATGTAAAGACCAATAACCCCAAGGGGCAATGCCAGCAGAAATGGAATACGCCATCCCCAGGACAGCATCTCCGGATCGGTGAGCGACGCTGCAGCTAAGCCTGCAATCGCAGCTGCCAAACCCTTACCGAATTGAGCAATCGATGGCAGGAAGGAGATGTACAAGGCGCGGCGTTTAGGCGGAGCCCACTCGCGAATGTAGCTTGCAGCGCCACCAATTTCGCCACCAGCGGAAAAGCCCTGCAGCATGCGTAGTACGACAAGAAGTATCGGCGCCCAGACGCCAATCTGTGCATAGCCGGGCAACAGGCCAATCAGCGTGGCAGCAGCCCCCATCAAGGTAATGCTCGCGATCAGACTGAAGCGTCTGCCTACCTTGTCGCCGAGCCAGCCGAAGGCAATGGCGCCGAGCGGTCTCACCAAGAAAGCAGAGCCGAACACGAGGAAAGTGTTCAGCAGGCCGGTCGTTGCATCATCTGAAGGAAAGAAAACCATGGCGAGGGTTGCAGCGACATACCCGTAGACGCTGAAGTCGTAATACTCGACAAAGGTTCCAAATACAGCGGCCCTCGTGGCCTTCTTGGCTTTCCTCGTCTGCTCCGTCTCTTCAACGGTCTCAACGATAGGCTCGGCCATAACGTTATTGTTGTTCATGGGCACCTCGGGTTGGCGGACGTTCGTCTTATCAAAAAATGGGACACCGTCCTGCTTTTGTTTTTTCTAGATTCTAGAACCACAACGCGCTTGTCAACAGGCAGGTGCGATTTGCGGTTGGGCAGCTTTTGCCTCCAGAATGGAGCTCCAACACCTCGATTTGTCTAAAGATGGCTCAGTCAGAACGCTCTATTACCGCATCTACGCCAGCGCACCCCGCATCGAGCCATACCAGGCTGATAGAGGTAGTGGACGCACTTGTCAGGAGAGCTGGCGGGGAGCCTTGGGGGGTTCGAGAGCTTGCGGCAGAGCTTTCAGAGAGTCGGAGTACCGTTAATCGGATTTTGGCCTCCTTGGTTGAAGTCGGCCTTGCTAGTGAGATTGGACTTGGTAAGTACAGCATTGGGCCGAGGATTGACGTTCTTACCAAAACGCTCCGCGATAGGAGTGTGCTTCTCGGACGGAGCGGAGCATTGTTGAGTGAGCTGGCTGACTCATCACAATGCACTGCGCTGGTCTCGATCTACTGCCCGTCTAGTGACGGCTATTTCGTAGCTGCATGCCGCGAGGCCAAAGCTACTCTCACGTTTAGGCCTGCACTAGGTGTTGTCTTTCCGCTCAAATTCGGAGATATCGGTCGGCATTTTGCTGCTTTCATCGAAGCCGAATCTTCACTGCGCACTGAACGAGGTAACACAGAGGAGCCTGACTATAGTTCCTGTCGCGACCTAGGATTGTTATCCGAGGCAGAATTTCCCAGCGCTTTATCAATTGTCACGAAGGGGCTTGCAAACGGACTAATCGTGTCCATCTCCGTCCATTCGGTTAATAGCGCTAACTTAGATAAAAATTCGCAACTTGATGCGGATCTGCAACGAGTTGCTGCGGAAATAGACGCGGCAGTACAGTCTCGAAAGATGAACATGCTTCGGCAAGCGCCTAAGATATTGATTGAGGAAACTAAATCTACTGTCACTCGTCTTGAACGGCTCTTACTGTTGGCCTGTGCGTTTCCGGATGGGTTAAAACGAACCTTGGGATTGTCCGAGCAACTCTTATGCAATGAGGCTACAGCCAAACGACTGATACAGTCTGGAGCGCAAACAGGAATTATCAGCTTATCTGATGCAACCTTGTTTCCGGGCTCAACCCTCTATCGATGGGCTTCCAAGATCGGCAGCGATTTCCGCAATTTTGCGGATCTCACCCGGCCCATTTTGTCAGATTTAGTTCAAGAGACTGGTGAGACAATCGCGTTCCTCGTCTACGATGATGCGTGCAAAAAAGCAGAGTTTCTTGACGTGATTCAAGGGTGGCGCCCCATTCAATACAAACTGCAGATCAATGTCGAGGTGCCGCTTTATGCCGGCGCGGCAGGTAAAGCGGTGTTAGCTTTCTGTGAAGAAGAACTGGTTGATTCCATTGAGCTTATCCAAATCACCGAGGCAACCATTACCTCCAGGGAAGTGCTCAAGGAGGAGTTAAAGGTAATTCATGAAAGAGGTTGGGCCACCGGAGAGGGTGAGCGTGTGCTCGGAGCCTTCGGCTTGGCGGTACCGTACTTCGTAGACGGTAAAATTCGTGGGTCGATTTCAGCCACTATTCCTCAGTATCGCAAAGATGAGCGCGATCTTCCCTTACTACAAGAGTTGATGCGCGAGGCGACTAAAAGGATTGGACGACTTTTGTCTTTGGGATTAAACCTAGATCGGTGATTTAGGATAATAGGGCGATTATTGGCCATCTAAATTTCATTTAGCTTGAGTGCGAAAGAGTTCAGCACGATTTCAGTTCTAAAAGCTCTATTTATGCTTGCCCACAAGTGCGAATGCCTAAAGCCCGCATGAGCGGGCTTTAGGTTTCAAATCAGATTTAAGATTGATGTGCAGTCAACGCCGAGTAGCTGTTCATCAGATTGCGATAGTTTGGGATGCGCTGAGATAAGAGATTACCCAGACCTTCGATATCGTTGCGTCAATCACGGTGCAGCTCACACGCCACCGAGAACCAGTTCATCATCTGAGCGCCGGCCTGAGTCATGCGGCTCCACGCGGCTTGTTGCACGGTGGTGTTGAAAGTACCGGAAGCATCGGTCACCACAAACACGTCAAACCCTTCTGCCAGCGCCGACAAGGTCGGGAATGCTACGCAGACATCCGTCACCACACCGGCAATAATGATCTGCTTGCGGCCGGTAGCCTTGATCGCTTTGACGAAGTCTTCGTTGTCCCACGCGTTAATCTGGCCAGGGCGAGCGATGTACGGCGCGTCCGGGAACATCTCTTTTAGCTCCGGCACCAGCGGGCCGTTCGGGCCTTGTTCGAAACTGGTGGTGAGGATGGTCGGCAGTTCGAAGAACTTGGCCAGATCCGCCAGAGCCAGCACGTTGTTCTTGAATTCGTTTGGCGAGAAGTCTTGCACCAGCGAGATCAGGCCGGTCTGGTGGTCAACCAGCAGCACGATAGCGTCGTCTTTGTTCAGGCGGTTGTAGGTGGCGGTGCTCATGATGAATTCCTTTTGAAGTAAGTGAATGCTGTCGTTCAACATGGGCACAGAATAAGGATTAGAGCTGTCTCGAAAAAGGCGCTGGAAACGGTTTAACTGTCCACTGTACTAGGACAGTAGCAAGGGCTTATTTAGGGGCATCGATCCTCGACAGAGCGCCGTTCCGCATCAAGCATCAAAAATGCTCAAGCTCATCCTTGCTTGTCGCTCATTCGGGCAGGGCCCGGCTCAAGATGGCTTTTTAAGCCGCGCTAAACCCTGCGCGATGTGCCCAGCATTCCCACCAATCGCCCACAACGCGCCGCGAACGTAGTCCCCCTAGCGTCACCGACAGCGTGGTGTTGTGAGTGCGATTGACCAGATGCGGTGGTTACACCGAGAGCAGTCTGCTCGTTGAGCTTCAACAATATGATGCGAGAAACCGCAATTTACGCAGCAGTACAAAGCCGATGCAGGCGCAGTTTCAAACTCAGCACGATGCTCTAATGGTAGGACGGACAGCCCAGGGCGTAGGTCTTTCTGCTCGAAAAAATAAAGGCTGATGTCGCCGTCGGTCTCAACGAGCCCTAGTCTTACTTGGCCGAGGTGTTCGACGCCTTGCTGTCGTAACTCCATCAACAATTCGTTAGATGAGATGTTCAGCGTTTCTAAAGATTTGAGCTCATAGAGCCCGTCGCGGATGACGGTTACCGGAAGCCCATCCATCCAGGCTTCAAACTTTTTGCTCTTTGTCATCATTAGGACGGTAAGCCGGTAAAGAAGCAGGAGCGTGAGAAATACTACGGCGACCGGGAGTAGGGGAACGTCATGGTAGAAGGACACATCTCCTGCTGCTGAGCCCAATGTCAAAATCACGACCAGCTCAAAGAGTGAGAGCTGTCTGATCCCTCGTCGACCGCTGGATTTCAAAAAAAGAAAGACTGCGAGAAAAGCGAAGGTGGCCCTAAAACCTACCTCCAGCAAAAACGCTAAGGGGAATTCGTCTATCAGCATCCGCTGGATATCGAAAGGCGACATCGTGACCTCATTTTTATTTTCAGAGTGGACGACGGATCGAATCAGCGTTGGGTTCAAAAGCTGATTTCGGAATATTCAGCGGGTAATCGGACTTTGCGGGCGGTTACGACATGAAGCGCGTTCATCAATAGCCCGCGCCATACCACGCACTGCTACGTTGAGCTGGCTCGCCAGGTGACATCGGTAATGCCGTATTTTTCGGCTTGGGGTTTGGACACCATTTTCAGTGGTGGGCGACCAGGCCTGGGAATGGGAGCTACGCCCGCATCGCAACTAGCCCAGTGCCAGGCATCAGCGTTTTGCATCGCTTTGCTACGGATGATGAAGGTCTTCGGCACACCATGAAGCTTGTAGTTGATGACGAATAGATTGTTTTCCATGACTTACTCCGTCTGCTCATTTCAAACGGAGTCATCGGGCGTGGAAAAAATTCAGAAAATTCAGGGACTTCACCACCGAACGGTTTTCACTCGAGGTAGAGTCGCGAGTCTCAGGAGCTAAGCACTATCCGTGTCCTACCTGGCCTCATACTTTCAAGCCAGGCTCAGCGTTTGCTAATCGGGCTACCGGGTTGCAGAAGCTCCGCCACTGCCACCACCATCTCATCCAGCGACCAAGGCTTGTGCAGGTAAATAGTTTGAGCTGGCACTTCAGTGCCCTCGATCAGATAGCCCGAGGTAAGTATCGCAGCGATGTGAGGCCACCTGCCTTTGACCATCTCTATGAACTCGATGCCTTGGACTTGGCCGGGGACGCCGTGATCGGCGATAACTAAGGCGCATTCACCATGTGCTTCAAGCAGGTAGGTCAACGCATCATCCGCCGTCGCGAACGGGACGGTCGTCGCACCAATCTCATCCATGATATCGGTCATGAGCGACTGCAGAGTTGGGTCGTCCTCAATGACGATGACCTCACCGCGAATCGGCAGCAATCCTTCCCAATTTACGTTCAAACAATCCTCCTCTTACCAGAGAAACCGACCAAACAAACGGAACGGTTGCATGAGTGTAAGCGAAAATATCGCGTGTGCCGTGAAAGCGCTTGGAGCTCGCGGGTCATTCGGCTCGGCTCAAGTCCACTACAGCTGTCCTCGCATCGTATTGAAGGAGCGCGTGGCGCCTTGCTTTTCTGATAGTCCGTGAGAGCATCGAATCCCCTCCAATGGTGCGTTGGAGGCTACGAATGCTGCGTAGCAATCCCTTGATCTAGCTCAAACATTGTTCAATTTTTCGAACCTTCCCTCAGAGGTATGTATCGAAACTAGGAAGAGGGTAAGCGCCTAACGAGAAACATCGACAAGCACTCATTCGCGAATTAGCTGAGGCCGCTGAGTGAAATTGGAGCATGTAATAGCTAGCAACTTAGGATCGATCCATGCAGCAAGAAAGCCAAAACCCCCAAGTCATCGTCATCGGCACCTCCAGCGGCGGGCTTGCTGCATTGCGTGAATTTCTTGCCGGGCTTCCGTCTGATTTAAATGCGGCTGTCTTCGTCACGATGCACATCGGAGACCAACCTAGTGCTCTCCCTAACCTTCTTACTCAGTCGAGCCAATTGCCCGTCGGCTTCGCGTTGAGCGAAGAGCAGATACAGACGGGGCGTGTATACATAGCACCTCCCGACAAGCATCTGCTTGTCAAAAACGGAGTTGTTGAGATCATTCGAAGCGCAAAGGAAAACCACTCGCGGCCCGCGATTGATCCAATGTTTAGATCGGCTGCCATCAGCTACGGAAGCAGTGTCATAGGGGTGTTGATGACCGGCGAGCTTGATGACGGTGTAGTTGGGCTTCAGGCGATAAAAGCCTATGGCGGACTGGCCTTCGTACAAGATCCTGAGACTGCTGAAGCGCCCTCAATGCCAACGAACGCTCTCCGGTATGTGACCGTGGACGGATGCTTGCCGCTCACCGAGTTGAGTAAGAGGCTCGTACAGGTCATCAATCAGCGTACAGCGGAGGCGACAGCGGCTTCTGAGTCAAAACGTATCGAGCCATTCGCAACGGAGAATGATCTGGCTGAGGATTTCAGTAAGGGAGGTACCTCCGCGCTGGATGAGATCGGCCGAGTCGCAGGCATCTCCTGTCCTGAGTGCGGAGGCGCTCTGTGGGAGGTACACGCGTCATCGCCCCGGTTTCGCTGCCATACCGGGTCATGCCTATACCGCCGGCGCATTATTTCATGCGCAGGATGAAACGATTGAGGAAGCACTCTGGGTGGCCATTAGAGCGTTGCATGAAAAACAGTTGCTCCTTGGTCGGCTCGTTCAGAGCAGCAGAGATGGCGGGCGCTTGGGCGCGTTACGAGAATACGAACTTGCAAGTGAGGGACTCGAAGGCCACAAGGCAACTCTTCGAGAATTGGTTTCATCCTTACGTCCCGGTTGAACACGCGCCGACTCGGGTTCTTTTATTGTGGCGCCCAGTAACGTGTACGGCGCCGGTGAAGATGTTCGAAAGTTAATTTGAAGTCTCTATCAGGCTGTCTATTGCCGAAAACAATCGAGTTTTTACAGCTCATGACAGAGAGGTGTCCATGCCGAGCCGGATCATGACCGTTAAAGACTTGCAGGTGAATGTCTCAATCGCCGGCCAAGGCCCACCGTTACTCCTACTCAACGGTCTGGGAGGTTTGATCAAAACCTTCGATGCTTTGCGCAACGAACTAGGCGACTACACAACGATCACGTTGGACGTGCCTGGTGTCGGCAAATCGCAAATGCCCCGCTGGCCGATGCGTTTGCCAAGTCATGCCGATCTGATCGCCGAAATGCTCAAGCAACTGAGCATCGACCATGTTGATGTATTCGGCGTGAGTTGGGGCGGTGCATTGGCGCAAGAGTTCGCTCTTCGTCATCCCACCATGGTGCGACGGCTTATCTTGGCGGCGACCTCTGCGGGCCCGGTTCTACTGGTGAAGCCCGCTGACATCCTGGAGTTCTTTAGAGGAAGCGCAGGCGCCAAACAGCCCGAACGAGATGGTTCAGCCAGTTCGACACAGGCGCAGCTGCGTTTCGGTGTTGTAAAGCGAATGCTAACCGTACGCCTGCGAACCTACCACCACCAGCTAACCGCGTTAGTAGGCTGGACAAGTCTGCTGCGGTTATCCCGTTTGCGTATACGCACGCTCATCCTCATCGGCGATCGTGACACCCTCGTGCAGCCATACAATGCGCATGTCCTGCGACGCTCAATTCCACAAGCCGAACTGCGCGTTCTCAAGGGCGAGGGGCATTTTTTCGTAGTGACCAGTGCTAGGCGAACTGCTGGTTTGATACGCGAATTTCTTTCTCGGCAGCAGAACGGTGAAGGCCCGGTGCCGGAGATCGCTAACCGCGCTGGTAAGCAACGCTTGCAGCGAGCTAAGACTGTTTAAGCTTTGCCATGCTAAAGCTCTAACTCTGTATAGCGGCTACAGCCCCATGCTTCGGGAATTGCCCCTCATCCCGAGAAAACTTAATGGATCTCCGTAAGCATCGAGAATGCCGCTAATCCGTTCAAACTCTTCGGTTCTCCTATGGTCAACCTGTCAGGTATTGATCGTCATGTCAGAGGTTAGCCAATGGATAACTATCACATCAAAAAAGCGGAAGATCTCTGGGAGCTCATCAAAGAGGGCGCGCAACGCGCCTCCAAGACCGCATCCACCAAAGCAGAAATCACCGAGATAGCGAGCGAATTTCTTCAGGGCAAGAAAGCCTCTCTCAAAATCCACAAAGAGGACGGCACGATCCAAGAGGAGCGTACATTTCCTCGTTCAGCGGATCCTAGACAAACGAAAGGTTAAACAGACCATTTGCCCAGAGAGGTGCGGTGCCCATTGAGCCGCACTGCTGTGAATGCGGCCGACCGGAGGTCTCGCCGCATTTCAAGTGACTTCATTTCTAACTCAGGTGCAGATAATGGTAATCGCATGTCTAGGATGGGGGTCGTTGATTTGGAAACCGGACACCTTACCGCTCGCAAGCGAGTGGTTTATGGACGGCCCGGTGTTACCGATCGAGTTCGCGCGGGTCAGTGATAACGGAGACCTGACGACAGCTATCTGCGCAAACGCACCTGGGTGCAAAGTGCTTTGGGCGGTATTGGATCTCGACAACCTTGATGAGGCACGCGAGGCTCTTAGAATTCGGGAGGGGGTTCCTCAAGACCGGGAGGATGGCATCGGTAGTTTCGTGGTCGGTACGAACGCAGCGGGAATCATCGCTGAATGGGCGATCGCCCGCCGATTGGACGCGGTAGTTTGGACAGGACTGCCACCAAGATTCGGAGGCGTTGAGGGGCTCGTCCCCGCAGCAGAGGACGCTATTGCCTATTTCGCCGGCTTAAGCGGAGAAACACTTAAGAGCGCGCGCGACTACATCAATCAAGTGCCGTCGCAGATCGATACGCCTTACCGACGAGAAATCATTTCAAGGTTAGGGTGGCAGTGATCTGCACTGAAAGCCCGGAACGATTCCCGACATCATGCCCATCCGTTGGTCTGCGGTACCCAAGACGGTAATCCTCCTACGATGAAGAAAGTGGGGGTCGCTGCGATTCGCAATCTTCAATCGATAGGTTTATGAAGCATCTAGGTGTGTAAGTGGGAATCTGCGGGGGGGGTATGCAAAGAAATAACGTCTGTCTGCGCAGATTTTCAGGGATTCCGAAGCTGCGGGTGAACGCTTTAATTTCCACGCCGGTATAAAAATTGCTCGCTTGAGCCCACCGCCAATTTGAAGACGTATATATGACGCTCTCCTTACCGATCTACGCAAGGCTGACACCTAGAGCGTTGTCCCTTTCGCTGATAGGTTTCGTTCTTTTAGTTTGTTTATCGTTGATCCTTGCCACTGCTTGGCAAATTGTGCAGTCGTCCGGTGAGCGAGTAGACGCGGCCAAAATAACTGTTTCGAACATTGTACTTGCCGCTGAACAGCAGGCGCGTGACACGATGCTGCAGGCTGACAATACCTTGCGAGATCTGGCAGAGCGTGTGGCGCACGATGGAAGCGGCCCTGATCAACAGGAACGGTTGGCGAAGCTGATGGCGCGCCAAGTGAACGACATTGAAGGCGTTCAGGGTCTATTCATCTTCGATGCTCAAGGCAATTGGATGGCCAATTCGTTTTCCGAAGGTTTGCAAACCAAAAACAACGGCGACAGAGCTTACTTTCGATATCACCGTGAGCACGATGACCAGTCCATCCACGTTGGCTCGATAGTGGAAAGTCGAACGACAGGGGATATGGTGATCCCTATAAGTCGGCGTATCCAAACAGCCGATGGAGCTTTTGCAGGGGTTGCGTTAGCCACGGTTCCGGTTTCATATTTTCAAAGCTTTTTCAAACGTATGGCCGTGGACGACGAAGGGGTAATTTTCCTAGCACTCGATAACGGCGAACTCCTCGCGCGACGCCCGACCGTCGCAGCATTGATGACAACTAATCTTTCCAAAGGCGAAATTTTTAGCCGGTATCTACCTGAGAGCGATAGCGGGACTGCAGTCATAAAATCTATCGTGGATGGTATCGAGCGGATCTACGCCTATCGTCGTCTGGCTGGGCTGCCTATCGTCGCAGCAGCGGGCGTGTCGTATGAGCATGTATTTGCCCCTTGGTGGTCATATGTTTACCAATCGGTTGCACTGGTAGGTTCCATCATACTGGCGTTGGCAATTTTAGGTAGCTTGCTATATCGCCAGATCCAACAGCTGCTGGTTGCAGAGTACGAGCTAAAGATTATCCGAAAAGAGTTAGAGGTAATAGCCCACACAGATGGTCTGACTTCTCTAGCCAATAGGAGAAGCTTTGACTTGGCTATGGATAAAGAATGGAAGCGTGCCACGAGAAATCAGACAAGCATATCCGTAATCCTTTTGGATATAGATCTTTTTAAACAATATAATGACCATTACGGCCATTTAAGCGGCGATGAGTGCCTAGTGCGCGTAGCGAGCGTTATTGCAGCCAACGTCAACAGGCCAGGTGACTTCGCTGCGCGCTACGGTGGGGAAGAGTTTATAGTTCTGCTTCCGGAAACTGAACTTGCAGGTGCGGTCATGGTTGCAGAAAATATAAGGCTGTCCCTGTTGAATGCAAATATTCAACATTTAGCGAGTCCATTCGGGATTGTCACGATAAGCTCAGGTGTTGTTTCGACCTCTGGAACATTAGGGGAGAGTCCAAAAGAATTTCTGATCAAAGCTGACCAATTGCTTTACGCCGCTAAGTCTCAAGGGCGAAATCGCGTAGGAAGTTGAGCTGCTGACCGTCTCGAAATGCGCTTCGCCAACTCAAAGGCGTGACTGGGACGAGTGCTATGCTGTCGCTCAGAGTGTCAATTCTCGCGTGACACGTTTGAATCTCTTATATTGCAAAGCCAAGGGTGATGAATGCAGACAGCTAATCTGGTGACTTATCTCGTGACGTGCGTTATCGCGGCTGCAACCCCGGGGCCGGGCACCATTAGCGTTATTAGCTACAGCGTAAATCTGGGGTGGAAGAAAACTCTTCCCGTGATATTGGGGATCCAAGTCGGAATGCTTGCCATGGCTGTGCTGGCTCTTTCCGGGTTGACAGCGGTTTTAGGAGCGTCACCGGTATTATTTCAGACACTGCAATACCTAGGTGCGTTTTATATTGCCTACTTAGGATATATGAGTATTCGATACTCTCGTACTCAGATTTCGGTGCAAAGCGGAGAGGCCAGTGCAGAAAGAGCGCAAGGTTTTAGGCATGGAGCACTGGTAACGTTCGCTAGCCCGAAAACCTTGCTTTTTTTTAGCTCTTTTTTTCCTCTGTATATCGACGCCAACTCCGCAATCATTCCTCAAGTCGTACTTCTTTTGGCGATCGTTCTAGCTTGCACCCTGCTGATACACATTGTGTATGCCCTAGGTGTCGGTTTTGTAAGCGCTTGGCTAAAGCGACACAGCTTTGGCTTCAATATCTCTGTTGGTCTAATATTTATTGGACTTGCAGCATATATGCTGTGGCAGGTTTGAAGAGGATGGCCATGTAATCACCGGCGCTTCCAAAATCCCTAGGAGATTTCAGCTTAAAGATTGCGCCATAAAGCCGCTACGGCTATGCCTGCTGCGATAGCCGGGAGGGGCTTTTTAACGAGCAGCATCATCACTCCAGTTGTTACCAAAGCGAGGCGGGCTCCATTGTCTCCCGTGACTGCTAGCGGTGTTAGTACTGCTATCAACACTGAGCCGGACATTGCGCTAATGAATTGCTGAACGCGGTAGTTTATGGGCACAAAGGACATGACGAAAACGCCTCCCCAACGTGTCGCAAGTGTTACCACAGCCATGATCAGAATCAGGGAAATTGTTCCAAAGCCAGCGCTATCAATCCTCATTTTTATTTTCCATCCAGAAGGCTCCCAGAATCCCGCCGGCCAGCGCACCTACGACGACATGACTGTTTTTGGGCAAATACCAATATGCAAGTAGCGCTGCACCCGCAGCCACAATCCAAATGACCGTTATGCGCGAATTTTTCTTTCCCCCTATAGCCATGGCGAGCAAGAAACAACCCATCACCATATCGAGCCCTAGGCTGACGGGGTTTTTGATCGCGCTCCCAAAATATATGCCCAGCCAAGTCCCTATCGTCCACGATACCCATAAGGCGATCCCGCCGCCAAGTAGTACGCCAAAGCCAGGTTTTCGACTGTTGAAAGCCTGCATGGACATCGCCCAATTGGCGTCCGAAACCACCAACATGACGCCATATCGTTTAGCCAGGGGAAGCTCCCTTAACCAGGGGTACAAGGTTGCCCCCATCAAAAGATGTCGCGCATTGATCGCAAAGACCGTGATCATCAAAGGGACTACAGGGACGTGCGCGCCCCAGAGGTCAAGAGCTGCAAATTGTGCAGCGCCTGCGAATACGAGCAGGCTCATGAGTACAGTCGAAGACTCATTCAATCCAGCCTGAGCAGCAGCGAGCCCAAACGCGCCCCCAAAAACCGCTACAAATAACGATATGGGTAGCAAGCTCTTGAAGCCCGCCCAAGCCTCAATGGACGTTAAATCAGATACAGAGCTTTCAGCGGATACCACGGCGTTTCCTCCCAGTCCAATGATTAAGGCTGCGAAGGCAAAGCTTTGAAGCTCAGCGGCATCATAACGCGCAGCTGAGGCTACTATCGCTAACAGGCGATCTTTCGGAAAGCGCATAATGATTGTAGCTATTATCCGTTAATCGAATGGACGACGTGATGAACGTTCAAGACCTTCAAATAGATTGGCTCAAGTGCTTTGTGGCGGTCGTCGACACAGGATCGCTTACCAGCGCTGGGAACGAAGTGTTTCGCTCGCAATCGGCGGTGAGCATGCAGCTTAAAAAGCTCGAGGCTGCGGTGGGGCGGCAATTACTCATCCGGGATGCGCGCAACCATCAATTGACCCACGACGGGCAAATGCTCCTGGGATACGCCAGACGGATATTGGATTTGCATGCGGATGCCCAGGCGGCTTTCACTGGCGCTGAATTGAGGGGACGAATACGCTTAGGCGTTCCGGATGATTACGCAGCCAAATATCTCACTCCGGTGCTCAAGCGTTTTGCACCCCGCCATGGCTCGGTAGAAATCGAACTTCACTGCGAGCAATCGACTTCGCTACTACCTCGTGTTGAACAGGGCGATCTTGATTTGGCATTGGTATCGCGCGACCACTCTAGACGAGGCACGCTTTTGTTTCATGAGCCTATGGTCTGGGTTGGATCTGCTCAGTTTGACCTCTGGGCCCGAGATCCGCTTCCCATCGCAACGTATGAGGAAGCGAGTCTAGCCAGACGCTGTGCAATCGACTCATTAGCGCTGCAAGGCCGCAACTTCAAGGTGGTCTATCACAGTTCTAGCCTAGCGGGTCAGATCGCAGCAGTTGAGAGCGGCCTAGCGGTTGCTGTCCTGACTCGGTGCAGTGTTCCCGAGCACTTGGAGATACTTGGCGGAGAGCATGGGCTTGGCCCGCTGAGGCCAATGGAAGTTGCGGTATATCGAAGTCGCGCGTCTGCTAGATCAAAGTCAGTAGACAGTTTGCATAGCTTATTGGTCAAGACCCTCCGAATATCGGCTTGAGCTTTCACTTTGCATCACCTGCGATAGTGCAGTCGCCATCAGGTATTCCTTTTAGCCATGATTGGACAGACGGCCAACCCTCCGAGAACGCGCGGCCGCAGGCGGAAGCGGTCGTGACCAGTCGCTAGCGTTGGACAACTAACTGATGCCTAACGAATTCATATACAATGAGTTCAAATCCAGCCTAACCATTTCGCTACTCCTGAAGCGATAACCGCCGAGACGATACCGGCTGTCCAGCCAATCAGAGGAGTCAATTTTTGTAAGTTACCCGATTTGAATCCAGGTGCACCCTTAATAAACTTACTTGTAACATCGTCACCAGCCTCAGCAATATCCTCCGGCGCGTATCCGCCACCAACGCTGAGAAAAAAAATGCCAGAAGACTCTCTATTTATAGAGTCAATATTTTCTCTATCTGTTCGGTTGATCTTATCGCGCTCCGCAGCTTCGGTACTGGTAGTTTCGATGATTCTTACATGTGTGAGTGTATTAGGATCTATAAGATCATTATCGCAAAAAAAAGTATTCCCTTTCTCATAAGGCGCTATGAACTGTCGCAGCAGGGACTCCTTTGAGAGGTCAGCTAGCAGTACGCGAGTTTCACTTGAGTGGTTTAGCTTGCCAATGACGTGGAAGTAAGGCATCGATTCAAATCATCCGATAGGGTAGTAGCGGTCGCTGCTAGAATATTAGCCTATTAGAAGTCCCACCTTATATTTTTTGGCGCCTCAGGGCAGGTTATTGGCGGCTGCCTTGGTTACTTGCCAGCTTTTCGGTTCCCCGATTCGTCTTAGGCAATATTTCCGGCTTTAGTGTAGGCCTTATTATCTTCTTCTCGATGCCGACGTTCTGTTCCATCTTGTAGCTAGCATGTTCTGCACTGGCAACCCTTACCGAAACGGAAAAGATCATTTCACTGGCCTACTGTGCGGTGCGTCTCACCACGAAGTCATGACGGACACGTCGAGAGTCGCTGCGGATGAGTCCGCGACGTACGCGTTGTGCTCGAGGGGGAAAGTGATGACGCTGCTCTTGTCTCAGGATGAGGGATCGTGTTGGAGCTCCAAAATTGATTAGCATTTCCATGCAATCGCTCCTTCGGGCAAGGCCCGGCTCAAGATGCATTCCTAAGCCGTGCTAAACCCTGTTTGATGTGCCCAGCATTCTCACCAATTGCCCGCAAAGCACCTCGGACATTATCCCCGACTTCAGCACTGCCCTGGGCTTCAACATGGAGCGTTAACTCCATCAGCGCCGCCTCCAGGGCGAGCTGATTCTGATACATCCTTTCGAGCACATCTGATAACGAGTATTCAGCTGCCATTTTCCTCGTCCTCTCCCTGGAGTCATCTGAGCATAGCCATTTTTAGCGTTCTATGGATTAGCCGCATCTCACGCAATCTGTTGAGCACGTCGAAAATTGCCTGATCCTTCGTTTGGTGTGCAGTGAAGCCAATAGTGCAGCTTTTTGGGCGGAGGCCGCCCCCAGTTGTTGTTTCCCCCAAGAGGACGAACGTTTTGCCGCTGCTGGAAAGGATGACTTCATTTCACATCCAGATGCCCCTGTTCCTCGCGAAGCGGTGTTAGCGGAAGGTTGCCTTTATCATCGGCTTCGAACGGGCCGACATAGTGTTTTAGCCCGGTAACCCAGCGCTCCGTGCTGGACGCCCTGATCCGGATAACTGGGAAGAGAGATCATCGAAATCATTATCGCAGCAGTCCTAGCCGGATGAAGGGCTATGGAGTCAAAGAGCCGCTTGGCAAACGGCCTCTAGGTTCATTCCGTCGGGCGCCAAGACATAAGCCGCGTAATAGCTAGGGTGGTAATTAGGCCTTAGGCCGGGTGCCCCATTATCTTTGCCGCCGGCAGCTATGCCAGCCGCATGAAAAGCGTCGACCGCTTCACGGCTCTCAGCGACTAGTGCTATGTGCAGGCTATGGCTGGAATCGGGCTCGTCATGCAACCATAGAAATGGCTTTCCTCCACGGCCAAATCCCAGTCGTCGAGGCTTTGCACAAGGAGGATCAGCCTCAATGCTCATTACTAAGCTGATACCTAGTGGCCCGAGCAGTGAGGCGTAAAAGGTTTTGGCGTGCACGATATCCGAAACACCGATGCCCATATGGTCTATTGCCGAGCCCGCAAAATTGTTCATTAGATGACTCCATAAATATCGACTGCTCGGCTGGCGAAGCATGCAATTAATGCCCCGTGCGTCCGTTCATCAACCCCTAAATCTGCGATGCGCCACCGTCGGCGAATAGCTCGGTGCCATTAACATAGCTTGACGCATCACTCGCAAGGAAAAGAGCGGCTTGACCAATTTCGCGTGCCTCGCCGATTCGACCCAGCGTGCTTTTCTCGCTGAGGCCATCAATCACCTCCTGCGCGTTTTCGCCAAGTACATCGCGAAGGGATTGGGTGTTCACAGGGCCGGGGCTGAGTAGGTTGATACGGACGCCAGAACCTTTGATATCCAAAATCCAACTACGCACCAGCGCCCTCAGGGCCGCCTTTGTAGCTCCATAGACGCTCAGACCGGGGCCAGGGTTGATAGAGGCGGTCGAGCCGATGATAACAATGCTGCTCACCTTGCTCATCAACGGCAGTGCGCCTTGTACGGTGAAAATCGTGCCTTTGACGTTGGTAGTGAAAACTTTATCGAACCCTACTTCGGTGATCGCTCCCAGTGGCTCGATTACGCCTATACCTGCGTTGGCAATCAATACATCGATATGGCCATGAACCGCCTGCATGTGGCTGAACAACTCGGCAAGGTCTGTGGCGTTCGAGATATCCGTGCAGACAGCGGACGAGTTCCCGCCCAGGCGACTCACGGCTTCATCTAACTGAGGTTGCCGACGCCCCGTGATGATCAGAGTGGCGCCTTGGAGGGCGAACGCTTCAGCGATGGCGAAGCCGAGGCCTGAAGAGCCACCAGTTACCAGAACAACCTTGTTTTTAAATTCCATGGGAAACGTCTCAGCGAGTGAATATGTAGTGAACACTACATAGGTGCACGTTCAATCACAACCTTTTTAGCGATCACTAAACAATTGGTGCCCGACGCGATTGATATCAGCTGTAGCGATCGCTACAGTTGTCGCCTCGACTGAGTGAGACATCAATGAACATAAGCACCCGCCAGCGCCGTCCCGCGTTTGATCGCGAGCAAGGGATAGCGATTGCTCAGGCATTGTTTCATCACCGGGGGTACGATGCAGTCAGCCTGTCTGACCTGACGGATGCCATGAATATTAAGCCCCCAAGCTTTTACGCCGCCTATGGCAGCAAGGCCGAACTGTTCGAGCGGGCAATGTGTCGCTACGCTAGCGAAAAAGCATTACCTCTAGACAAGCTGCTAACGTCGGATTTGCCACCCGCAGCAGCGCTGAAGTCGCTGCTTGTAGCCGCTGCGAAGCAGTACGGAGGAGATACCGCTTTGCGTGGTTGTCTTATCACTGAGGGCTTGCGCGCGGATGATCCTGTTGCCCGAAGCATGGCCGAGAAGCTGGGAGGAGCCGCAATTCAGACAATCCGCAATTACCTTGACCAAGTTTGTCCCCGAGGCGCGCAAGCGCTGACTGACTACCTAGTGACCACTTTGCGTGGACTCTCTGCTGCAGCATGCAACGGCATGTCCCTTGGGCGGTTGATAGAGGTGGCGCAAATTGCCGGCACCGCAATTTCTGTAGCGCTAGATGCAGGCGACACCGCCGCTGACTCCTGAGCAACCGCCACTGCTTTAACCTTTTGATGATTTAGAGATCCGTGATAGTCGTACCCGCGATGCTCTCGGCGAACTCAACCCCCAGCAGCCTCGCTGGCGTCTCGAAGCCTGGTTGTCGCTTGCCTGCCAATACTCTGCGCGCAGCCTCCACTGCAGCGAGCGGAGTGTAGGTGTATCCATTGACAGTTTCGATTATCGAACGCGCAACAGCACCGTCGGCGCCGGTAACTTCGGCTACGGCTCGTGCGCGATGATTTTCACGTTGGTGCACATCCGGCCCCTCGGGAAGCGTTGAAATATCTGCTTGGGGAATCGGATCGCCAGAGAAATGCACGAACATGGAAATGTTGGGTATGCCAGTGGAATGCCAGCTCGTGATCAGATCGCCAAACGAGAGCGGCGCACACAGCTCCGGGCCGTCACCAAAATCGAACGATCGTGGTTGTGCAGCGGGAGTTGCAACCACTGCCCCGTCAATCCTCGCCAGCAACCCTGCACCAATGATTTCGCTAACACTTCGGGCCGAGCCACGTGACATCGAACCTGCGACCTGAAGTGCGATCTTTATCGACTGCGGCGCTTGCACCCGACGTGCAACATGCACCGCCAGGCAATCAGTTGGCACTACATCCCACCCGACCCCGGGCAGGAGCATGACGCCTGACTCGGCTGCCTTAGTGCCCATTCGCTCGGCCAGCTCATAGACCTTGATCTCAGCCGTGATATCAAGATAGTCGACGCCAGCGTTTATACAGGTCTGCATTAGCGCACTGGCCGTTTGAGCAAAGGGCCCGGCACAATTCAGGAGCGCGGCGACACCGCTAAGCATTTCTGGCGTCAAAGCATCAGGCATAAATATACGATAAGGAACATTCAACTGGGTGGCCAGAGCGCGCAGCTTCTCCTGATTGCGCCCAGCAATGATGACATCCAGCCCCTGCGCTGCTGCATACTCGGCAGCCATGCGTCCCATGTAGCCGGTTGCGCCGTAGATCATCAATTTCTTCATTGGGCGTGCTGCCAGTTCTTGTAAACGAATTCGAGGCTATAGCCGTCTGGGTCGAGGACATTGGCCGCGTAGTAGTTCGGGTCGTAATGCAGACGTGCGCCGGGAGGGCCGTTGTCTGTTGCCCCTTGGGCGATGGCCGCTGCATAGGCGATATCGACCTCGGCACGGCTATTGGCGACGAAACCTACGTGCACCGCCTGTCCCTCCACCGCCCCTTCGCGCAGCCAGAAGAACATTCGGCCATGGGCGCCAAAGCCCTTGAGGTCAGGATGACCAGGAGGCCCGTCCTTGCCGTCGTAATCCAGACGCGCCGTGATGCCAAGCGGCGTCAGTGCTGCCTGATAAAAGTGTATCGAGCGCTTGATGTCGCTCACCGAGAGAAAAATATGATCGAGCATGGAGCCTCCATGATTTAGATGATGTAGCCGCCTGCGACTTCGATGGTTTGCGCGTTGATCCAGGCGCTTTCCTGAGAGAGCAGCATCGCAATAACACGAGCGACGTCTTGCGGCTCGCCCACCCGGCCCAGTGCTGTCTGACTGGCCAGCATGGCTTCAAACTCATCGTTCAAACCGCCCCCCAGCTCAGTACGAATGGCACCAGGCGAAACCGCATTGGCACGAATACCGCGCTCACACAGTTCTTTCGCCATGTAGCGGGTCAATACTTCGAGACCGCCTTTAAAGGCCGCATACGGCGCGACCCCTGATGTCGCGACGCGCGTTGTGGCACTCGTCAGGTTGACGATGCTCGCGCCATCTTCAAGTAGCGGCAGCAGCGTTTGAGTGAGGAAGAAAGGCCCCTTGAGGTGCACTGCGAACAGGCCGTCGAATTGCTCCTCGCTGACTGACTCCAGCGGGTTGAACAGACCGTAGCCTGCGTTGTTTACAAGACCTGCCAGCGTGTTTGTGCCCCAGGTAATTTCCAGAGCGGAGACCACGGCATCACGAAATGCAGCAAAGTTTGAGGTGTTACTCACGTCCAGCCGCAGCGCCACCGCCTTGCCGCCAGCGGCCTCGATTTGCCGGACGATCTGGTGAGCTGCATCAGGATTCTGGTTGTAGGTAAGGATGACGCCCATCCCCCGTTCGGCAATATGGAGAGCAGCGCTGGCGCCAATGCCGCGACTGCCTCCGGTGATAACGATGACGCCCATGGTGCACTTCCCGTGTCGATGACTTGAGCCTCCACAGTAGAGTCCCCGGCCATCCAGAACGTGGCCATTCCTACTCGAAACCTGCCTGTTTCTGCTTTCTGCTTGCCAAGTCCCAAACGAGCCGGGCAGGATCCAGCCCATGACCACACAATTGAATGAACTGCGAGCCCTGACCTCAAGTGCTGAAAATCGGCGCACTGAGACAGGAATCCCCAGGGTAGCCATGGTGCAGGGTGAGATTCCCGAGCACATGCTGGCCGCCGTCTACGAGCCGATGATCAACCTGATTCTCCACGGCAGTAAAACCATGACCGTCGGGGAGCAGACGTTGCACTATGACCCGGCGACGTACTTCGTGATGTCGATCGAGCTGCCCGCCGTGGGCACAGTTCATCCGGCGTCGACCGGAGAGCCTTATCTCGCGGTAAGCCTGACTCTCGACCCGGTGGCGCTAACCACGCTGCTGGCCGACCTACCACTTCCGGCTGATCGCCATGACCAAGATCCGGGTTTTTCAGTAGCGCCGGTCACGCCTCAGTTGATGGATGCTTGGGTGCGCCTGCTGCGCTTGATGGGTGACCCACAAAGTATCGCCGCCCTGGCGCCGGCATACGAACGCGAGATCCTCTATCGTGTACTCCAAGGCCCTCACGGCTGGATGCTGCGTGAAATCGCCGCGCCGGACTCTGCGATGGCCCGTGTCAATCAGGCCATTCAGTGGATCCGCCGCGACTTCGCCGAATCTATTCGGGTAGAACATATGGCAGAGAAAGCAGCAATGAGCGTTTCGGCATTTCACCGACACTTCAAGGCGGTAACCACACTGAGCCCTCTGCAATATCAAAAGCGTGTACGCCTGCTTCAGGCTCGCACCCTTATGGTTGCCAACGCCAGAAGCGTCACTGCGGCTGCCTTTGAAGTCGGGTATGAAAGCAGCACCCAGTTCAGCCGAGATTACGCAAAAGTCTTCGGGCTACCGCCCTCAAGAGACGCTGCGCGCATTCAGCACGAGAATAAAGTTTCAAGGGCCTGATCAGATCAAATACGGCGAGGACTGCGGGATCTCCCGTCCGCCAGACGTTGTCCACCACGATGTGCTGAATGCGCCCAGTTTCACCCTGCCTGACCAGCTTCACGTCGTAACGGTTTTTCATGAGATAGGAACGGGAGTGATCAGTTTTCAAAACATGTTGGGCTTCTACCAACGCATCCAGCACCGCCTCATCTCCTTCAACGGTGACGCGGGGATTGTTCACAGAGTGCGTGGTATCGACTCGGCTAAGTGACGTAATGAGAGCCTGGACGATGGTGTCACGACCTTGAAGAACAGGGTATTCAAAACCGGCTTTGGCTGCTGCGGGCCGGAAATCAGAAGCGGCACTATCTGTAAGCGCCGAGGCCATAAGCCCGGCATCACGAATATCAATACCTGCAGCGTAGCCATATAGAGCTTCGGCGACTGCAAGCTTGTCAGCGGTGAAAAGCCGCTTCGCTTTAACGAACTGAAGCGGTGCCTGGACGGTATCACTCAAAAAGCGCTGACCCAGGCGCTCAGAAGGCTCGAACGTAACGGGATCCTTGCGCGCGGGTTGGCTTGCGTCGTTGCATCGGTAGGAAAATTACGACGATCCTGGGCCAGCGTCCGTCCTCATAAACCAAGTCGCAAAATAAGCTCCCAGTCGTAATTATGCGTTTGGGAACGACCTAGGTATCAAGCGTCTCTGGCGTAGTTTTTGAATGCATCGAAAATGCTCGCTCGCTGTTGGCTCTGGTCTTCAGAGCTCCTTCAGTTGGTTCTCAAGCGTTTGATTTTCCCACACAGAGAGCAGCGCAATGGGATCTGTGCCAAACCGGTTCCCCGAATCGAACGACCAACGCCGGCCATCTGGGCTTATGCACTCTTCACAGTAGTCGAGCTCGTCACACACGTTGAAAATCGTAATGCTCCCCCCTCGATCTTTACCATGAACAAACCGGCATAGAGCTCATCCCAACTCTGAGCGCTTTGCCTACGGGTGGGCGTTGGGAGCAGGGGCAGCTTCGCGGGATTTTCCGGAACTACCGCGCTTGATAATGCCAGTAATTTGAACGCCAAGGGTTCTTAGAGCTGGAGATTCCATACATCAGCCGATGTAGCTATCGCATGGCGTTGCACGGTACGTCGCACGTGCACGAAAAAAATTGCACACTCGCAATGAGCGGCTATAACTTACTGACAGGGAACATTTGGTCAAAGCTTTGGAGGCAAGGACGCTCTATGCGTAGTGTCAATACAATAAGCTTGGGAGCTATCGGTGTTGTATGGCTTACCATAGTTTGTGCAGTGCCCTGTAGCGCTGAAAACAAGTGGATCGGATACCGCTCGTCCATCACTCCACAGCCAGATATTATGTCAGCCTGCAAAGCGGCAGTCGATGTTGAATATGCGCCTGGAGCTTGGCCTTGGTCTCAGGATCTACTATTCAAAGATACCTTGCGCTTCACAAAGCTTGATTATCTCTATATTAATCCGATCATGGCGACTTGTGAGTTTACAGCTCGTAGCCCGTATAATCCTGAAATATATGGCACTGCCGGCGTAATTGTCGCACGCTATGGGACTCAGTGTGATACGGGTAATGAGTACAATCCTGATACTGGCCGCTGCGACTCAACGGCTGGAGAGATTCCAAGAAAACAATTGGGCGTCCCTCCCTTTCAAGGATGTGAGTCCAATACTTTTTTGGGGAATCCTATAAATTTCTCAACAGGAAACAAGTTTCAAGTAGAGAAGGATTATCTCAAGACAAGTAGTTCTCCGCTTGAAATCACGCGATATTATAATAGCAAGGACGGTATTTGGCGGCATACGTACTCGCAAAGTATATTTCTGACCCCAGAAATGGTCTGGATCACTTTAGAGGATGGCCGGCAAATAAAGTTTTCTCGCGTGGGCTCTGTAATTACTTCAGAGCAAACAGAGCTCGGTACTCTGAAGAATACAGCTGACGGTGGATGGGAATACATATCACCCAATAACGAGCGCTTGAGGTTTACTGATTGGGGCGTATTAGTTGGTAAAGTTGACGCGCTAGGGCGCAGTGTTCGTATTGAAAGGACTGGAACTGTCATTAAGGTGACTGATGAGTTTGGTGGTGTTCTTACTTTGAAAGAATATGGCGTCGCTCAACTCCTTTCCGCGGAGGCTCCTGGGGTAACCATAAATTACACATATAACGATCTCGGCGAGCTAGAGGTTGCAGAATTTAAGAGACATGGTAGCGAGATCGTCGAGAAAAGAAGTTATCTATACAAGCCAGGGACTGACAAAAAGCTATTGATTGGCTTGATTGATCAGCGGGGAGTACAAAGCTCTACTTGGGAGTATGACGAGGCTGGGCGCGCGACATCTAGCGAGCACGCTGGCGGGGTTGGTCACGTAAATATTGCTTATAATAATGATGGAACGGTTAATGTGACTAACGAACTAGGTAAGTCGACTCTTTATCAGTTTAGTTTGATTCAAGGGGTGAGGCGAGTGGTTTCAATTGTTGGGCAACCGTCCCCAAACTGCCCTTATAGCAACTCAACCTTCACGTATGACTCGCGCGGATTGGTAGAAACAAAGTCTGATGCGGAAGGGCATTTGACAACCTATGCATATAATGAGCGGGGCTTCGAGGTAAAACGTGTTGAAGGAGCAGGCTCAGCGCAGCAAAGAAGTATTAGTACAGAATGGGATCCGGTATTGCCATTGAAGAGCAAAGTTTTCGAGCCGACTAGGATGACAGTATTCACGTACGATGGGCAGGGAAGGCCGCTATCTGTTCAGGTCACGAGTAATTGATTTTATGGGAAGATGAAATTTAAATGATTTCGATTGATGTCTCCGGCAGCTTTTAAATTAAAGTGATCGCTACCGAGAGCGAAATTTATTACTCTGACTGTATAAGGTATGTGGCGGGTGAGTGTTATGTGGAGGCTTAATTGGAAACAAAACAATCATTTCATTAAGAAGGATCTTATGATGTCTCCAGTGACGCCTCGGATTAGTCTTTTAATAACAGTCATTGCAAGTTTTCTTATAAGTCTGCAGGTGTTTGCTGATAGCTCCACTAATTATACCTACACAACGTTGGGGCAGATCGCTAGCATTGACGGGCCGCGTACTGATGTCTCGGACGTTACTAGCTACACATATGACCCTCAGGGCAATCTGACCACGATCACCAATGCGCTGGGCCATGTTGTGACGTTTGCGAATTTCGATAACCAAGGGCACGCGCAATCGGTAACTGACGCCAATGGGGTGGTAACGATATTGGGTTATACCCAGCAGGGATGGTTGGCATCAAGCAATACTGCAGGAGCGACAACTAAGTACGCCTATAACGCAGTAGGTGACCTTACTCGCGCTACGTTACCGGACGGCAGTTTTCTTGCTTATTCCTATGATGACGCCCGACGCCTGATAAGTGTTGCGAATGCTCTCGGCGAGACTCAAACGTATACTTTGGATGCAATGGGCAACCGCACGGTCGTGCAGGTAAAGGACGCAAGTGGCGGCCTAACTCGTCTCCAGCATCGTACTTACGATGAGTTGGGGCGGTTGCTTACCTTAGTGGGTGCAAATGGACAAACGACGCATTACGCTTACGATCGGAACAATCAGCGCATAAAGCAAACTGATGCACGGAGTAATGCAACTACACAGGCATTTGATGCGTTGGGACGTGTAACACAAATTGTAGACCCCTTAAGTGGTGTCAGTGCACTGACCTATAACGCTGATAACAAGATAACTGTATTCGTGGATCCTCGCGGTGTCACGACAGAGTATGTGTATGACAGTTTTGGTCGTGTCCTGCAGGTAAAAAGTCCAGATAGCGGCCTTTCGACCTACGTTTATGATGAAGGGGGCAATGTCACACAAAAAACCGATGGTCGGGGTTTGATCACAACCTATCAGTACGACGCGCTTAATCGTGTAACAGCACGGCGCTATCCATCAAATCCAACATTGGATGTGCTGTACACTTATGATGCAAGCGATACGGATAACAAGGGCATCGGGCGCCTAACAGGTGTTCAAGATGCGAGCGGTACGGTGTCCTATAAATATGATGGTCGTGGGCTGCTTATCGCTCAGGATAGTGCTCAGAAATTAGATGCGCTCAAAGTTACCACCACTCAAAGTTACGATTATGACAATGCGGGGCGAATTGCTAGCTATAATTACCCGGATGGCATATCTGTGAATTACACCCGTGATGGTTCTGGGAAAGTAAACGCAATCACAGCGATATCTCTAGGAGATACATACCCAATAGCTACCAATATCAATTATGTTCCGTTCGGCCCGGTTAAAAAGTTGACGTGGGGTAATGGCTATGAGTTAACCCGTACGTATGATCAAGATTACCAGCTCATTACTCAGAATGTCGGCAATTGGCAGCATCAGTATAGCTACGATGCAGTAGGTAACATTACTAGCCAACAGAGCAATCTTTGGGAAGACGTGCAATACCGGTATGACGCTCTGAATCGCCTTACGCGTGAGCAGGCAGTCAGCACGCAAAAAGATTACGTCTTGGATGCCTCCGGCAACCGTACCTCGCGCACTACAACAAATCTGGCTAATGGTAACATCAGTGAGATGCAGCAAGCAGTTGTTGCGTCGGATAGTAATCGCTTGACGACGATTAATGATTTTCCACTTACCTACGATGAAAGTGGGAATATTCAGCAGCACAGTAACGGCTTGCGTTATACCTATGATGCCTCTGGGCGAATGAATGCGGTTTATCAAGATGGTACGCAAAAGGTTGCTACTTACGGTTATAACAACCAAGGGCAGCGAGATATTCAAATCAATTATGACCCAGTAAGCGGTGCGCTGCTGAATGGTAGCGTCTACCTGTACGGCCCTAACGGAGACCTAATCGGCCAAGCGAATTACAATTCGATAGGGCAAAAAACCCTAACCCGATATTGGTTCTGGCTGGATGGTATGCCATTGGCACAGGTCGAACTCAGCTATATAAATGGTTCCAATAATGGCCGTCGTTTAATTTATCTTCATCCGGATCACTTGAATACTCCGCGCCTAGCTAGCACAGATCAAGGTGTCATCTGGAGCTGGAACAGTGATGCATATGGAAACAGCCTCCCCAATGAAGACGTCGATGGAGATGGTGTCAAAACAAATATCCCTCTACGTTTTCCTGGGCAGCTTTATGACGTACAAACAAAGCTAAATTACAATTATTTCCGCGATTATGATCCCGAGATCGGGCGTTATATCGAGAGCGACCCGGTTGGACTCGAAGGCGGGTTGAACACCTATGGATATGTCTACGGAAATCCACTGAAATATTCAGACTCTAAAGGCTTAAATCCAGCCGTAGCTGGATTATGTTTTGTGCCTGGTGTGGGCTGGATAGGGTGTGGGGTAGCAGCGGCGGGCACAGGTGCTGCAGCTTTAGCCTGTTATCTTACGGGTACCTGTGAACGATTCGCTGAGGCCTGTAGTGCAGCTTGGAATGAAATCGCAGGTGGGGATGAAAGCGTAGTTGATACGACCCAGCCAGAAAATCCACCAACAATTTCTGATGATCCATCTCAGCCGCCAGGTGAGGGCTGGGAGTGGCGAGGTCGGGGAGAGCCTGGCTCAAGAGAAGGGGCATGGTATAACCCGAGTACTGATCAATCACTTCATGACGACAGAACTCATCCAGCAGGAAAAGATCCACATGTCACTTATACTGATCCAAGCGGTAAGCGTTGGGATAATTACGGAAATGGTTGGGTTTCCCAGTAATGGCGGTGAGAAAGCATGAATAAAATTTCTTTGTCTCAATTATCTGCGGTTTGGAAGGAGCATGTTTTACTACGAGCCTCAGAAGCCATGAAAATTGGCCTGATTGAAACCCAGGACTGCATAGATTTACAGAGCGGCATAGTTATCTTTCCAGGCGGCATTGATGAGGATTGCATAACAAATTCACGACCTGATACTACAGTGAATGAATTGCTGTCTGTTCGTCATGAGGCTTTCGGGAAATGGACAGAGCGCCTTGAGTGTTTGGAGGACGCAGCTGAAGCTTTGCATGAGCTATGTTATAAAGAGAAACAAGCATTTATGTTTTGTGAGGCGGGATACTTAAAGCTCGGAGATAAGTTTTTAACTCAATATGATTATGTTGTAGTTAATGGCGATCCGTTGCTTTTAGTAGATGTCCTCAAAAGCTCATCGGCCGATATAGCAAAAGTTTTGAGGGCTTCTCGATCTACAAGGATACTAGGAGTCGTAAAGGTTGAAGTGCCGGATAAAAATAGTTTTCTAGGCCGCCACAAATTGTTTATATGTGATGCGCTAGATGGGGATTCGGTATTTGTTTCTTCGTTGATACATGATTCTTAAATTGACGCGTTCACTACTATGCTGATTTTTAAGCATCACGACTCGGATTCCGGGCTCATGGCGATGCAAGGTGGTGGACGGCGCTGGGAAAGCGCCTTTGGGATGCATGTGCTGCAGTTATCATGTGGCTGGACTGGATTGCTAAAATATGGAGCACTCAATTAGTCCTTTCTAGAGTTTGTGATGCGTCCAATGGGGTAAGAGGATTGGTCAAGTGTCCATCGAAGCGGCAATACACAATCTTTCCAGGCGCCACCGAAAATCAAGTGATCACGGAACCGTTGATTCTTCTGGCAAGGTTCACGGGGTCTTTCTAAGCCTTGCTAAACCCTGCTTTATGTGACCCGCGTTCTCGCCAATCGTCCACAACGCACCTCGAACGTTACCCCCAATCTCAACGCTCCCCTGGGCTTCGACATGGAGCGTTGACTCCATCAGCGCCTCCTCTAGTGCGAGCTGATTCTGATACATCCTTTCCAGCACGTCTGATAACGAGTATTCGCCTGCCATTTTCCTTTTTCCTTTTTCCTTTCCTTGGAGCCATCCGTCTGCTATCCGATGTTTTTGTTCATTCGGTTTCGCTTTCTCCGGCACCAAAGAAGGGGGGAGCGCGCAGCGTCCCTACGAAGGATGGCGGTTTGGAACGGAAGCCATCTGCGCATATATCCCAGCTCAACCCCATTGCGCACATCCCAGCTAAGGTTCGAGTCAATGCCTATCTCACACCTGAGCGCCGTACGAAAAAAGGTACGTGCTTGGGCAATTGAAAGCAGTCCACTTTCGGCTGTTAACGCGACGAACGACTAACTCAAAGCTGTAGCGAGATCACGCCTGAAATCACACGCCGTAACGTTTCTTCCCTCCTGAAGTAATGCAGTATCTTCCCCCTCGGGGGCCAATGCATATGCTGCCGGATGAACATGGACAAGATGAGCCGTATTCAGAAGCGGGGCTACGCACAGGTTGCGGCGCGGCACGCGCAGATTTTGGAACAGGCGCGACGTAGCAATCTGCACCGCTGCAAAGATTTTTAGAGGAAAGCCACCTAGCTGGCTGGCCATCAACACTTACGCGTACCCACTCGTTTCGTTTTTCAAAGACCTGCACCTTGTCTCCCCGCTGAAGCTTGGAAATGATTTTTCCGCCGGGTTGATCTCGGATGTTGAGTTTGTCTGTGCTGACGTATTGGTCGGCTGGCGGGGCTATGGGAGATGAAGGTTTAGCTGGAAACGAGGCTAATTTACCCGGTGTGCTCTGGGTGGTGGGCTGAATTTGGGCTGGAGTAGTGTCTTTTTTGCCGATTGCCCACAGAACTGCGACCAAGATTAGAAGCGGGACAAACCAAGATTGAGATTTCTTGCGCATGTCCATTGCTCCCAAAAAAAGGTTCGTCAGTTGCCTTCGCGACGGAGTTGATTACTGCGGCCTACCGTGAGCTTAGACGTGCATCCGTTATCCTGTTCGAAATTCCAACCCGCTACTAAAGCGCTCACAGTTAGATTGCGCTGAGCAAGAGTTTCTACCGCCCAATCATCGGCGTCCCTCTCCAGGTCGTTGAATGCCTCACTGGTACGCTCGTTCAGCAGCCAACCATGGGCACGCGTGGCGCAGCTGTGCAAAACGTGGTGGATCGCTGTCGCAGAACAGGTTATTGTCTAGCGAACTAGATAATAGTGAGCTAGAGAATTGAATCAAAATAGCGTTAGTCAGCAGCTTTCGTTTGCCCTTTATGGCGCGGCAAACCGGATGGTGCGGCTACACAAGCCCTTTCTTGAGCCCTTAGGCCTTACGTTCCCTCAGTACCTGGTCGTGCTGGAGTTGCTCAATGGTGCCCCGCAACCCGTTGGCGTTCTCGGTGAGCGCCTAAGTATGGATACAGGAACGATTACTCCGCTCCTTAAGCGTCTCGAATTATCGGGGCTTGTTACGCGTAAGCGGGATCCCAGTGATGAGCGCCGCGTCCTCGTGGATCTCACATCTCAAGGTCGAGCACTGGAGACTGAAGTTCAGGCAATCACCGGCAAGATCAGGACTGCATGTCAGCTGAACGAGCAGAACGTAGTAGAACTTCGGCGCACCCTAGACGGCCTAGCCCACCCACCAATTGAACACCCAATCGCAACAGTGGAGGAACCATGAAAATCGGCATTCTCGGCACAGGACATATCGGTAAGACTTTGGTTAGCAAATTGAGCCTTGCAGGTCACATCGTTAAGGTTGCGAACTCCCGTGGCCCAGAGACGATCGACAAAGCATTGCTGACTACCGGCGCAGTAGCACTAACCGCGCAGGAAGCTGTAACGGATGTCGACGCAGTCATTTTGTCTGTTCCCCTTACGCGTATTCCTGATGTTGCTTCGATACTCTCAGGTGTCCCAAGCGAGACGGTGGTGATCGATACCTCCAACTATTATCCTTTCCGCGACGGAAATATTGACGCGATTGAAGCTGGACAAGTGGAAAGTCTCTGGGTCGCCGAGCAATTGGGTCGCCCGATTGTAAAAGCTTGGAACGCGATCGGTTCTGCTTCGTTAGCCAGCAAGGGTAAACCTTCCGGGGATCCAGACCGTATTGCATTGCCAGTTGCTGCCGACAGAGACAGAGATCGTGACGTGGCTAGAACCTTGGTCGAGGATACGGGCCTTGATTTTTATTATTCGGGGCCACTCAAGGACTCGTGGCGGCAGCAGCCTGGTGCCCCAGCTTACTGCACTGATCTCAAACTAAACGAGATAGCCGAGGCGCTCGCCGCGGCGGAAAAAGACAGGTTGCCGAAGCGTCGAGATCTGGGTGTCGCAGTGATGCAGGAGCGGCTTGGTGATGGCACGACCAATCCAGATGCAGAGTGGGGCGTACGATTGGTACGGGCTATTAATATGTAGGTTTCATTTGCGCGAAACGCTGTGATGTCGAACTTCGTAATGGTAGAAAAATTTGCCACAGCGGACGTGTGCATCACAGCGTTTCATTTCCGGAACATGCCCACCTTCCTTCTCGTCGTAACGCTTTGCGATGTTGTGGCTGAGGTCGGAGGCTGAAGGCTATATGCGTCACCTAGGCCAAGATCGGTGGGATTGTGTTAGCGGGCGGTGAACTTCAGTGCCGTCAGTACGCCCGCTGGCATAAGCCGCATATGCCGCTTCTCTTAGAAAGATCATCGTTTTATAGAAGCGTACCCTGAGCGTGCGGGAAGACGCTGGCTGGGCATTGTTAATTGGAAGCCAGGTACGCCCCCCTTAAGGCGTTTGGAGCCGCTCCGAAAGGCTGAAATCGTCATCATTCGTCAATCGAAAAGTCCCCCTAGCTTGAGCAACATGGTTCACATACATCGGAGCCTTATTGCGCGGTTTTGGCGCCAAGCATAGGCGCACACTCACAGCGAATGTCCCGGCTTTACAGCGACCTCTGCTCTTGAACTCCGTGAAATGATCTACCTTCGCCTCGAAGAAGGTCTAGGCCATTCAAAATGCGCTTTGTTTCGATCTGAATACCAGTCCTGTCCCGTTCAGCGCCTTTATCCCTAGAGGGCGCTTTGAAAGAATGCGAGTTATCAGTTGTATCAACTGACCGCCTGTGGATTGGCTTCATTAGCAGGCTAGCCGGATTATTCAGCGCAAACACTGACGTGTTTGACCTCCACCACCGAGGAAACAAACAATGGCCAAGGCCTCTGACGTATTCGTGCAAAGTCTGGAGAATGAAGGCGTGAAATACGTTTTCGGCATTCCAGGCGAAGAGAATCTCGACCTTTTAGAGTCCTTGCGAAAGTCGCCCATCAAGCTGGTGCTTACGCGTCACGAGCAGTCTGCGGGATTCATGGCTGCGACTTATGGCCGTCTGACCGGAAAAACGGGTGTTAGTCTTTCCACCTTAGGCCCCGGTGCTACGAATCTGGTGACCGCTGGAGCATATGCCTACCTTGGTGGTATGCCCATGCTGATGATTACTGGGCAAAAACCAATAAAAAAATCCAAGCAAGGTCGTTTCCAGATCATCGATGTGGTCGGCATGATGCAGCCGATTACGAAGTACACCCATCAGTTGGCATCCGCCGACAACATTCCTTCGCGTGTGCGTGAGGCATTTCGCCTTGCGGAAGAGGAGAAGCCAGGCGCTGTGCACCTAGAGCTCCCTGAGGATATTGCTGACGAGCAAACTGAAAGCACGCCGTTACCTCCAAGCTCCAGCCGTCGCCCACTGGCAGAGCACAAATCGATCTGTTCAGCGGTTGAAAAGCTCAAAGCTGCTCGTTCCCCGATCCTCGTCATCGGCGCCGGCGCGAACCGTAAAATGACTGCAAAAGTGTTGAGGCAGTTGATCGACAAAACAGGTATCCCTTTCGTGACCACGCAGATGGGCAAGGGGGTGGTGGATGAGCGTCACCCGCGTTTCCTAGGGAACGCCGCATTATCTTCAGGCGACTTTGTGCACCGAGCCGTCGGAGCTGCAGATCTAATAGTGAACATTGGCCACGATGTGATTGAGAAACCGCCTTTCTTCATGGCGCGCGGAGGGACTGAGGTCATTCACGTTAACTTCCGCTCTGCTGAGGTTGACCCAGTGTATTTCCCGCAGATAGAAGTTGTCGGGGACATTGCGAACGCGGTATGGCAGATCAGTGAAGCGCTAGATGACACTTCGCAATGGGACTTTACGCGGCTGATGGCCATCCGCGAAGCCAATGAAGCCCAAATTGCTGAAGGTGCCGACGATAATCGCTTCCCGATCTACCCGCAGCGGCTGGTCGCAGATATCCGGAGGGCATTGCCTTCCGAAGGCATCGTTGCGCTCGATAACGGGATCTACAAGATCTGGTTTGCGCGAAATTACAAGGCGCACATGCCGAACACCGTGCTGCTCGATAATGCCTTGGCGACGATGGGTGCTGGCTTGCCATCGGCGATGGCGGCGCACTTGGTCTATCCCGACCGACCAGTGATTGCGGTCTGTGGCGACGGTGGCTTCATGATGAACAGCCAAGAGTTGGAAACTGCCGTTCGGATGAAGATGAACCTGACAGTGG
The DNA here is from genome assembly GCF_014268585.2 of Pseudomonas iranensis. Classification (NCBI taxonomy): domain Bacteria; kingdom Pseudomonadati; phylum Pseudomonadota; class Gammaproteobacteria; order Pseudomonadales; family Pseudomonadaceae; genus Pseudomonas; species Pseudomonas iranensis. The sequence goes on from NZ_CP077092.1 coordinate 3,099,759, forward strand.
TGATTCTTCGCGATGACGGTTACGGAATGATCCGTTGGAAGCAAGCCAACATGGGTTTCACCGACTTCGGGCTGGATTACGGCAATCCCGACTTTGTTCAGTATGCGGAAAGCTACGGGGCCATGGGGCATCGTGTTGAAAGCGCGGAAACGCTACTTACGCTGCTGAACTGGTGCCAGAAGAATCCTGGCGTGCATGTGATTGACTGCCCAGTTGACTATTCCGAAAACGATTCGATTTTGAATCACGAACTCAGAAAGCGTAGCGCCGCCGTGTAACGCTCCGCCAGGGGCACCATATTTGGTGCCCCTGACGGCTTTTCTTGATTGGTATCAACTCTATACAAGTCTTGGCTCAAAACTGATGTTTTTCCATGTGTGAGCATGCACTAGCATCAACCTGTTAAGCATGTTCTGTGCCCTAACTTAACGCCACGATAATTATCTAAATTCAAATCGACGCTTTGTTTGGAGTCTGTTATGAAAATCGGAATACCTGCCGAGCGGCAGGCGCGCGAAAATCGCGTGGCGGCCACTCCGGAGTCTGTCAAAAAACTCATCACGCAAGGCCACACCGTAATAGTTGAAAAAGGCGCTGGCACTAAAGCAAGTTTTTTGGATGAAGCTTATGAAGCGGCTGGAGCAATTTTAAAAGATGCAGCTGATGCTTATTCAGCTGATATCGTCTTGAAAGTGCAAGCGCCAATGGCTGAAGAGTTTGAACTCATCAGAGCTGAATCTGTAATTTTGGGGATGCTCGATCCATTCGACCATGTGACTGCTGCTCGCATCGCAGCAAGCGGCGCCACTGGGTTCTCACTCGAATTGGCACCTCGTACCAGCCGAGCACAAAGTCTCGATGTGCTGTCGTCGCAGAGCAACATTGCTGGGTACAAGGCGATGATGATCGCGAGCAACCTGTATCAGCGCTTCGTGCCAATGCTGATGACAGCTGCCGGTACTGTGAAAGCTGCGCGCGTATTGGTGTTGGGTGCTGGTGTGGCTGGACTGCAAGCAATTGCAACAGCCAAACGTTTGGGGGCCGTGGTTGAGGCTTCGGACGTGCGGCCTGCGGTCAAGGAGCAGATCGAGTCACTGGGGGCAAAATTCTTAGATGTGCCTTTTGAGACAGATGAGGAGCGAGAGGCCGCGGAGGGGATGGGTGGCTACGCTCGCCCCATGCCGGCGACTTGGGTCAAGCGCCAGGCGGAACTGGTTCATACCAGGGCGGCTCAGGCAGACATTGTTATAACTACTGCGCTCATTCCTGGGCGACCAGCACCCACACTGTTGTCGGTAGAGACCATCAAAGCTATGAAACCTGGATCGATCGTAGTTGATCTTGCTGCAGGCCGAGGCGCTGAGCATGAGGGTCGTAGAGGCGGTAACTGCCCGCTCACCTGTGAGCATGAAGTGGTAGAGCATTTTGGGGTGAAACTGGTCGGATTTTCAAACCTGGCATCCATGGTTGCAACCGACGCCTCCTCACTGTACGCACGAAATCTGTTGGAGTTCATTAAATTGATTACCAACTCTGGCGGTCAACTTGAAATCAATTTGGAAGACGACATCGTCAGCGCTACCTTGCTGTGCCAGTCCGGTCAGTTAAATAAAAAGTTTAATTAGGGTGAACCTATGTTGAGCCATGTGGTTATAAATCTCATTGTTTTCGTGTTGGCGATTTATGTGGGTTACCACGTCGTCTGGAATGTAACGCCCGCATTGCACACCCCACTGATGGCCGTAACCAATGCCATCTCTGCGATTGTAATCATTGGAGCAATGCTTGCTACGGCACTTACTACTGATCCATTGGCTCGGTACTTTGGTGGATTTGCGGTATTTCTGGCTGCAGTCAATCTATTTGGCGGATTCTTGGTGACTCGCCGAATGCTAAGCATGTTTAAAAAGAAAGCTAAGCCAGACGCTGGCAAGGCGGGAGTCTGATCATGAGTCTCAATGTCGTTGCGTTGCTCTACCTAGTAGCGTCGGTACTTTTTATTCAAGCTCTGAAAGGCTTGTCATCACCAAGGTCTGCTCGTCTGGGCAACCTGTTCGGTATGTCCGGAATGCTGATCGCAATTCTGACTACTCTTGCTGTGATCCTTGATCATCCGAGGTCTGAAAGCTCATTGGAAGGGCTGGTCACCTTATTCGTCGCTTTACTGCTCGGTGCTTTAGTGGGGACTTATCTCTCGATTAAGGTCGAGATGACGAAAATGCCTGAGCTCGTAGCCGCCATGCATTCCCTGATTGGCCTTTCTGCGGTTTGCATTGCTTTTGCAGTGGTGCGGCAACCGCAAGTGTTCGGACTCGTGGATGAGCTCGCGCTTATTCCTATGGCGAACCGAGTGGAACTGGCGCTAGGTACCGCAGTAGGTGCGATAACATTCACTGGTTCCGTAATCGCATTCGGCAAGCTGTCCGGGCGCTTGAAGCTGCGTATTTTCCAAGGCGCGGCCATTAGATTTGCGGGCCAACATCACCTGAATTTGGCAATTGCTGTGGCGCTGGTCGCCAGTGGGGCAGTTTTCGTAATTGATCAGTCCTGGACGCCATTTCTGATCATGACCGCATTGGCATTAGTGTTCGGCGTGATGCTGTTGATACCGATTGGCGGGGCAGACATGCCCGTGATCGTTTCGATGCTGAACTCCTACTCGGGATGGGCCGCCGCAGGGATTGGTTTCTCACTGAACAATTCGATGCTTATCATCGCCGGGTCACTGGTTGGCGCATCAGGGGCCATCCTCTCTTACATCATGTGCAAGGCTATGAACCGCTCTTTCAGCAGCGTTCTCCTAGGCGGCTTTGGTGCTACCGCAGATGCTGGATTGACTGGGCAAAGCGAGTCGCGTCCAGTGCGCTCGGGTTCCGCGGATGATGCTTCGTTCATGTTGGCGAATGCTGAATCAGTTCTGATTGTACCGGGCTATGGTTTGGCCGTGGCACGCGCCCAGCATGCTCTCAAGGAACTCAGTGATAAGCTCCAAGCTCGCGGTGTTGATGTCCGCTACGCCATTCATCCTGTCGCGGGTCGGATGCCTGGCCATATGAATGTGCTACTGGCTGAGGCAGAAGTCCCGTATGACATCGTTCATGAGATGGAGGAGATCAACAATGACTTCGCCCAGACCGACGTCGTCCTCGTCCTGGGGGCCAACGACGTGGTTAATCCTGCAGCCAAGAACAACCCAGCTTCGCCAATTGCAGGGATGCCAATCCTTGAAGCCTACAAAGCCCGCACGGTGATCGTTAACAAGCGGTCGATGGCAGCGGGGTACGCAGGACTCGACAATGAGCTGTTCTATCTGGACAAGACAATGATGGTTTTTGGTGATGCGAAGAAGGTGATCGAGGAGATGGTACGTTCCGTCGATCAGTGACCAAGAAAAGGCTCACCTGCAGGTGGGTCTTTTTTTCCTGTCAGTGACGTCGGTGAACTAGGTTGGGTGGAGCGAAGGGAAGGGCTCTCTGAACCAGTGCACGAAGATATGAATTGCCGGGGACAGATGCGATTGGCCGTGATGGAACATCGCGGCGAACCTCGGTTTTAGCTTCAGCGGATGCCAAATTTCGACCAACGCTCTGCTTGCCAGATATTGATCCAATGCAATCCTTCGCGCCTGCCATATCCCGTCTGCGATAACGCACTGAACATGGCTGGTCGAGTCGTCGACCGCCAACATCACCGGGTTTTAACAGCATACGCTTTCTCTTTTCCCTCCAGCATGCATTGCCAGGCTAGCGGTTGCTTGCCTCCCCTCCAATTTGCGATCCCCTTGGCCAGCTTCAGGTGCGGCAACCCATTCTTGTTGCGCTCGAAGGTAGTGGCTGTGGTTAGCACACCTTTGATGCAGCCATGTGACCTCGGTGAGCTAAAAAGCCTCTCGATCCCGCTTTTACGGCCTGAATCGAGTCAGCAATTCGGGATCAAGGGTTGCTGTCACGGCGAAAACCGCGCATTCGACATCTATATCTAACGCCGCCACCCAGAAAAATGGTTGAGCACCTGCAGACGTTACGCGCAGTAGGCAGTAATTCGACGGCATCAAAAAGAATGTGCGATTACCGAGGCATAGCTCGACCCATGCCCACTACTACGGGCCTGCTCATGACTATCCGCAGAATGAGCTGAGTGAGTTTATTAGAGAGGGAAGAGCAGCTACTTAGTCCGTCCGACTGAGCGACTACTATTTCGAATGGCGGCGGGAGGTGAACAAAGCAGTTGCGCCGAAGCAGTTGTTGCTTCGCCGACTTCTCAGCTGTCTGAGGTGGAACGAAACTCCAAGCAGCTTGAGGTTCTGCCTGAGGGAAATTCGTATGCCTCAAGGCCGGTAATATATGTTGGATCCCGTTATCCAAAGCTTCCGCTTCGAGGGCCCAGGATTTTTTCTTCTGGCTTCGAGAGCTATTCAAGCTCACAAGAGGCTGCAATCAGCAGCCTCTAACTGACAGATCAGGTGAACAGCGGTAGCACCGACTCACCGAGCTCCTCGATAGTCTCCTTCACAGGACGGCTCGATACACGCATGTTTAACGCAACATGCGAAACGCCTTGATCACGCTGACGCTTCCACAGCTCGATCAGTGCCTTACGGCCACCGTAGATACCATGTCGCACCCGAAGCGGAGCGTCTGGATCGCGGTCGAGTTCGAAGAAGGTGCCGTAGCCGTAAGGCTTGAAGACCTGGGGGCCGCAAGCTGCTCGCCAGCTTTCGATAACGGTGGGTAAAAGTTCTATGTTGCTCTGATGCCAGATCCAGCCATCCATGTTATCCGCGAGCCATGAGATGTCTTGGCCGCAGCGCCCTACAGCCACGGTTTTCAGCCTGGCCTGTTTTGCCTTCGGAACTAGGTCGAGCGAGCCATCCAGCGTGCCGTAGAACTTGGACTGATGAACCGGGAATGATTGGTTTACGGCAGCAGTGATGAGTGTATGAGCATCCCTGAAGCGTTCGGAACGGTTCTCGAATTCAGCGCCGAATGCAGGATATTCAGAAGGTCGATCGCCAGTAGACAACCCAAGAATAAAACGCCCCCCGGTCAGTTGATCAACCGACAGCGCTTGTTTGGCGACTGCGAGAGGGTCACGGAGAGGAAGCACGATACCTGCAGTACCGATCGCAATATATCGCGTCGCCGCGGCAAGCCAACCGGCATACACCATTGGGTCATAGATCTGGCCCACATCTCCAAAAGCGGGATCCCGGAACGGTACATCCCTCAGCCAAAGCGCCGCAAACCCGAGATCATCTGCAAGTGTGGCCAAGGCAGTATGGTTTCTCATCGTTGGGGTATCGCTATTTGGGTAGCCTTCGAGGGGTGTCAACAAACCAAAGGTTAGCTCACCTGGCTTGAATACCTTGTCGAACACACTAGCTGCCGACGTGGCCGTGGAATTTCGATAGTCAGACATGGATTACCTCTTGAATATAATTCAGCGCAAAGCAACCACAGAAATTGGGGTGAGCAGCCAGATTGCAGATAAATAATCTGAGATTGAGCGTGGGAGTTGCTCGGGAAACGGGCGGCAGCCACCCGGCAAAGTCGGTGTGGAACTCCTTTACCTTGTGCGGAATTTTATCAAGCTGAACGCATTGGAAATATAAGCATTGGCTTCATAGACTGGTTCCAGCAAAGTACCAATCAACTGAGGACAAAGTGAGGCGTGCAACACGCCTCTGAGAAATTTCAGTTTACTTTTTTTGGGTGTTCAAGCTGCGGAATAACTCAGCCACCCATTCTACAAACACCCTTACATTAGGTGATAAATTTCGACGATCAGGGAACAGGATCGATACTTGTTTGGGCTCTGTATGTAAATTTTTGAGGACTTCTACCAACGCACCAGAATCAATGTGTTCCTGCACAGCGGGTCGGAGCCCTTGGAGCACACCAATGCCAGCCAGTCCGCAGTGCAGGAAGGAACCGGCATTGTCTACAGCTACCGCGCTTTTCATTTTGATGTCAACCAACTCGCCGTCGACTCGGAATCTCCACGGCATAATTTGCCGCCGATGTCCGACAATGAAGTTTACTGCCACGTGATTGCGCAGATCTTCAATGGTTGCAGGCGAGCCTCGCTGGGCGATGTATTTTGGAGCAGCACAATTCACCAGTTCGACTTGGCCGATCGGCTTGGCGATCATGCTGGAATCGTCCAGCACTCCTAAACGAATCGCACAATCTATTCCTGAGGCTATGAGATCGTTTTGATGGTCAGATGTACCGATGAACAACTCAAGGCCAGGGTAGCGCTCAAGGAAATCGGGCAGTTTGGGAATAATGATGGCATTTGCCACCACTGTGGGCATATCAACACGCAGCTTGCCTTTGGGTGGTCGATTAGGCGAGAACCATTCCAGCACATCTGAGATGTCTGTTAGCAGCTGAACGCTACGGTCGTAAAACAGCTCGCCATCAGGCGTCACATTTACTCTTCGAGTAGTGCGATGCAGCAACTGCACACCCAGATCTTTTTCAAGGTTCTGAATGGTTTTAGATAACGCCGGACGATGAAGCCGCATGGATTCTGCAGCCTTGGTGTAGCTGCCATGATCGACCACTGCCACGAACATCTCCATGGCTTCTAGCATATTCATTCTTGGAGCCTGTCATTGTTCATAGTTGGATCCTGACACAAATCCCGCAAAGGATAGCTCACCATCGTTCCCGAAACCGGTTAGCCACTGCAGCATAATTAGGCACGCTACCTGTAGTGATCAATCGCCTGACTATAAAACATCCTGCTTCCCAGCATGCGTACTGCTGTGGAAACAGTTTGTTAATCATAGTCTTACCAATGCTACCTGCCGACTATCGCTAAAGTCTTCCCAAACAGGGTCACGCAGCTGATCGAATAAAATGAATAATCCCATGAATTATTCAATTAGTGATGCGTTGCCCACGCTTGTAGCATTTCCTCATCCCTTGAAGCGGCTAGCCCGCTCAACTGAGTGCATGAGGAGAACGCTGTGAGCCAAACAACAATAAAACAGCCGATGGAAGGTGTCCGAGTGCTAGACATCGCGACGTTCGTCGCTGCGCCATTTTGCGGAACGATACTTGCCGACTTCGGTGCCGAGGTGATCAAGATTGAGCAGCCGAACGGCGGCGACACGCTGCGGAGATTTGGCACTCCGACTGAGTGCGGGGATACGCTCGTGTGGCTTAGTGAAGCCCGCAATAAGCAGTCGATGACGCTGGATTTGCGTACCCCTGAAGGAGCGGAGTTGTTCAGGGCGCTTGTGGCCGAGTCTGATGTCGTCCTGGAAAACTTCCGCCCAGGTACGCTTGAGAAGTGGGGGCTCGGCTTTGAAGCCCTACGTGAAATTAACCCTAAGCTCGTAATGCTCCGCGTCAGTGCCTATGGACAGACCGGGCCCAAGCGAGGTGAGCCAGGGTTTGCACGAATCGCACATGCCTTTGGTGGCCTCTCTTTTCTTGCAGGCGAGCCCGACGGGCCACCAGTTGTACCTGGTTCAACATCCCTTGCTGATTACATTTCTGGCATGTGGGGCGCGATTGGCGTGCTGTTGGCAATGCGTTCGGTCGCCGCCGGCGGCGTTGGCCAGTTCATCGATATCGGACTGTATGAATCGGTGTTTCGCTTGCTGGATGAAATCGCCCCTGCCTACGCCAAGTTCGGACTTGTCCGGGAGCGCATGGGGCCTGATACCGTCAACGTCGTGCCTCATAGCCATTATGAAACCAGTGACAACCGCTGGATTGCACTTGCCTGCAGCAACGACCGGATGTTCCAGCGGCTGGCCGTGACCATGGAGCAGCCTGAATTAGCTGAGCTCTACCCCACGAGTCCAGATCGAGTTGCTGCTAGGGCCAAGATCAATGCTCTCGTTTCTTTATGGGTCTCCCAGCACACTCAAGAAGAGCTCCTGAAGGTTTGTGCAGAGGGTCAGGTACCGGCAGGGCCCCTGTACTCGATCGAGGAAATCTTCCAAGACCCCCAATACGCCGAGCGCAAAAACCTCATTCGAATCCAGGATCCCCGTGTTGGTGAATTGGTACTACCAAGTGCCATCCCGCGCCTGTCCGAAACCCCTGCGACTTTCAAACACGCAGGCCCTGCGCTGGGTAGCAGTACCGATGAAATTCTTCGCCGAGTTCTCTCCCTGACGGCCGCCGACATCGCGTCGCTGCGTGCCAACCAAACCATCTGATTACTAACGTTACGAGGCAGCCAGAATGAAAAACTACAAAATGTACATCGGCGGCGAATGGGTCGAATCGTTATCGGGGGAGTCGTTCGAGACCAAGAATCCCTACACCGGTGAGGCCTGGGCAACGCTGCCTCGTGGCAATGCGGACGACGCAAACCGCGCCGTTGCGGCGGCTCAACGTGCGTTCGAGGACGGTGAGTGGGCGAGGATGACCGCCAGCCAGCGGGGGCAGCTGTTGCGGCGCCTAGGCGATCTGATCGCCGATAACGTTGATTTGCTTGCGAACACCGAAGTTGCTGACAACGGCAAGCTGCTCGCGGAAATGCGCGGTCAGGTCAACTATCTGCCCCAATATTTCTATTATTTTGGTGGCTTGGCAGACAAAGTCGAAGGTGGCGTACTTCCGATCGACAAGAAAGACACGTTCACTTTCACCCGCTATGAACCACTCGGTGTGTGCGTCGCCATTACAGCCTGGAACTCGCCGCTGCTGCTGGCGGTGAACAAGCTGGCTCCAGGGCTGGCGGCGGGTAACACCTTCGTTCTGAAGCCTTCCGAGTTCACGTCCGCGTCGGCGCTTGAGCTCGCCAAACTTGTCGAAAAAGCAGGTTTCCCTGCTGGTGTCGTCAACGTCGTAACGGGCTTTGGCCTGGAAGTTGGCGAACCATTGGTCAACCATCCCGACGTACAGAAGATTGCCTTCACAGGTAGCGAGATGGGCGGGCAAAAAATCTACGAGGCGGCAGCCAGGAACCTGAAAAAGGTGACCTTGGAGCTGGGAGGTAAATCTCCAAACATCGTCTTCGATGATGCCAATCTCGATAACGCCGTAAAGGGCGTTGTTGGTGGGATCATGGCGGCGACCGGCCAGACTTGCGTGGCAGGCTCCCGTCTTCTGGTTCAGGAGTCAATTCACGATGAGTTCGTCGACAAACTTCTGGCCTTCGCTAGTACCGCAAAAATGGGCGATCCGATGCTGTCCACCACCCAGATCGGCCCGGTAACCACTCCACAGCAGTATCAGAAAATCCTCGATTACATCGCTATCGCTAAGGACGAGGGGGCAATCTGTCGCTTGGGTGGTAAGGCTTCGACTGCACCTGAGTGCGGCAATGGTCTGTTCGTTGAGCCAACCATTTTCACTGGCGTACACAACAAGATGCGCATTGCCCAAGAAGAGGTGTTTGGCCCTGTCTTGTCCATCATCCCTTTCAAGGACGAGGCGGATGCTATTCGCATCGCGAACGACAGCCTATACGGCTTGGCTGCGGGTGTCTGGACTCAAAGCATGCGCCGTGGGCTGCTGATGTCCGAGAAACTTCAAGCCGGGATGGTTTGGGTAAACATGTATCGCGCTGTGAGCTACATGGCGCCGTTTGGTGGCTACAAGCGGTCGGGCGTTGGCCATGAGAACGGACAGGATGCGATCTACGCGTACCTGAAAACCAAGAGCGTCTGGTTCAGCACTGCGCTGCATACCCCAGACCCATTCGTTCTTGGTTGATTGAACCTGCCGTTCTCAAGCTTTGCGCACAAAAAGGATAAAAGCGATGCACCAGCCATTTCCTATGCCAGGCAACTTCTTTGACGATTTCGCGGTGGGTAATACCTACCGCCACTGGCCAGGTCGAACCATCACTGAAGCCGACAACATCCAGTTCAGCCTGTTGACGATGAATCGCCATCCGATGCATTGCGACAGCAACTTTGCAGCATCCAGTGAATTCAAGAAGCCGCTGATCAACAGCGGCCTCACCGTTGCGATTGTATTGGGCATGACGGTGGATGAAATCAGCCTCAATGCGATCGCGAATTTGGGGTGGAAGGACATTGAACTGAAGGCACCGGTCTTTCCAGGTGACACGCTTTACGCTCGATCGGAGGTCACTGAGGTTAGAGCTAGCCGCTCACGACCAGGGCAAGGAATCGTTACCTCGAGAACCGAAGCCTTCAATCAGCATGACGTTGTCTGTCTTGTTTTCACTCGTTCATGCCTGGTTCCGACTCGTGAGTTCGCCGAGACAGCGAGGGGTGGCCAATGAATTACGATTTGCTCAAAGGAACCCGAGTGATTGAAAGCTCGGCTTTCATCGCGGCACCTCTCTGTGGGATGACACTTGCGCAACTTGGCGCAGATGTCATCCGAGTCGACCTGATCGGAGGCGGCATTGACTACAACCGTCTCCCGTTGTCCGACGATGGCCGAAGTATCTACTGGACAAGCCTTAATAAGGCGAAGCGCTCAGTCGCAATTGATCTTCGGTCAGGGGAGGGGCGTGAGCTCATCCAGAATCTGGTCTGTGCTCCGGGTGAGCAATCAGGTGTGTTATTAACCAATATCGGTGTGGACTGGCTTAGTCATGAGGTGCTTCGCGCGCGGCGCGCCGACCTGATCAGTTGCACGATCGAAGGTAACTTCGATGGGAGCACGGCGGTCGACTACACCGTCAATTGTGCAACTGGATATCCAGTGATCACTGGAGATGGCTCCGAAGATCGTCCCGTCAATCACACGCTTCCGGCGTGGGACGTGATTTGTGCAAACCAGGCCGCTACTGCGGTGATAGCCGCATTGGGGCGACGGTACCGTGAGCGCGTTGGTGCAGAAATCCGCCTCGCACTCTCCGACAGCGCATTCTCCACTCTTTCTCACCTAGGCATGCTGACTGAGGCGGAGCTGCTGGAGCCTGAGCGTAAGTCGCTGGGGAATTACCTGTACGGTGCCTTCGGAAAGGACTTCGCAACGTCCGATGGCCGTCGCGTGATGGTGGTGGCCATCTCTAGCAAGCAGTGGACATCGTTGGTCAAGGCGTGCGGTTTAGAAGACATCATCGGTGGCCTCCAGCAGACCCTTGGATTTGACTTCCGCCAAGAGAAAGACCGCTTTGAGGGGCGCGAGATCATCGCACCGTTGATTGCCCGGTGGTGCTCGACGCGCACGCTGGCGCAGATCGAGCAGCATTTCAAATCTCACGGGGTCACTTACGGCCCTTACCGCACCGTCCGCCAGCTACTTGAAGAGGACAATCGCGTCTCTCTAGAGAACCCGCTGTTCGAATACATCGAGACTGAAGGAGTTGGCCAACACCTGTCCTGCGGCACACCTTTGCGTTTCTTTGGCCAGCAGCGCGGTCATGTACAAAGCGCTCCTGTCGTGGGGCAGCACACCGATGAAGTGCTCGCCGACGTCCTTGGGTTCGACTCCCATCAAATTGCCAGGCTGCACGACGCCAAGGTGGTCGCGGGCCCGTAAAAAGCAAAATCGACTCAACTCATCGACAAAAATAATAGTGAGTGCGCTTAATGAGTAGTTTGTTCATTTGCCTGGCCTCGCTAGGTTTCCTGATGTATGTCGCCTACAGGGGATTTAGCGTCATCCTGTTTGCGCCAATAGCGGCCTTGGGTGCAGTGCTACTCACCGATCCATCGATGGTCGCGCCAGCATACAGCGGCATTTTCATGGACAAGATGGTTTCACTGCTGAAACTGTATTTCCCTGTGTTCATGCTCGGCGCGGTCTTTGGAAAGCTCATCGAGGTTTCGGGGTTCGCGAGGTCGATCGTATCTGCGATCTCACGGGTCTTTGGCAGCAGCTACTCCATAACCTGCATCGTCGCGGTCGGAGGCGTGCTGACCTACGGCGGTGTATCGCTGTTCGTTGTAGTGTTCGCTATCTACCCGTTTGCTGCAGAGCTCTTTCGGCAGAACGACATTCCAAAGCGATTGATCCCCGCGACAATTGCCTTAGGTGCCTTCACATTCACAATGGATTCACTGCCTGGGTCTCCTCAGATCCAGAACATCATTCCTACGAGCTTCTTCGGCACCGACAGTTACGCAGCTCCTGTGCTGGGAATCGTAGGTTCGATCTTCGTGGCTGGGTGTGGGTTGATCTATCTGGAGTGGCGCCGACGTACGTTGATGGCTGCCGGGGAGGGCTATGGTACCGGACACACAAACGAGCCATCTCACATGCACGACCAGAAGCTGGTCAACCCATGGATCGCAATTCTTCCACTCCTGATTGTGGGGATTGGGAACAAGCTCATTCTTGAATTGATTTCGTTCAGCTACGGTGCAGGTAATCAGGTACTGGTGACGTTCCGGCCTGACTACCCTGGCGTACCTCAAGAAGTCACCAAAATGGCTGCCATTTGGGCGGTAGAGGGGGCGCTCACGCTGGGCATCCTCGCCACGGTAGTGCTGGCGTTCTCAAGAATCAAATACGTGTTTACAGAGTCCACCAAGATCGCAGTTTCAGGGTCGCTGCTGGCCGGATTGAACACTGCTTCTGAGTATGGGTTCGGGGCAGTTATCGCTGCGTTGCCTGGATTCAAAATGGTGGCTGATTCCCTCGCGCATATAGAGAACCCTCTGATCAATCTCGCGGTCAGCGTCAATATTCTCGCAGGCATTACGGGGTCATCGTCAGGTGGTTTGAGCCTGACGCTGGGAGCCCTGGGCGATCAGTTCATAGCGATGGCTCATCAACACGGAATTCCCGCAGAAGTGATGCACCGGGTCGCATCCATCAGCGCGGGAGGCATGGATACGCTCCCGCATAACGGCGCGATCATCACGCTCATGGCCGTTACGGGCCTCACGCATCGCCAATCGTATGGGGACATTTTCGTCCTAACGATTTTCAAAACCCTAGCCGCATTTATCGTGATCGCGGTCTTCTATCTGACTGGCTTGGTTTAAGCACTCAAAACAACTACAAGAGATGGGTATCTATATGAGCAACTCACATTATGACTACATCATCATCGGTGCAGGTTCATCAGGGTGTGTCCTGGCCAATAGACTGACAGCCGATCCCTCCAAACGCGTGCTTCTCCTTGAGGCCGGGCCTGCGGACAACCTGCTGTGGATCAAGATTCCTGCTGGCATGACGCGGCTGTTTTCCAACAACAAGGTGAACTGGCGCTATCAGGGCGCTGCGGAACCAGGCCTCAATAACCGAGTGCTTTATTGCCCTCGCGGCAAGACGTTAGGTGGCTCCAGCTCTATCAATGGTCTGGTCTACATGCGTGGCAACCCGAAGGATTATGATGATTGGCGAGACGAGGGGAACAGTGGGTGGGGATGGGACGATGTCCTTCCTTACTACAAAAAAAGCGAAAAACAACTGCGTGGTGAAGACGCTTTCCACGGTGCGGATGGTGAGTTAGCAATCGCAGACGTGGTAAATCCTCATCAGGCTTCTCAACTGTTCATCAAGGCAGCTCAAAACGCTGGTATTCCGTTTAACTCCGACTTCAATGGCGCTCGCCAGGAGGGGGTCGGTTACCCACAGATGACCATGCAAAACGGAGTGCGGCAGTCAGCCGCGACCGCGTTCCTCGACCCGATAAAGCACAGACCGAATCTTGACATCCTGGTCAACGCCCACGTTGAAAAGATCTTGTTTGAAAGTAACCGTGCAATCGGCGTCAGCTACGCCATCAAAGGTAAGCCCGGGAAGCGTACTGCCATGGCTAGCGAGATCATTCTCAGCGGCGGCACAATTGCGTCCCCGCAGCTTCTGATGTTGTCTGGCGTAGGGCCGAAGGAGCATCTGCAAGAACACGGAATTGCGGTCGTAAAGGATCTTCCGGGCGTCGGCGAGAACCTTCACGACCATGCATATGTGCACTTTCTGAATCAGGTATCACCGGAAATGTCCATCAACCACCAGATCCAAGGCTGGTGGCTGATTCCGCATGTTCTGCAATACGTAGGCGTGCGAAAAGGGTTGCTCACCTCTGCAGCAGCCCAGGTCGTTTCGTTTACCAAGTCCGATCCATCGTTCGAGTATCCAGACATCCAGATCCAGTTCCGTCCATTCAGCATCGTCGTGACTGAGGACGGCCGGATCGTCCCAGAGAAGATCCCAGTGGTCACAGCCTCGTGCAGCCAGGTTCGCCCTAAGTCCCGTGGACGGTTGCGCCTGAACTCTGCAAGTGCCTACGACGACCCGAACATCCTGATGAACTACCTCACTCATGAAGATGACTGCAAGGCAATGATTGCCGGAATCCGCTGGATGCGAAATATCTATTCATCGCAACCATTGGCGGACAAGGTTGTGAAGGAAACGATGCCCGGCCGACAGCTGCAAACCGACGAGGAATTGCTTGGCTACATCCGCAAGTTCGGCCAATCGATGTATCACCCTGTGGGTACTTGCCGAATGGGAAACGACAAGATGGCGGTGGTCGATAGCCGTTTGCGGGTTCATGGGATCCAGGGGCTAAGGGTCGTGGATGCGTCGATCATGCCCAGCATCACGTCAGGCAATACCAACGCTCCGGCAATCATGATCGGGGAAAAAGCTGCGGACATGATCATCGAGGATGCGTGCGCCCTGGCTAATGTGGGTTACACGCCAGCTACCAAATCGGCAGCGGTTTGAGGAGAATACCGATGGACTATTCAACCTGGGCTGGCCGTACTCAAACGCGGCATGACTCCATCAGCCCCGAGCTGGTTACCCGAATCGCGGGTACGTTGAGCGAGCCTGCTCCAGCAGCAGGAGAGCCATTGCCGTTGCTTTGGCATTGGGCATTTTTCCAAGAAGCTGTAGCAGCCGAGTTAATCGGTGTGGATGGCCACCCCGTAACTGGAGAATTTTTGCCCGAAGTGGGTAGTCGTGCTCGCATGTGGGCGGGTGGGCGGCTGGTATTTAACAAACCCCTGAAAGTAGGTGTTCCTGCCGAGCGGATCTCCACGATTGAAAGGATTCAAGAGAAAGAGGGGCGCTCTGGCTCTCTGTTGTTTGTGACGGTGAAGCACAGCATTTATCAGCTTAACGAACTGATGCTCACCGAGGAGCAGGACATCGTTTATCGCGACCCCAGCCCTTATAAAGCCGTGCCTGGTAAACCCGCACCCGAAGCGGAATGGCGTGATCAGGTAGATATCGATCCGGTAATGCTCTTCCGATACTCGGCAGTCACGTTCAATGGCCATCGGATCCACTACGACTGGCGTTATGTGACCGAGACAGAGGGTTATCCAGGTCTGGTGGTGCATGGGCCACTGACCGCAACCCTTGTTCTTCGAACCTTCACCAAGGCTAAGCCTGACGCTGTTGTACGCAGCTTCGCGTTTAAAGGCGTGCAACCGATTATCTCAGATCAGACGGTCGAGATAGGCGGGCTTGTGGAGTCTCCTGGCGTCGCTCATATATGGGCAGCCACAAGCAACGGCATCAGCCAGACCGGCCAAGTAACGTTTGAATAACCAGCCATTTATTCTGGAGTTAACTTCATGGATCAGCTTGACCGTGCTACTCAAATTGTCAGGTCTGCATTGTTCGTTCCTGGGGATCGGCCGGAACGATTTGCCAAAGCCTTGGCCGCGGGCGCCGACCGAGTGATCATCGACTTTGAAGACGCTGTCGAGGAAAGCGCAAAGCCGGGGGGCCGCGATTCGCTTCAGGCGTTCCTTCAGCAAAATCCGGAGGCGGGGGTGTGGGTGAGGATCAACAGTACGGGCCATGATCAATACCAAGCTGACGTCGATTTCTGCAATCGCGAACCAGGCGTCGCGGGGATCATGTTACCGAAGGCAGAAGATCCAGCACTGGTGATGCAGCTGTCTGAGTGCGGCAAGCCGCTCTGGTTGATCATTGAAACGGCCACGGGAGCCGCAACCCTGTCACTCCTCGCAGCGACGCCTGGCGTAGAGCGCCTTTGTTTTGGCTCGATCGACATGGCCGTGGATTTAGCTTTGGAGGAGGGCACCCAAGGCGGCCAACACATGCTCAATACGCTTCGCGCAGGCGTCATTTTGCACTCGAAGCTGAACAGGTTGGCGCCGCCGCTGGATGGTGTCTACCCTGCGATTGCTGATGTGTCCGGTTTGGCAGAGTCGGTGAAGAACTCACAAGGCATGGGGTTCGGCGGAGTGCTGTGTATCCACCCGTCACAGGTATCCGTCATTCATGAAAGCCTTACCCCTTCGGCGAATGAGGTGGACTGGGCACGACGCGTCCGTGAGGCTGCGCTCAGTCAACTAGGCGCCTTCAAGTTGGATGGCCGGATGATCGATGCGCCGGTGCTGGCGCGGGCAGACCGCATTATTTCGCTAGCCAGCTTGCCCTTTTAGATGCCCATGGGAAGCCACAGCCTGAAGCTGCTGTGGCATTTCCTAACTCATTCCAAAGCGTTCGGCTTGCAAAGCGATCATCGGATAAGATGGCCACTTTTGCTGAGCCTTGCAGCACTGGCTGTGGCTCCCTTGTCTGTAGGAAAGAGTCATGGAACGAAAATACGTTGGAATTACGGACGAGGCCGTCGATACTGGCATCGCTACTCGTAGCTTCTCCGAAGCCGAAATTCGCCAAATCAGAGATAGCAGTGGGCGGTTCGTAAAGCACATAAAAACGCAGTCGCATCCTCGCTCGCTTTTGCCTGCTTCCGTGATTCAGGTGAATCAAACCTACGTGTACCAAGCTGACCTGCGCCCGGTTATGCAAGCTATCGCCCGCACTAGAGACGTGCAAATCGCGGACGATTTAAGTGAGCGATACCGACTGGTGCTGTCCAAGTTGGAGCGCTTTTTGAACCACAGGCGGATTCTCGATAGCCTGAATGAAGCCGCTGGGGACGCTGCTGAGATATTCGATTTGCGGCTAACGCCTATTCTAGAGAAGCTGGGCAACAGTAGGTCTGATGTACCCGCAGGCGTGGCACTCATAGACATGCTACGAGCACAGGTGAATATTGAGTTTGTTTACCTGCTTTCGACATTTTGGATTGACCGCAAAAGTGTGTCCATCGACACAGGGCTACCGAGAAGACTTGAGGGATTAGAGCGCAGGGTGCGGAGAGCTCTAGAACAATTGGTGGCTTACCAGTACCAACCAAACAACAGATTTGTGCTTCGAGACTCGTTGTATGGTAAGTACCTGTTGCAGGGTGATAACGGTATTTCTTATCTACAACAGTTTTTAGAACACGATTCGCGCTTCGAATCCTATGATGAGTTCATGGGAATGATTTTCAACGAACGCCTTGAGTACACCGGCAATCATGATTATCGAGGAGACCGCTCAGGCGATGCCAGTTTCGGATTCAATTTTACGGTCGACCAGATCCACTTCAAGGATGACGAGCGTCATAGTTTCGCCTGTAGTCTACGAGCGGTGCTGTGTGACATACCTCAAGTTCGCTCCATTCTTGAAGAGCTGAAAGACGCTCACACGATTGATCCAGAAGATATTCAGCCTCAGACCGGAGCGGATTTAGCTGACCCGATCCGGCTGATGGCGATACCTCTATTGTTACCTAAGCCTGCCTCTGAGTGAAACAGAGGTCAGCTCATGTAGGGTTGGGTGCGGTTACGCGTCGAATGAGGTAAGCCGATGAGCAATCGTACCAACTGTGCGAGCTTGGCCGCTGCAGGTGATAGGGCTCGTCCTTTCAGAGTAATGATCGCCACCTGCCGGGTCATCCTCGGCTGCACAATCAGCATCTGGCTGGTGTCTGGAAGAGGGTAGTCAGGCAGCACAACCGATGGAAGTACCGCGGCTCCTAGTCCTGCACTCGCCATGGAAATTAACGTCTGTGCCTGATTGAACTCATAGCGGGTCGTCAGCGTAAGGTTAGACGCCTTTGCAGTTTCGTCGATCAGCATCCGCAGTGCGGTGGCTTGGTTTAGCAGTAGCAGAGGAAGCTTGGCCAACTCCTCCATCGTGATCGTCTCTCCCGCGTCGGGCAGAAGCTTCTTGGGAACCAATGCATAGAGATCTTCGGTGAGGACAGGCTCGAAATTGAAATCCTGAGCATCACTCATAGGGCCAATGCCGAAGTCTACCTCACCCTTGCGAATGCTTTCGTGCATGTCGCCAGAGGTGAGTTCCCTTACGAAAACCTCGATCGCAGGATAATCGTGATCAAACGCAGACAGAATTTTCGCTAGGCGAGTGGCGGCCACCGTGGTGGAGCACGCGAGGAATATTCTGCCGCTCTGCAGGTCAGCCGATTCCTGAATCTTGCGCAAACCTAACTCAATCTCATGGATTGCCCGACGTGCGCTATCCAAGAGCTGTTCCCCCTCACGGGTCAAGCTCACATGACGTGTCGTGCGGTGAAACAGTGAGAGCCCAAGCTGTGCTTCCAACAGCTTGATCTGACTGGTGACTGCCGACTGCGATTTATGAGTTAAATCAGCAGCCTGTCGAAAGCTTCCATGCTCAGCTACAAGCAAGAATGCCTGCAGGAGTTTGAGATTTACGTTCGGTAACGCGCGTGGTTCAGTCGAAAGGGACATGACATTTACCATTTGATCGAAAAATCTTCATAATTCCGATGATAATTGAATTGGATGGGTTTCGCACCCAGCCTTATGCTTCAAACACGTCGTAACGGCATCCACAAAAACAAAAGGAGCCCGATGTGTCATTTGATCGGAACTACTCAGTTGCAAAGTCTTTTCGCCTTGATGGTAAGCATGCGCTGATCACAGGCGGCGGTGGTGGAATCGGTGCCGGCATCGCACTTGCGCTTTGCCAAGCTGGCGCAAGTGTGACCTTGGTAGGCCGGACGGAATCAGCCCTGCGTGATGTCGCAAGTGAATTGCAGTCTGAAGGGCATGAGGCTTCAATCATTGTTTGCGACATCACTGACTCCGCTGCAATAAGGAGCGTGATTGACGGCCTGCCGCAGCTAGACATTCTCGTAAACAACGCGGGAACCAACTTCCCGCAACCGATTCAGGACGTCACCGACGAAAACCTGGATCTCATGCTTAACCTGAACGTTCGGGCGCTGTTTGTGACCTCGCAAGCCGCCATCAAAAAGATGCTTGAGTCAGGTGATGCCGCTGAGGCATGCGTGATCAATGTGACCTCTCAAATGGGGCACGTCGGTTCACCTAACCGGTCGGTCTACTGCATGACCAAACACGCCATCGAAGGGCTGACGAAGGCACTCGCCATCGAACTCGCTTCCTCCGGTATTCGGGTCAACAGCATCGCTCCCACCTTTGTGGATACCCCGCTCATTCGCAAAATTGTTGATACGCCTGAAAAGTACGACTTCCTTGTTTCGAAAATTCCTCTCGGTTACATGGCTGACATTTCCGACATTGTAGGCGCCGCCGTTTACTTGGCTAGCCCTGCAGCTCGGATGGTCACTGGTACCTGCATTCGCGTCGACGGCGGTTGGACAGCCCAATAATCCGCCACCTCTAAATAGGAGATATGAAATGAGTGAATCCACTGGCTACGTGCTCATCGAGCAAACTGGCGGGCCTGAGGTCATGCAATGGAAGCAAGCGCCAATTGCTGCGCCAGCAGCAAATGAAGTGCAAGTTCGTCATGAGGCGATCGGTGTCGACTTCATCGATACCCAGCTGCGTTCCGGCATCCTTCCTGTGAACTTGCCGAGTGGTTTGGGCTTCGCAGGTATGGGCACAGTAACCGCTGTGGGTGGCGAGGTCAGCGAGATCAAGGTAGGACAGCGGATTGCTTATCACTACGCTGTCCCTGGCTCTTATTCTGAGGTACGCAATGTCCCTGCCGGTCGAGCGTTCGTTCTGCCAGACCAGAACATCGATCCAAACATTGCTGCCGGTGCCCTGTTCCGCGGCCTGACGGCCTGGTACCTATCGACTCGACTACGTGAGGTAAACAAGGGTGATTGGGTATTGGTTCATGCTGCGGCAGGCGGTGTCGGACTGATCCTTTGCCAATGGCTCAGTCATCTTGGCGCCAACGTAATCGGCACCACCGACAGTACCGAGAAGCTGGAGGTGCTGAAGGAATATGGGTGCAAGTATCCCGTTAATCTTAACAGCGAAGACTTCGTTGAGCGCACCAAGCAACTGACCGATGGTGTAGGCGTCAGCATCGTCTACGAATCCATTGGTAAGGCTACCTTCGAACGTTCTCTGGATTGCCTCAAGCGCTTCGGTCTGATGGCTTCCTTCGGCTGGCCTTCTGGTGACGTAGAGCCTATCCAGTTGGCTCATACCCGCAACAAAGGGTCGCTGTTCCTGACCCGACCAACCATTTCCCACTACATCGCGGAAGACGCCGATTTCAAGCGCGGTGCTGCTGAGCTCTACGGCTTGATCAGCGAGGGTGTTCTGAAAATTCGTACGGAGCACTGCTACCCACTCAAAGAGGCGGGCAAGGCTCACGACGACCTGGCCAATGGACGCACTACCGGTTCGGTCGTGCTTCAACCCTGACCTAACCGGACGCTTACGAAGTTCGCAACTCACCAGCCAAAAACAATAAAGGTGATCAAATGCTACTTGAAGGCAAAACTGCAATCGTAACCGGCGCCGCTTCCATGAAGGGCATCGGTTGGGCAACGGCGAAGTGCTTCGCGCTGAATGGCGCCCGTGTTGCTTTGCTTGACCTAAACCTTGAACACACTGTGACTGCTGCCAAGGAGCTGGGTGACGGTCATCTTGGACTGACGTGCGATGTACGCGATCCAGCGCTGTGTCTGGCGGCGGTGAACTCTATTGTTGAGTCGTTCGGGAAGGTCGATATCCTGATCAACAACGCAGGCGTCAGTCAGTCTTTTAGGCTGATGGACAGCACGATGGACGATTACGACCTGGTCATGGATGTCAGTCTGCGCGGTGCGTACAACATGTCACGCGCTGTGGTGCCACACATGCGCACCAACCGCAGTGGCGCGATCGTATGCATGGGCTCGGTCGCTGCCCAACGCGGAGGAGGTGTCCTGGGCGGGCCTCATTACGCTGCCGCCAAAGGCGGCGTCCAGACGCTGGCGAAGGCAATGGCTCGTGAGCTCGCCGCCGACAACATCCGGGTCAACTCCATCGCCCCTGGCCTCGTCGATACCGAGCTGCTGATCGGCAAACTCACCCCTGAAATGCATGCTGCAGCGATGGCGGCGACCCCATTGGGGCGCATGGCGTTGCCTGCCGACATTGCAAATGCCTGCCTGTTCTTGTCGTCCGACCTTTCCAGCTACATCACTGGCGTGATCCTCGACGTCAACGGTGGCTTGCACATCCACTGATGCGCCAGAGCTTGTCGTCAGAGTTGGAGGTTGCCATGTACTTGCAAGGTAAAGTCGCAATTGTAACGGGCGGTGCTTCCCTCAACGGAATTGGCTGGGCGATAGCCCAGCGTTTTTCCGAGGAGGGGGCAAATGTGGTCTTGGTCGATATAGCTCCATACGATACCGAGCGTGTCGCTGCACTGCCGACGCCTGCGCTGGCGTTGAATTATGACATTCGTGATTTCGCTTGCTGCCAGGCAGCAGTGGCGACAGCGCTCGCCCAGTTCGGTGGGATCGATATCCTTATCAACAATGCAGGGGTCAGCCAACCCCGGAAAGTATTGGATATTGATGATCAAGGCTACGACCTGGTTCTGGACGTGAGCCTGCGGGGCTCGCTGAACATGGCTAAGGCCGTCGTCCCGAGTATGCGGGCCCAGAAAAGCAGCGCGATTGTTTGCATGAGTTCCGTTTCCGCGCAACGCGGTGGCGGCGTTATGGGCGGAGCCCATTACTCAGCGGCAAAGGGGGCTGTCCAAGCCCTCGCCAAGGCCCTGGCCCGGGAACTGGCGCCTGATCAAATCCGAGTGAACGCGGTAGCGCCCGGCCTGATTGAGACAGACCTCATCGCGGGCCGGCTATCTAGCGACAACCGCGAAAAAACCCTGTTAGCCACACCATTGGGACGCATTGGGTGTCCTGACGACGTAGCCAAAGCTTGTCTCTATCTCGCATCTGATCTTTCCAGCTACGTCACCGGTGTCGTGCTGGATGTGAATGGAGGCCTGCACATTCACTAGCTCCATGTTTCAGATCATCCAGAAC
This sequence comes from Pseudomonas iranensis, assembly GCF_014268585.2. NCBI lineage: Bacteria > Pseudomonadati > Pseudomonadota > Gammaproteobacteria > Pseudomonadales > Pseudomonadaceae > Pseudomonas > Pseudomonas iranensis. Next base: position 3,121,740 of record NZ_CP077092.1, read on the forward strand.
AAGAACAACGGAGAATGAAAATGAAACGACTCATCAGCCATGTTGCCGCAGCTTTAACACTTGTAACAGCCTGCGCCGCCTTTGCCGACGAACCAATCAAGATCGGCGTGCCTGGCCCGTATACGGGAGGCTCCGCTCCAATGGGCGTCTCCATGCGTGATGCCATGCGAATTGCGGTCAAGGAAATCAATGAAAAGGGCGGTGTCATGGGCCGTCCATTGGAGTTGGTAGAGCGTGATGACGAAGCGAAAAATGAGCGCGGCATTCAGGTAGCCCAGGAGCTGATTTACAAGAATCAAATCGTGGCGGCTGTCGGCGTCATTAACACCGGCGTCATGCTAGCCAGTCAGCGTTTCTACCAAGAAGCAAAAATTCCGATCATCACCCCGGGCCCATCGGGCTCAGACGTGACCAAGGCGTTCCTGCCTGACAGCTATGTGTTCCGCGTTTCGCTTCCAGATCGACTTCAAGCTGAAATGATCGTGAAGGAGTCAATCGACAATCGGCATTTCGAAAAGGTCGCAATCCTTGCTGACTCCACGAACTATGGCCAACTCGGTCGAGCCGACCTGGAGGGTGTACTCAAAGAACGGGGCATCAGTCCTGTCGCCGTGGAGAAATTCAATATCAAAGATGTGGACATGACGCCGCAGTTGCTTAGAGCTCGAATGAAAGGGGCTCAGGTCATCCTGACCTATGGCGTAGGGCCTGAACTCGCTCAAATTGCCAATGGCATGGCCAAGCTTGGCTGGAAGGTTCCCATGATCGGTAGTTGGACGCTCTCCATGCCTAACTTTGCGGAAAACGCTGGCGCGAACGCTGAAGCTGTCCGTATGCCTCAGACCTTCATTCTCGAAGGGGCCGCTGGCAAGCGCGAAGCCTTCATCAAGAAGTTCGAGCAGGCCTATGGTGTCACGCGGATCCCTGGCCCCGTGTGGGCAGCCCAAGGCTATGACTCCATTTATCTGTTGGCCGCCGCAATCGAACAGGCCAAATCCACCGATGGCACCAAGATCAAGGAAGCTCTTGAGGATCTTCAGGCCCCGGTTGAAGGGCTAGTCATGACTTACAACAAGCCGTTTTCCAAAACTGACCATGAGGCGTTCAAAACCACGAACGTAGCCATCATGGGTGAGATCAAGAACGGCCAAGTGGTCTTCGCCTACGACGCAGACCGCGGCAAGATTCAAGCGAACTAATCATTTCCCACAATCAGGCGCCCAGACATCTGAGCGCCACGGCGCCCTGCGCGCTGAAGAGGTGAAAGATGGACGGAATGCTACTTCAAGTCCTGCTTAGCGGGGTTTCCGTAGGCATGATTTACGCTGTGATTGCCTTTGGCTACCAACTGACGTTCTCGACGTCATCGACTCTTAACTTCGGCCAAGGAGAAGCTCTGGCACTGGGGGCGCTGGTCGGCTTGACGATAGTTCCATACGTTGGGTATTGGGCAGCCATTCCGCTGGTAATGCTTT